>CASCWU010000115.1 GCA_949155905.1 uncultured Lachnospiraceae bacterium
GTGGATATCAAAATAGTGCGACGAAACATCTTGCGGTCAGGGAATGGGAGTGTCCAGAATGCGGTTAGTGACGGTATAACCGAACCATAGAACCGTGGGACACACGGGGATAGCTCGCTTATGCTTCGTACATTGGTATGATCGAACGAGAACCGACTGTTTGCAGGATGCAAAAGGAAGCCCCTACCTCTTTAGGTGGGGGAGGATGTCACTGCGCGTGGTTTCCCAGTGTCTGCCTTATATCGGTTATCCGCGCAGCTTAAATGCGATTGCCTGTATCAAAAAGGCCGCGGAGCAAGAAAAATAAAAAATTACTTGACGAATCGGAAAAGGTGCGTTAAAATGCTCTAAAGTAAGGCTCTAAAAACAGAAAAGGAACAAACGCGCAGAGGAAGAGTAGTAGGACAGGAGGCTTTTTCCAGAGAGCTGCCGGGCGGTGCGAGGCAGCAGGGCAAATGTCTGAACTGGCTTCGGAGCATCCGATTCCAACGAGGCGGGCGAGGCAGAACACAGGCCGCGGTCTTTAGTAGATGAGGACGGGATTTCCCGTTACAGAAAAGGGAAATGTTGGTTTTCAAAAAGGGTATTGCAGCCGCCGGACAGGCGGCGCAGTAAAGCAGAGTGGTACCGCGGAGGGTGACAGCCTTTCGTCTCTAGCAGTAGAGGCGGAAGGCTTTTCTTTGTTGCGAGACTAAGCCGGACTTTGTCCGGCTCAAACAGTACCCGACCAGACAAGGCACAGCTTGATTTTTGGGCGCGTTTCTTTGCAACCGAAAATGAAGCTACGGAAAAGTGCTTTGGGAGGGAGGGTACGGAACTAAAATAAGAGAGGAAAGAATTATGAGTAGAGTGAGTAAACCGTATGATCCAAAGCAGATCGAAAAGAAATGGCAGGGGATTTGGGATGTAGAAAAGGCCTTTGCCGCAACCGATGACTACAGCAAGCCAAAGTACTATGCCCTGGTAGAGTTTCCGTATCCGTCCGGGCAGGGGCTTCATGTCGGTCATCCAAGGCCGTATACGGCTCTGGACATCGTAGCCAGAAAGCGCCGGATGCAGGGCTATAACGTATTATATCCGATGGGCTGGGATGCCTTTGGCCTGCCGACGGAAAACTATGCGATCAAAAACAAGATCCACCCAAAGGTAGTAACCGAAAACAATGTCAAACATTTTAAAGACCAGCTTCATTCCCTGGGCTATTCCTTTGACTGGGACAGGGAGGTCAACACGACCGATCCGACTTATTATAAGTGGACACAGTGGATTTTCCTCAAGCTCTTTCAGGCAGGATTGGCCTACAAATCGGAAATGCCGATCAACTGGTGTACGTCCTGCAAGGTCGGTCTGGCCAACGAAGAGGTCGTAAACGGCGTCTGCGAGCGCTGCGGCAGCCCGGTCGTGCGGAAGGTCAAGAGCCAGTGGATGCTAAAGATTACCGACTATGCGGAAAAGCTGTTAGAGGGGCTAAAGGACGTTGATTATATCGAAAAGGTAAAAACCTCCCAGATTAACTGGATTGGCAGAAGCGAGGGTGCAGAGGTAGAGTTCTCCTTAAAGGATAAGGAGGATAAGCTGGTCGTCTATACGACCCGGCCGGATACGCTCTTTGGCGCTACGTATATGGTCGTTTCCCCAGAGCATCCGTATATTGAAAAATACAAGGATGAAATCCGCAACTGGGACGAAATTATGGCGTACCGGGAGATGGCTGCCAGAAAGTCCGATTTTGAACGAACCGAGCTGGCCAAGGAAAAGACCGGTGTACAGATTGACGGGCTGTCCGCTATCGATCCGGTCAACGGCAAGGAGATTCCGATCTGGATTTCGGATTACGTCCTGATGAGCTACGGCACCGGGGCGATTATGGCTGTTCCGGCGCACGATGAGAGAGACTGGGAATTTGCCAAGAAATTCGGCCTGCCGATCATCCAGGTCGTAGACGGAGAAAACGTAGACGTCCAGGAAGCAGCCTTTACGGATGTGGCCACCGGAAAAATGGTAAATTCCGGCTTCTTAGATGGCATGGAGGTAGCGGAGGCGAAAAGGGCGATCATCGACTGGCTGGCAGAACAGAGCGTCGGCCACCGGAAGGTGAACTACAAGCTGCGTGACTGGGTATTTTCCAGACAGCGGTACTGGGGCGAGCCGATCCCGATTGTGCAGTGTGAGAAATGCGGCTACGTGCCGCTTTCCGAGAGCGAGCTGCCGTTAGAACTGCCGGAGGTAGACAGCTATATGCCGACCGACAACGGAGAGTCTCCGTTAGCCGCTATGACAGACTGGGTCAATACGACCTGTCCATGCTGCGGCGGTCCGGCCAAACGGGAGACGGATACGATGCCGCAGTGGGCAGGCTCCTCCTGGTATTTCCTGCGTTATACCGATCCGCACAACGACCAGGCACTGGCCAGTCAGGAGGCACTGGATTACTGGCTTCCGGTAGACTGGTACAACGGCGGCATGGAGCATACGACGCTTCACCTTCTGTATTCCAGGTTCTGGCATCGTTTCCTCTATGACAACCAGGTCGTGCCTTGTCCGGAGCCATACCAGAAGCGGACGTCCCATGGAATGATTTTAGGCGAAAACGGCGAGAAGATGAGCAAATCTCGCGGAAACGTTGTCAACCCGGATGATATCGTGGCCGAATATGGCGCTGATACCCTCCGCACCTATGAAATGTTTATCGGAGCCTTCGATTTGTCGGCCTCCTGGAGTGCAGAGGGCGTACGCGGCTGCCGCCGGTTCTTAGACCGGGTATGGAAGCTGCAGGATATGCTGACGGAGGAGGAAGGATATTCCGACAAGCTGGAAACCAAGCTGCATCAGACGATCAAAAAGGTTTCTCAGGATTACGAGGCATTAAAGTACAATACCGCCATCGCCGCTATGATGGCTCTCATCAATGATTTTTACAAGGAAAATCAGGTGACAAGGGGCGAATACAAAACGCTGCTGACACTGTTAAATCCGGTAGCGCCACATATGACCGAGGAGCTTTGGGAGATGCTCGGCTTTGGCGGACGGCTCTACCAGACGTCCTGGCCGGAGTATGAGGAAGCAAAGACCGTGGAGAAAAAGGTGGAAATCGCCGTTCAGATCAACGGCAAGACGAAGGCGACAGTAGGAATTGATATTGAGGCCGATAAGGACTTCGTCCTGGCAGCCGCCAAGGAAGCGCTCGGAGATAAGCTGGCCGGAAATATTGTGAAGGAAATTTATGTCCCTGGCCGGATCGTCAATTTTGTAGTAAAATAAAGAATGATAGGAGATGTTCCTAAAACGGCATAGCTTACGGGTTATGCCGTTTTTAAGCTTGCGTCCGCTTTTGGGCTTAAATGCGCCAATTTTTGGTTTCAGGCGCGCCGGGGTATAGCAGCGTATCGTATGATGCTGACGTAAAGGAGGATATTTGCATGGAATAGAAAGAAAAACTGGGGAATGAAGACTGTCCGGATGAATTAGAGGAAATGATAGTCGATTATGTCAAAGCCGGTAGGACTTTTACAGCAGTGAATGTAAGGATGTAACCAGCGAGGATTTGGGGCATATCCTGTACGGAGACAGTACGTCGCTTTTTCTCTCCTTTGGCAATTACCTGGATCGGCCAACGGCCGAGGAGATCGGGCAGATAATTGCGGAGGAGCTAAGGGCGGTCGGACTTGATGTTTTGTGGAACAGAAGCGCCGAGACAAAGATTGCCATAGAGAACTTTGAGTGGGATAACTATTATATAAAAAGATCAATAACAGAAGAAGGCAATACCAACCAACAAGCAGACGATCTGCCGGATGACTACAGAGAAAAAACGTTGTCCGGCAGATTGTTTTTATTCTGAAAAAGAACTTTTTTAACCCTTCCTCTGACATAAAAGCCCTTGGGCAAAGGGGTATCAAGGTATCTGCACAGCCAGGCAGAAGGTCATAAACAGAATGGCTGGTGTCATAGAAGGAGTAGCGTTTTTGGCTTTTTTGTATTACAATAAAACTAAGAATATAGGTTTCAACCAGACAGGAGGCAAGGGGAAACAATGTTAGGAGCTATCATTGGTGATATGGTCGGATCGCCCTATGAATTTGCCAATGTCTATAAAAGACATCAGGTAAAGCCGTTTCAGCGGACGATACGGGGGAGCTTCCGGATGACGGACGATTCGGTGCTTTCTATGGCAGTAGCCCGTGCATTAACAGAAAACCGTGGAAGAAACGACAAAGAGGGATTAGGAGATGCCGTAGCAGAAAGCCTGCAGGAATATTACAGACGATATCCGCTTACAAAGGGAATCGGGCCGATGAAACATTCCTGCTATGGAAAAGGGTTTACCGGGTGGATAGAGCAGCAGGATAAGAAGGCCAGAAGAAGAGCCACCTCCAATGGAGGAGCGATGCGGATCGTACCGGCAGGCTGGCTATACCCGACGTTAGAGGAAACCCTTTGGGTAGCGAAGCTGGCGACGGAACGGACGCATCATTCCAGAAGGGCAGTAGAGGCGGCGCAGGTGACGGCAGCGTCTGTTTTCCTCGCCAGACAAGGCAAAGGGAAACAGGAAATCTGCCGCTACGCAGAGGAAACGTATGGTTATTGGATACCAGAGGGAGAGGAGGCTCTTTACCGGCTGCAGGAGGAAAACCGGAGCTATCGCAGACGGAAGCGGCTCAGGCTGCAATGGGAGGATTTAATCCAATGCGATGCGAAGCAGACGGTAGAAAGGGCATTGTTTGCGTTTCGGCATACGGTCTGTTTTAAGGATTGTATCCGCACGGCGGTTGCTATCGGAGGAGACAGCGATACCATTGCCTGTATCGCGGGCGGGATAGCAGAGGCGTATTACAGAGAGGTTCCAAAGGACTGGAGAAAAGCGGCAGAAGAGGTGCTGTATGCCTGCGGATGTTTTCCGGAGGACATCAGACTGGTGATGAATTTTAAAAAGGAGGCGGGAATATGAGATTTACAGCAGGAAAATCCATCTATCAAAATGCTTTTGAGGATGAACGGGTGCTGGTCGTGCCGGTAGGAGAGGCAGCGGGAGGCACAGAGGAGCTGCCGGATATTACGGAGGTACTGCAGGAGGCTCTTTGCCAGGTAAAAAAGAGGTATGGCTGCGGAATCGTTATGCTGCCGGAAGGAAGGTATCAGATTCGGGATACGGTTTATATTCCAAGGGGCGTCCGTTTGTTTGGCTTCGGACAGAAACGCCCGGTGATCTGCCTTGCTCCCTATACGGAAGGCTTTGGACGGAAGGGGGAAGAGGTGTCTGCCTCCGATTTGCGGTATTTGCTCTGGTTTATCGGAAACACGGTAGAAGAAGGAGTGCCGATTCACGATGCGAACGCAGGAACCTTTTACAGTGCGCTCTCCAATATTGATTTTGAGGTAGGAGAGGGAAATGAGAATACGGCAATCATCCGGGCGCATTTTGCCCAGAACAGCTATATTTCTTATTGTCATTTTGAGATAGGAAGCGGCTTTGCGGCCATCCATGAAGTAGGGAATGAGATGGAGCAGCTTTCCTTTTCTGGCGGAGAGTGGGGAATTTATGCCGGAAAATGCTCTCCAGGCTGGCCGTTTGTCCTGACAGATTGTGAATTTTACGGACAGCAGCGGGGCGGTATTCATTCGACGCAAAGCGGGATGACCATCCTGCGGACAAGCTTTACCAATATGCCCTCTGCCTTGGAATCTATGGAGGGAGTATGGGATAAGCTGGTGTTAAAGGATTGTACGATGGAGCAGGTAGAAAGAGGCCTTTGGATTACAGAGGAATACAACGTCTGTACCCAGATCAATGTTCGGAACGTATGGGCAAGGAAGGTTCCTGTTTTTGTTGCCTGCAAGGAGAGTAAAACCGTTTACCAGGCGGAAGCAGATACGTACCTGGTGACAAGCTTTGTGCATGGGCTGAGGAAGGAATTTGGTGCGGACAGGACGGAGGCGCCGGATCAGAAAGGCTATCAGGCTGTCTGGCAGGTAGAAAAGGAAAGGCCGGAGTTTTCCTATGAGGCGGAGCCGGAATGGCTGCCGGAGCAGTCGAGGTGGGGGAATGTCAGAGAATACGGAGCCGTAGGAGACGGAAAGACAGATGATATCGAAGCGATCCGGCGGGCGGTGGAAGCAGAAGAGATTGTTTATTTTCCGCAGGGACGGTATCACATCAGCGATACTATCGTCTTAAAGGAAAAGACGAAGCTGCTTGGCTTCCATCCGATGGCAACCGAGCTTTGCCTTAGCGATAACGAAGAAGCGTTTGCCGGGGTCGGCGCACCAAAGGGATTGATCGAGGCGCCGCAGGGAGGCAGCAATTATATCCGAAGCATCGGAATTGATACGATGGGCAGAAACCCGCGGGCAGCCGGGATCAAATGGCAGGCAGGAGAAAAATCCGGACTGTATGACATCAAATTTACCGGAGGGCATGGCAGGATAAGCGCCGGGCAGGAGTTTCTTCCGTCCTATAACCGTACCCGTACCTGGGATTATAATGAGGAATATGATTGGGATTCTCAATATTGGAGTCTCTGGATTACAAAGGGAGGAGGCGGAAGCTTTAAAAATATCTGGACCGCCTGCCCGTATGCCGCCGCCGGAATTTATATTTCCGATACCGACACGAAAGGGACGATGTACCAGGTTTCCTCCGAACATCATGTGCGGCAGGAGGTAGTGCTGCGTAAGGTAGAAAACTGGGAGTTTTATGCGCTCCAGACAGAAGAGGAGGTAGCGGAGGGAAGCCATTGCCAGCCATTGGAGCTTTCGGACTGCCGGAAGCTGCTGTTTGCCAATCTGTATGCCTTCCGTGTGATCTGGGTGGACAATCCTTACGATGCCGTGATCCGGATTTGGAACTGCGAACAAATAGAAATTCAAAACTTCCATAATTTTACACAGATGAAATATACATGCCGTCCGGGATATGAACAGCGGCAAAACGGAGGGAGAGTGGCAGATGGCTCTTTTCCGGATCGGGGAAACAGAGCAGAAAAAAGCTCTGCCGGAACAGCCTTGGGAGCCAAAATGCTTTGTTTCCGGACTGGACGCCGTTGATTCGATGTGCAGCGACAAAAGGGGAACGGTTTATCTTTGTGATTCCAGGCTAAAGCGGGTGTATGCCTGGGATCAGGCTTCCGGCAGGATGAGCCTGCTGCTGACGCTGCAGTACCGTCCGTTGACCGTAGCCGTGGATACGGAGGGAAATTTGCTGCTCGTACTGGAATACCGTCCGGTCAAATACGCCAGATGGCAGGGACAGGACGAGCTGGCGCAAAAGGAGTTTGGAGAGCGTTCGGAGGGAGATTTCGGCGCCTGCTTTTATCCGTTTTTCCGAAGAGATCGGAGAATCCGCGCGATCTCGCTTGCGCCGGAGGCGGGAGAGGAATCCATCTGTCTGTTAGATCCGGTTCCATTAAAAGAAAACCCGCTAACACGGTTGTATTATCCGGTCAACCAGTGGAGAGATAACGGAGATATGAAATCCGTTATCCAGATCCCGGATCAGAACTGCTATCTGGCGCCGGACGGAGTAACGGGGATTGTCCATACCTCTGCCTTGGCACGGGCAGCAATGTTAGCCTGCGCCGAGCCGGGTCGCCCGTTTTATGCCGTAGACGAATACAACAAGTACGTTCTTCGTCTGACGGTAGGAGAGGACCGAAGCCTGCACAATCCGGAGGTTGCCGCCTACCACGGCGAATACTCGGCGCTTGCTTCTAAGAAGGGGATGCTGTTTGTGACGGATAACGTCCTGTATTGCTATGAGGCTGCGGCAGAGGGACAGCCTGCAAGGGGGGAGGAGGCCAGAAGGCTTGCCTTTGCGGATCGGCCTGCCGGTCTTTGCTGGCTGGAGGAACAGGAGGAGTGGCTGCTGATTTCGGCAAGAACCCGTTTTTATGTGATGAAGGTCGGATAAGGGAAGACAGGAGGAAGAAAGGATGGGAAGAAGAGATGGGAAGAAAAGAGGAAAAAAGAAGCGTATCGTTTCAGAGGCATTTGTTGGTCGTTCTTTCCTTTTTTATCATTCCCATGCTGTTCTTCCTCTTTTTATACAATTATTATTCGGTACAGACACTCAACAACGAGGTAGCGCAGATAGGGGACAATATGATAGAACTGTACCGTTCCAAAACAGAACGTGACCTGTATAGCCTGAGTATGACAATTGCCGAATATTGGGCAAATGATTATGACCATGTCAATATGGTAAATCAGGTCGATCCGCTTACCAGACATCTTTCCGGATATGAAATCGGGGTGAAATACCGCTCCCTGCTTTCTACCAATCATTTTTTGGAAGGGATTGCGATTATTTCTATGAAAAACCAGCTACAGCGGTTTTATTTCAAAGAGAGGCTCAGTGCCTTGGCGCAGCACAAGGAGATGAAAAATCTGGCGGGAGAGTGGCTTATGCAGCCTGCAAAATACATTGAAAAAGGCTGGCAGCCTGTCTGGATCTGCGGGGACGGGATGCTCATGCGGATGTTAGGCTATAAGGGAGGTTATACCATTTTATTTGTCAATCTCGAGGAGACGATTTGGGAGCAGCTCGCAAACAGACAGGAGGACGAGGGGGTTTTGCTGTTTTCTACCTGGGAGGGAGAGCATTTGCCTACAGGAACCGAATGGAAAGAGGATTTTGGTTCTCTCTCCTTGGAAAAGGAATATTTATTCGTTGGTACGGATCCGACCTATATGCTCCTTAGCCAGTACTCGGAACAGCTGCATGTGCGGATGCTGTTTGCCATTCCATACAAGGGTTATTTTTCTTATATGGACTGGATACAGCGGATTTTCCTGACGATGTCTATCCTGACAATTCTGGCTATCCCGGTAGGCTATTATCTCGTTTCCCGTTATTATTTCCGCCCGATGAAGAATCTGATCCGGACGATGAAGCATATCCGGGACGGAAATCCGGACGAACGGTGTGAGGAAGCATATCAGGTGAAGGAGTTTCAGGAGTTTGGCCAGACCTTTAATGAAATGATAACGGAAATCCAGAACCTGAAGCTGGAATCCTGGGAACAGGAACGCCAGAAAACAAAAGCAGAGCTGCAATATTTCCAAATCCAGCTTCGTCCGCATTTTTTCCTCAACTGTCTGAAAAATCTTTATGCAATGGCAGAAATTGGCTGGTATGACCGGATACAAGAAATGATTTTACAAATTTCCAGGCATTTGAGATACTTTTTTAAAGACAATATGTCTTTAGTGACGATAAAGGAGGAGCTGGAGCATGTCAAAAACTATGTAGCCCTGCAGCGGGAAGGGATGGGGCAGGACGTCGAACTGGAAATCGATCTGGAGGAGAGGCTTTCTGACTGTAAAATTCCGGTACTGTTGCTACAGGCATTTGTAGAAAATTCCTTTAAATACGGAAGAAGAGAGAACAAAGGACTGCAGCTTGGGATTCGTATTTATTCCCTGCAAATGGAAGAGGAAACGATGTTGGATATCCTGATTACGGACAATGGAAAGGGATTTGCACCGGAGCTGTTAAGGCAGTTGAACGAAGGAAACATAAGCGAAGGACAAGAGGAGCATATCGGCATCCTCAATGTCAGGCAGCGTCTGTTTCTCCTGTACGGGGAGCAGGCGGTGCTTCAGCATATGAATCTGGAGGAGGGCGCACAAAATGAAATCATTTTACCGAAAAACTGATAACGCTTCCTGGTAAGGGAGGGAACAGATGAATATTTTAATTGTGGACGATCAGCCTGCAGTGCTTCGCGGTGTTTTAGCGGGGGTAGACTGGAAAAGGTTAAACATTGAAGAAAAATTTACGGCTGGAAGTAGCCTGGAGGCAAAGCAGATTCTCGCACAGCATCCGGTGAAGTTGATGCTGTGTGATATTGAGATGCCGATGGAAAGTGGTCTAAAGTTGTATGAATGGATGGTAGAGCATGGCTATGATGTGAAATGTATTTTTCTGATGGCTCATTCGGAGTTTGCCTATGTGCAGAAGGCGATGCACCTGCAGGGCTTTGATTATCTGCTTCAGCCTGC
>CASCWU010000116.1 GCA_949155905.1 uncultured Lachnospiraceae bacterium
TCAGCTTGAAATCCTGCTTGTATGCCCGTAAATCAAGGCTTTTTTGAGATAATCGACCATTTTTATAAAAATAATCAATAAATTTTACATAGCTGATTGATTTTCAAAACGAGAGTCAGTCGGTTTTTTTATTGCCCCAAACCCCATACATAGTCATTCTGTCTTATGCAGAGTGGCTATTAAATTTTTCAGGAAAGGAGGTAAACCGTGATGTCTAAATGTAAGGTAATCGCACTTGCGAACCAGAAAGGCGGGACGAGAAAGACCACGACTGCCGTAAATTTAGGAATAGGGCTTGCAAACGAGGGAAAGAATAAGACTTTTAATACATCTGCGATTGAAGGACTGAAATTTTCTAAGATTAGGCGTGATCTGTTTCCGGTGCTTCAGAAAAAGGATAATTTTAATTTGGAGGAACGTAAGGAGGAAGCAAAGAAATTTATTAAAAAACTCATGGCTTTGACTCCAGAGGAAAGGAATATCTGGAACTGTTTGAAACAGGGGAGTATAGACCAGCGTTGCTGTTTGAGGATGATGAGATTATATGGAATATAAAGGAGCATCCTATGGCCATATGGAAGATGATGCTTTAAATGGTGATAAGAAATCTAAGTTTAGAATTTATCTAATTTGAAGAAGAAAACAAAAGACAAAGAATCTTTACCAACCAAAAAACTGGTAAACCAAAGACAGAGTTTCCCTCAATCCCGTATAAATTCAGCATTTCGTCAAAAACTTTCTAAAGCAGATGAATGCGTAGAACTTTGTTAAAATCAGGCGAATAGAGCTAAGAATGAGAACCCTTGCAAGCGGCGCAGGTGCGCTATTTGCAGGGTTTTTAAAGATTTACATTGGATTTTTATTTCTTGACACTATCACGATATACCGTTATAATCAACAGAAAAAGAATCTATGAAATGGAGAATAGAGAAATGGAATTGATGAGTTTGTTAAAGGAAAGGCAGCTTTCTATTTATCAGTGTGCTAAGGAAAGCCATATACCATATACTACCTTGTCAGATATCGTGAAAGGAAAAACCAGGATTGAAAAATGTACGGCAGAAACAATATATAAATTAGCGAGGACGCTCCATATAACAATGGAAGAGCTTTTTGAAGAAAAGTAAAAAACAAGAAAAAACTACTTTACAAATGGAAGATTTTAGTATATACTGTATTTGTCTGAGAGTTCTATATTTCTTATTTGAATTATTCTGTTTTTCGTACACAGGTATCATTCGTACCGATTTTCCACAAACGGGAAGGATAGGAGGAACAAGCTACGAAAAATATAGATATGTATGGGGATGCCGGGTATCTTTATGTGATGCTCTACGCCGAGTATTTATCTGCACAGGGCAAAAAGGTACTGGTGGTGGACCGTAGCGAGGAGAAAAGCATCCAGTCCAGGCTTCCTCTGCCTAAGGAATCCATGGATTGCTTGTATTATCAGGGTGTAGACTATTTGATTACAGCAGAAAAAGCATTGCTGCCTTATGATAGCTGTTTGTATTATTGGGGAGAGACAAGTCCGGGGAGGAGGCAGGAAGCTACAAAGCAAGGAAGTGTAAGGGGGATTGTAATTACAAATTATACTCGTCCTCGTTTAGACTGGAGTATCGAGCTTGCCTTAAAGCAAGATGTGCTGCTGGTGGCGGAGGTGCCGGAGGCCGGTTGTATAAAGAAGCTGCTGCGCCAAAAACAGATCCGTTTACCGGAAGGACAGCTTATCGAGCTTCCCTGGAGGCTGCGAGATGCCAAGGCACTGTTTGCGTTGGAGCATGGCAGGGGGATATCGTTTCGGAAGCTTTCCAAGGAACTAAGACAGCTTTTGCGGTATCTTTCGGAAAAAACCAAGGAGGAGGTTGAGATTCATGATTGCAGCCTTCTGGAGTAGTGCAGGGGGATCGGTTGGGGTGACAACGAACCTGGCTTGTTTTGGGAGCTATTATGCGGCACGCTTTCAGAGGAAGGTAATGGCATTTGAAAACCATATGCCAAAGCATGTTGGGTTAGAGCAGGCTTTGATTCCGAAAAGGGAGCCGCGGCTGATCGTCCGGGAGGAGCCGTTTTATTATGATTACCGGGGGATGGAGCAGCTTTTAAAAATTTTACGGGCAGGCTATGAGCCGGAGTCTATCGATCAGATTTCGATTTCTTTATTAAATGATTGTCTGAGATATCTGCCTCTGTCAGAGCAAATGTGTTCTTCCGTGTATGAATATGAATTGAATATCGTAATTGAGCAGTTGCTGCAGGAGTTGGATCGGAGAAACGATCTGGTGTTGGTGGATACCCAGGCAGCGGAAAATCTGACGACAAAGGTGATTTTAGAACAGGCAGATTTGGTTGTGGTAAATTTGCTGCAAGAGCCAGGACAGATAGAGGAGTTCTGGGAGCAGTATGCCGGTTTGAAGGAAAAAGCGGTTTTTCTGCTGGGGCGTTACCGGGAAGAGAATGTCTATAACCGGACAAATGTATCCAGGATGTATGGGATTCCACGAGAACGGATTTGGGTCATGCCAGAATATCCGTTGTTATCCTTTTTGTATGAACAAGGGAAAATTCCGGATTTTTTACAGAAAAATCTCTGGGCATCGGCTGGGGAGAAAAATTATGCTTTGATCCGGGAACTGCGTTATGCAGCAGAAACGCTCCGTGCCTGGGAGAAGGAGGGGAGAAGTGTATGAAGATAAAAATACGAAAAGGAATCTTGCAAAGTGAGGCATTGGCTGGAGAGGGGGATCTGACGGGGCAATCCAAAATGGATCCGGTACGACAGGACGTAACTTTAGTACAATCAGAGACTGATTTGACCCAACCAGAGGCAGAGCTGACAATACCGCCTGCTTTTATGGGATTGGAGGAATTATATAGCAGCATCCGTCAGGATTTTGGGGAAATGCTGCGGTTAAATATTTATTTGGGTGAGGATATCAGTCAGATCCGCCAGAGGGAACGGCTGCGGCGGGAGCTGCGGAAATGCGGGACAGGAGACTGGCAGGCAAAAGCATATGTTATCGGACATATCAAGGAGCTGCTGCTTAGGAAATACCATATGACGGAGGAATGGATAGAGAAGCTGTATCCTTTGGATAACGGAAGAAATTGCTTTGCGGCTATGCTGTTCCGCTGCCGGAAAAGATATGGAAAAAAAGCGCCAGAGCATTTATTTTCCCTGCTGGGGCTGGCAGAACGGGATCGGATTGATGAAACGCAGGTGCTGTCGGTGTACCGGTATGGCTGGAGAAGGATACAGGGCAGTGAACTCGGCTTTCCGGAACGCCTGGAGCTTCTGGCACAAAGGATTTATGAGGACTATAAGGGGAATAGTGTGGCGGATGAACTGATGGAACTAGAGCTGGATGGGATTTCGGGCGGGGTATCCGGCGGAGCGCCATGTGTATGGATGATGTTTCAGGGGAGAACCATACAGCTGGCCTTTCTCGCCTTTCCACAGGAAAAGGAGCTGGAACGAGTCTGCCGGAATATTTGCCGGAGCAATCATATGGGACAGCTAAGTGAACGGAAGGGGTATTTGGTGACAGAGCTTCCAGATGGTTCGAGGGTATCGGTAGCGCGTCCGCCGTTTTGTGAGGGCTGGGTATTTTTTATCCGAAAGTTCCGCTATGATCGGTTAAGAAAGCTGGAGGAGCTGATTACAGGAGGCGGGAGTGAGCAGGTGATCCGTTTGCTTCGCTGGCTAGTACGAGGGGAGCGTATTCTGGCGATTACCGGAGAGCAAGGAGCAGGAAAGACGACGTTACTCGCTGCTCTGGTCGGAGAGATCCCGGAACGTTATAATCTGCGGGTACAGGAGCTGGCCTTTGAACTACAGCTGCGGAAACGATATCCGGGGCGGAATGTGGTCAGCTTTCGGGAAACTGGGGAAATCGACGGGCAGGAGGGGCTGGATTTTGCAAAAAAGACAGACGGCTCAGTAACGATTTTGGGTGAAGTAGCTTGTGCGGACGTGGTGCGATATCTGGTACAGCTTTCTCAAAATGCGTCGGCATTTACGATGTTTACACACCATGCCGGGACAACGGAGCATTTGATTTATTATCTGCGGAATGCCCTGCTGCAAGAGGGCGGCTTCCGCAATGAAGAGATTGCTTTAGAACAGGCGGCTTCTTCGGTACAGTACGACATTCATTTGGCTGTCGGACAGGGAGGAGAACGGTATCTGGAACGTGTGACAGAGATTATACAAGAAGAGGGAGGCTTTACATGCCGGGAATTGGTAAAAAGGACAAAAGCAGGGTATCAGGTGACAGGGGAGCTGTCCAGGGAGCGGAAGGAGCGTATTCGGGAACGATTGGCGTTGGAAGAACAGCTTCTGTTCGATTCCGATATGGAGAGCTGGTCAAAAGGAGCAGAGCCAGAGTGCTGCATCTTGTCTTCTGGCTGGCAGACCGCTTGCCTTGGTTAAAGGGGTATATCAGGAGAAAGGAACGGGAGGTAGAGGCTTTTTTGCCGATGGATGCGTATGGGTTAGAGCAATATACCGCCGGGGAGTGTGTACGGAACCTGGCAGCGCTGCTGTCCGTACTGGTGCTGGCATTTTTTCTTTCTAATCGGCTTCCTGGTACGGCAGGAGGAGCTTCCTGGCAGCGTTTGGTTTATTTGCTGGCTTGTCTGCCAGCAGCCGTCGCAGCAGCCAGCAATCGCTTCGACAACTGGAAGCTGCGGCAAGAAAAACAGCTTTTGATGCAGCTATCGGACTATTTGGATGAGATGAGACATGCTTATTATCGGAGTCAGGACGTGGAGGAGGCGATTTATGAGGCGTGGGCTTTGGCCGGAGAGGAATGGAAGCTGCATCTGGCAGTGATGGAGGAAGCTTTTTTTGAGGAAGGACTGCCGGAAGCGTATCAGAAAAATCGGCCAAACAGTTTTTTTGTCACTTTTCTTGCAGTCTGTCAATGTGCCATTCGTTATGGGGATCGAGACGGAGAGGATGCGACTTCTTTTTTGGATAACCTGGAGGAGTTGCAAAGGAGTGTACAGATGGAGTTGTTAAATCTGGAGCAGGAGCGGGAAGCATTTTTGTTTATTTTCCCTGGAATGGTAGCTTCCCTGCTGTGCTTGCCGGTCATTGAACGTTGGAGTGTAGCGCAAATTCCGGAATTGGCCGGATTTTACCGGAGCAGTGCCGGAAGCCTGATAAGGATTGCCATTTGTCTGGTATTTCTGTTGTCCTGGCGGGTGTTTCGTTTTATGAAGGCAGGAAGATGGGAGGAAAAAAGAGCCGTACAGGAACCATCAAAGGGAGATACACTGACAGAACAATATGTAGCAAAGCAGGATGTGAAGCGCAGATGGTCGGTAAAATGGTTTTTCCTTCGTCTGCCGTTGCTTTGGAATCAATGGGAAGGGCGGTTTGGACGGTGGACAGGAATGGTTTACCGGGAACTAAAGCCAGAAGGAAGCCTGGAGCTTTTTTACCGAAGAAGAGTGGCTTTATTATTGACAACAGCTTTGGTAGGAGGACTCTGGTGCGGCTTTTACCGGGCAGGGATCGGATATTTGCTGCTTTGGCTACTGGCTGCGGTAGCAGCGGCATTCTTTCCGTACGTGGATCTAATCTTGGCCGGAGATTTTAACCTCCATGCGAGGGAGGAAGAGGTCAGTCAGTTCCGTTCTGTATTGTATTTGCTTTCTAGTGTACCACAGATGACCGTAGAGGTTATTTTGACATGGTTGGAGCAGTTTGGCTATTATTATCGGGAGCCGCTGGCGCTCCTTCTGGATCAATATGGTTATCCAGAGGAGGAGGCAGCCGTGGAGGAAGCAGACAAAGACCAGACTGGTTTTTTCCGTATTCTGGAGGATGTTGCGGCAGCAGACCGGGTAGGTGTGAAGGAGGCCTTTCGAGATATTGTAACCAAACGGGAGTTTTGGCGTGCCAGGAGTAAACAGCAGCAGGAAATGGCAGTGCGGAAAAAGGAAATTTACGCCCAGGCGGTTCTATTTTTGCCGTTTGGCGTGGCAATTGGAGCGTATCTAATTTTGCCGTTTTTATACGAAGGAATGAAGGATCTTCTTTCGTTTGTCGAAATGGCTAGGTAAAGCCCAGGAAAAGGAAAGACGGAGAAAAAGAACCAGGAAGAAAAGGCAGAAAAAAAGGACAGAGAGTAAAAGATAGAAACCAGAGGATAGAAAATGAAAAATTAAAAGGGAAAAATACAAAAATTAGAAAGGAAGAAATCATATGAGCAATAGTTTAAAGGGTTTGACATTAGCGGCAGGAGTCATTATTACCTGTATGGTGATCAGCATCGGTTTTTTTATTGCCAGGGAAGCAAAGGATATCGCCTCCCAGGGGGTAGAGCAGATGGGATTTTATGTAGAGGATATGGCAAACGGAGGAATTGATTTTTATGACGGAATGGTGGTTTCCGGAAGTGAGGTAGAGCGTACCGTGAAACGACTATATACCCGGACAGGGATTTTGGTACGTCAAAAAAATGGAAGCGCCGCTTATGTAGACAGTACGGCGTCGGATATCGCGGAACGGATTCGTCTGATGTCCCTGAATCCGCATGGAAGCTTTTTGGGAAGTGTGGAATATGACGAGAAAGGAAAGGTAAAATGTCTGGTATTCAATCAGGAGTAATATTAGAGCGGTTGTTGGCGATGATAGCTTTGGTGGCGGCACTTCTTTTGTTATTCCAGCAGGAGGCCTTACTGGAGCAGCAGTATCAGATGATAGCGAAGCAGATTTTATGTGAGCCGTTGCTGACGGGAGAGGGGGAGGAGGGCTATGCAGGTTTTTCCTAAGCTTTCCGGGATTTTACTGGCGTTAACCTTGTTGTTTTTATGTCCGGTTTATCTGATGACGCAACGGCAGGAGGCAGTGGTGCAGCTGGCGGTACTGGAGGTGATGACCGCTTATACAGAGCAGTGGAAGCAGAGCGGCTATTTGACAAAAGGCTCCTATGAGGAGGCGGTGGATAAGCTGACGGCCTTGGGAAGCTTTCAGTTAGAATTAGATTACCGAAGGCGGGTGTTAGAGCCTGTTTGGAGGGACGGTGAAATCGAACAGGTAGCAACGGTGTATCTGGCGGTGCCATGGAAGGAGTTAAAAGAGGAGCTGTATGGCAGTTCAGGCAGAATCCGGATGTATCAGGAGGACAGGCTGACGCTTTTGGTGAGAGAGACAGGGAATTCACCTGGCTTTCAGCTGCGGAGCCTATTGTTTGGCAGCAGGCTTTCCCGCGTGATACGGTATGGAGGAGTGGTGACAGGTGAAATGGATGAATGGAGCGTTGCTGATCGGGATTTTAGCCTTTCTGTTTTTTCTGGTATCAGGAATCCGTTATAAAAGCTTAGAAGAACAATACTTGGATCGTATTTGGCTGGATGAGGAGTTAAGTGTTGCGGCAAGGGATGCCGTACAGGACTGTCTGAGCTGTTTAGAGCCAGATACCAGCTTATATCCGGAGCCCGTCTGGGAACGGTTTTTGCTGGCATATCGGGCGTTTGGAGGGAGAGAGGAGGGGGTGTCTGATCGAAGCTTTCTGGCAGGAAAGAGCCTGCCTGCTCCTTCTGAATTTCCGGCGGCAGTTTTGGCAGGAAAAGAAGGAATCTATCAATATGAACGAAAGCAAGGATGGAGTCCGTTGATTCCCTGGGAGGAGGATCGGGTGCGTCAGATAACGCTTTGGCTGGATACCTGTATGAAAGCAGATCGCCGTTCCTCCTCGAAGGGGATACCATATGAAGTCCGGCTGCCCTATACAAAGCAGGAGGAATGGGCGCGAGTGCCAGGGGAAAACTGCCTGATTGTTCTTTACGAAGGAGAGGGCAGAGGCGGGAATGGATATTATCGTCTGGCAATCGGAGGCGCACAATACCGCAAACGAGCCTTGTGGTATGTGCAACAGGGGACAGATGAATATCTGCCAGAGGGATATCTTTGGTATCATCGGGAAAGCTGTCCACATTTGGCTCCTGGGGCAAAAAGGGAGGTTTATTATACGATAGAGGAATGCGCCTGGAGAGGCGCTCTCCCTTGTCCGGTCTGTGTAAATTAAAAAACGGAAAGGAAGATAGATAGGAGGATGAGATGGAACATGCTTGTAAGCTTCTGTCATTATCGGCAGGACTGATTGTCACCTGTATGCTGATCGGCTTTGGGCTGCTGGCATTTCGGGAAGCAAGGCAGCTTGGGACAGAGGTACTGGAGTCTTTACAGGAAATGACAGAGGAATATGGAGAATATGCCTGGAACCGGTATGAGGATGTCTGTGTTTCCGGCGGAGAGGTCGTAAATGTAATCCGAAAATATCAAACGCAGGTGCCTGTTTCTGTGATCCAATACGGGAGAACCTATACCTATGCGGGAGGATTCCGGCCAAACAATAACGTACCGGCGAACAGCGGCTATATCCGGTATGGGGATACCTACCGGGGGAAGGTAATACGGGACGGAAAGGATAAGCTGAGCGGACTTTATTTCTATCTGGAACCGTCGTCATAGAGAAAGGAAGATGCCGGGAAGCAGGCTGTCACTGCTGACAGTTCATTTGGCGAGCAGGGAATTTGTCTATAGAAATCATAGGTTTTGGAAACTGGTTGAAAAATGGCAGAAAAAGCGTTACAATAATAAGACAATGCGATAGGAAAAGAGGAAAGGATGAAAACAGCATGAAAACCAGTGATTTCTATTATGATCTGCCTTCGGAGCTGATTGCTCAGGATCCGTTAGAGGATCGCTCTGCTTCCCGGCTGATGGTATTAAAGAAGGAAACAGGAGAGCTTTCTCACCGGGTATTTCGGGATATTATTGCATATATAGAGCCGGGGGATTGTCTGGTATTGAACAACACGAGGGTGATTCCTGCCCGTCTGATCGGAGAACGAGAAGGAACCCGAGCCAAAATAGAGCTGCTTTTACTAAAAAGGCTCGAAAAGGATCGGTGGGAAACGCTGGTAAAACCAGGGAGAAAGGCCAAACCAGGAACCAAGATTATAATTGGAGATGGAATGCTGGTCGGTACAATAGAAGAGGTGGCAGAAGAAGGCAATCGTTTGGTACGTTTTGCATATGAGGGGATTTTTGAAGAGGTGCTGGAGCAGCTGGGGCAGATGCCGCTGCCGCCTTACATTACTCATGAATTAAGGGACAAAGAACGTTATCAGACGGTTTATGCAAAGTACGAAGGTTCAGCAGCCGCTCCCACGGCAGGACTGCATTTTACGAAGGAGCTATTGTCACAGATTGAGAAAAAAGGGGTGCAGATTGCGAATGTGACACTGCATGTAGGCCTGGGAACCTTTCGTCCGGTTAAAGTAGAGGATGTCACAAACCACCATATGCACGAGGAATATTATCAGGTGACAGAGGAAGCCGCCGCAAAAATCAATGAGACAAAGCAGCGGGGCGGACGGATTATCTGTGTTGGGACAACAAGCTGCCGTACGATAGAGTCTGCTGCAGACGAAAAAGGAATTGTCCAGGCCGGAAGCGGAACGACCGGAATTTTTATCTATCCAGGCTATCGCTTTCAAGTATTGGACGCACTGATTACGAACTTTCATCTGCCGGAATCTACCCTCTTGATGCTGGTATCAGCTTTGGCTGGAAGGGAACAGGTGTTAAAGGCGTATGAGGAAGCAGTGAGGGAGAGGTATCGGTTCTTTTCGTTTGGGGACGCCATGCTGATATGTTAATGGTATTTTTTTACATTTGTATGAAGAATCTTAATAAAGAAAATAAGATGAGAGACAGGAGGGATTAGATGGAGGATACAAAGCTGATTTTAGAAGGATTGGCCGAAATAAAGACAGAAATGCGAGAATTAAGAACAGAAGTAAATGAAGTAAAGGTAGAGATACGGGAATTAAGGACAGAAGTAGATGAAGTAAAGATAGAGGTACGGGAATTAAGGACAGAAGTAGATGAAGT
>CASCWU010000117.1 GCA_949155905.1 uncultured Lachnospiraceae bacterium
ACGTGACAGATCCTCCATCAGCGTATGGCATTCCTCGTATTCCGACATCAAAAGCTTTTCGTTGACTTCAAATAAAAAATGCTTTAACGACACATCCTCTTCCTTACTGACCGAGCAAAGAATCTGCTCCAGGGAAGAACTTAATAGCTGGCGTTTGGAAAGCGGCACGACCAGATCATACTCTGCTACCCCTAATTCTTCCCAGCTTTTCAGATCCTTACACACCCGGCGGAAGGCTCGTTCTCCCAAGGCAATGATCTGTCCGGTTTCTTCGGCAAAACGAATAAAACGGCTTGCCCTCCAGATCCCCTTTTCCTGACGATTCCAATATAATTCCATCCGAAATCCGAGGCAGCTTCGCTTTTCGGGCAGCAAAATCGGTTGGTAACGCAAGAAAAAATCACTCTGTTTCATAGCGGCAGTCAAGTCCGAACGCATTTCCATATCCTCTAGCAGCTTTTGCTCAAGGGCGCTCGTATAATAGCAATACGTATCCTTTCCCAAGCGTTTGGCCTGGTTTAAGGCCATATCTGCCCGCTTGATTAGGGAACCTGCCGTTTTGCCGTCTCTTGGCCCTACCGCCACACCAATGCTGATGGTAATGGTAAATTCACTGACGGACAACACAAACGGAAATCGAAATGCCTTTTGTATCCGCTTTACCTTTTCCTCATAGCCTGCTATTTCCCCGATGTTCTGGCTTAAAATCAGAAATTCGTCGCTTGTGCTTCTGGCCAGGTAGTCGTCCTCCGCCAGATTTTGCTTGAGCCGATGGCTGATATCCAACAACAATTCATCCCCGCACGCATTTCCCCACAGCTCGTTCACTTTTTTAAAATTGTCCAAATCCAGGCTCATCACTGCAACTGCTTCATCCTTGCGCAGCGTTTCCATCGTATGATCCAATACCTCCATAAAGGCGGCTCGGTTCGGAAGTCCGGTCATATTGTCCTCATAGGCCAGCTTTTTGATTTTATCCTCGCTCGCCTTTAGCTCCCGGTACTTGGCATCCAGCTCCTCCTGTGTGGTATTCACTTCACTGTAAACAGCCTCTAAATTCGACAGGGTATCCTCTAGCTGCTGCTTGGCCGCCCGCTTTTCCCGCAACGCCCGGTTTCTGGAAAAAAACAACAGCAATGTCATCAGAAGAGCCGCTACTATAATTCCGCAATATACCCACTCCTGCAGTTCGATTTTCATTTTCTTCACCCCCTGTAGGAGCCTTTTAAATTCTCAAACCTTTTAAACTCCTAAATATTCTAAAATTCCCTTAGCGGCTGTCTTTCCGGCTCCCATCGCCAAAATCACGGTAGCAGCCCCGGTTACAGCATCCCCTCCGGCAAATACACCAGGCTTTGTTGTCGCACCAGTCTCCTCCTTTGCTACCAGACAGCGTCTCCGGTTCGTCTCCAAGCCCTCTGTCGTAGAAGAAATGAGCGGATTCGGACTCGTTCCCAAAGACATAATCACTGTATCCAGCTCCATCACAAATTCCGAACCAGGAATCTCTACCGGGCTTCTTCTTCCAGAAGCATCCGGCTCGCCAAGTTCCATCCGAATACATTCCATTCCCTTCACCCAGCCGTTTTCATCGACTAAGATTTTTGTCGGATTGGTCAGCAAATCAAATAGAATGCCCTCCTCCTTTGCATGATGAACCTCCTCTGCTCTGGCCGGAAGCTCCGCCTCGCTCCTTCGGTATACAATATGTACCTCCGCCCCCAGTCTAAGCGCCGTCCGGGCTGCATCCATCGCCACATTGCCGCCGCCTACGACGGCCACCTTCGTCCCGGCATGAATCGGAGTATCGTACGCTTCGTCAAAGGCTTTCATCAGGTTGCTGCGCGTCAAATATTCGTTAGCGGAAAAAACACCATTGGCATTTTCTCCAGGAATTCCCATAAACCGAGGAAGCCCTGCTCCTGAGCCGATAAAGACCGCATCAAAGCCCTCCTTTTCCAGCAACTCCTCTACAGTAACGGAACGGCCGACCACACAGTTCGTTTCGATCTTAACTCCAAGCGCCATCACATTTTCTATTTCACTTCTTACAACGGTTTTCTTTGGCAGACGAAATTCCGGGATACCATAGCTTAATACCCCTCCTGCTTCATGCAGTGCTTCAAAAATCGTCACCTCGCAGCCTGCCTTTGCCAGTTCACCGGCACAGGTCAGACCCGCCGGGCCGGAGCCGATCACCGCAACCCGTTTTCCGTTGCTCTTTGCCGTTTTTTCCGGACGGACGTCTTGCTCCCTGGCCCAATCTGCCGCAAACCGCTCCAGCTTGCCAATCGACACCGCATCCCCCTTGATTCCCCGGACACAGCGTGCCTCACATTGGGACTCCTGCGGACAAACTCGCCCGCATATCGCCGGCAATGCCGAATATTCACTGATTTTATCATAAGCTGCCTTTATGTCTCCTTGCTTGATCTCTGTAATAAAGGCGGGAATGTCAATGTTTACCGGACACCCCTCTACACATTTGGGATTTTTACAATTCAAGCATCTGTCTGCCTCCGCCATAGCCTCCTCCTGGTTATAGCCCAGGCAGACCTCTTCAAAATTAGTGGCTCGTACTCTTGGTTCCTGCTCCCTGACAGGAATACGCGTCATTCCATTCATTCTATATAACCTCCTATTTTGAGTACCGCTTCGCCCCTGCCAGTACCCTTTCTGGCAGAGAATTTACGTCCGTAAAGCAACACGTCCGCAAATCCTCTGGGGTACTTCTCGGGGCTCCGCTGTTTTTTAAGTACCGCTCCGCCCCTGTCAGTACCCTCTCCCGGCAGAGGATTTCCTGCCGTAAAAACATGCGTCCAGAAATCCTCTGGGGTACTTCTCGGGGCTCCGCTGTTTTTTAAGTACCGCTCCGCCCCTTTTATTGGTGACAGCCGCAGCTTTCATGATGTTCTTTTCCAGACTGCTGATCCTGAAGCTGCAAGAGGGCGCGGCCTTCCTCGGTTCGGTACATGGTCTGGCGTTTCATGGCTTCGTCAAAGTCTACCAGATGACCGTCAAATTCCGGGCCGTCTACGCAGGCAAAGCGGGTTTCTCCGCCTACCGTCAGGCGGCAGGCTCCGCACATTCCTGTCCCGTCTATCATAATCGGATTCATGCTGACAATAGTCGGAATCCCCAACTCCTTTGTCAGCAGACAGACAAATTTCATCATAATCAGCGGGCCGATAGCGACAATCTGATCGTATTCGTTTCCTTTCGCCATCAAATCCTTCAGACACTCTGTTACATTTCCGTGAAAACCCCGGCTGCCGTCGTCGGTTGCCACATAAACATGTGCGGCCTGCTGCTTCATCTCTTCCTCTAAAATAATCAAAGCCTCGTTTCTGGCGCCGATGATGCAGTCTGCCCTGCAGCCCTGCTCCCGCAGCCATTTTACCTGTGGATAAACCGGCGCCGTCCCGACGCCTCCGGCAATAAATAAAAGCTTCTTTTTTTGCAGGGCTTCACTAGATTCCTTTGTCAGCTCCGAGGGCTGTCCCAACGGGCCGACAAAATCCTGGAAATACTCTCCCTCTTCTAACTCTGCCATCCGTCTGGTAGAGGCTCCGACAGCCTGAAACACAATCGTTACTGTCTCCTGCTCTCGGTCATAGTCGCAAATCGTCAACGGAATCCGCTCTCCCCGTTCATCCATTTTGACAATGACGAACTGGCCGGGCTGACCAGACCTTGCTACCCGTCCTGCCTTGACATCCATCAGATAAATCTGATTGGCCAGCACCCTTTTCTTCGTAATCTGAAACATAATTTTTTTCTCCCCTTATTGATATAACATCCTTTTTGTATCCTTAAACTCCTATCATCATACAAAATCCTTCTACAAAAATCAAGTAAAAAAATTGGCATCGTACTGTTTTAGCTCTGAAAGTGTCGTATTCCGGTAGCGCGAATCGTCAGAAACCTCCTCTCCCATCCAGGCCGGCGGCTGAAATTTTTTAGCAGAGGCAATATCCGGAAATTCTACCTCGGCAAAGCAAAGTCCCTCCAGTCTCCCGCCGAATATATCCAGCTCTGCCGTCAGACCGTCCGGCAATGGAAGCAGATAACGGCGCTTTTCGATCAAGTAGCCATCCTGCTTGGTCTTTAAATGCTCATAGGCCTCCCGGCTTAGCGGAATCTCGATTTCCCGATTGATAATACCGGTGCCCTCTGCCTGCAGCCCTCCAACACCTTGTTTGTCCTTTAAGGTCAATACATACGTTTCATCACTTTTCCGAATCCGAACTGTTGGATTGCTGCATAAATACGCCTGCTCGATCACCCGGCAGGGATATTGCTCCAAATGCTCCGGCAGCTGTAAGATACGATATTTTTTTTCAATTTCCATTGTTTCCCTTCCTTTTTCTGGTTTACTTCCTTTGACAGACACGAATACCACATCAAGGTATTTGAATTTGAAAATCAAGGTATCCGAAAAAAATCAGGGCATGTCTGGGAGTTTTCCCATACACACCCCAATTATCCTATTGTTATCTTTCCCACTTATCGCAAAGGGAATTGATTTGATCGGTAAATTTTGCTAAATCCTTGTTCGCTCCGCCTCTGTTGCGCGATATCACAGCCAGCAAACGATGTCCGGCTGCCAGCAGACGGTCGAATACATCTCTTGCCCTCCGGTCGCCCTGCTTCCGCTCCGGCCTCTCCGCCAGACGAAGCGGGTCAGCCTGCACCTCCCAGGTGCCACTCATCAGGTTAAAGACTGAACCGCTGTACGGCGCCTCTGCCGGAATTCTCCTGCTGCACAGTTCCTCTGCAAACTGTTGGCTGACCTGATCCTCGCCATGAACGACAAATACCTTATCCGGCGTAAGACGAAAGGCTTCCACCCATTTTAACAAGCCGCTTCGGTCGGCATGTCCGCTGATGCCCTCCAGCTTGACAATCTCTGCTTTGATTTCGATTGGCTCCCCAAAGAGCGTTACCTCCTTCACACCCTCCAAAAGCGCTCTTCCCAGAGTCCCATGCGCCTGATAGCCGACAAATACAACAGTAGACTCCGCTCTCCAGAGATTGTGCTTTAAATGGTGACGGATACGCCCGGCCTCGCACATACCAGAGGCAGAAAGAATCACCTTTGGTTTCTCGTCAAAGTTAATCTCTTTGGAATCGTCGCTGGTAATCGCCATCCGCAGTCCCTCAAAGCGAAGCGGGTTAATCCCGGCATGAACCAGCGCCAGTGCTTCCTCATCAAAACAGGCCTCGGTATTTTTAGAAAAAATCTCCGTCGCCTCAATCGCCAGCGGACTATCCACATAGACTTCAAAATTAGGAAAGCTGCGGATTCGTTTTTCCTCTTTGATTTTGCGAATAAAATACAACAGTTCTTGGGTTCGTCCTACGGCAAACGACGGAATGACAACATTTCCGCCGCGGCGAAACGTCCGTTCAAAAATCTGCGCCAATTCTCCTACATAGTCCGGTGTCCCGCCATGCTCTCTGTTCCCGTAGGTGGATTCCATAATGACATAATCGGCACGCTCGGTATATTTCGGATCACGAATGATCGGCTGTGCCAGATTCCCAATATCACCGGAAAAGACGAGACAGCGTCCCTCCTCCTCCTGCAGCCACATCTCAATACTGGCAGATCCAAGCAAATGCCCGGCATCTGAAAAACGAATCCGTATCCCCTCGGAAAGCTCAACCAGCCTGTCGTATTCACACGCCGTAAACAGCGGCAAAACGCCCTCCACATCCTCCATCGTATACAGAGGGATGTACGGCTCCCCGCCAGAACGTTTGGCTTTCCGATTCTGCCACTCAGCCTCAAACATCTGGATATGAGCGCTGTCACGAAGCATAATCTGGCACAAATCACAAGTAGCAGGCGTTGCAAACACCCGCCCCCGGAAGCCCTTGGCATACAGATGCGGCAGCATCCCGGTATGGTCGATATGGGCATGGGTCAGCACGACATAGTCAATCTGGGCTGCCGGAACCGGCAACTCCGCGTTCTCAAAGACATTTTCTCCCTGTTCCATTCCACAGTCCACTAAGATGTGTTTCCCGCAAGCCTCCAAGAAATGGCAGCTCCCCGTCACCTCATGATCGGCTCCGATAAAGATTAGCTTCATAACCATCCCTCCTTATTTATAGTTCTGGAATTCTACTGTTTTATAGTTCCGTAGAATTCCTGCCAAGACACCTTTCCTTAGCACAATTCCTGGTCGTAAAAGAAAGCCGTCCAGGGATTGTGCTGTGCCTTGTACGGAATTCTACTATTTGTTATGCCAGATGCTCCAGGGCCTTTAGCAGCTCGCTAAGCTTCTGATCGGCGTTCTCCAGGGTCGTACCTTTGATGCCGGCGTAAAATTTGATCTTTGGCTCTGTACCAGACGGACGGACACAGCACCATGCGTCCTCCTCCAGAGCAAAGTAAAGCACGTTGGATTTTGGCAGCCCGGTTGTACTGGTTGCTCCGGTTCTGATATCCACTACCACATCACGGTCATAGTCACGGCTCTCCAATACCTCATAGCAGCCCAGCTTCTTAGGAGAATCCTGACGCAGCTTTTCCATCATAGCCTTGATCTGGGCGGCACCGTCTGCACCTGCCAGTGTCATCGTGTATTGGCCTTCCTTAAAATACCCATACTTTTCATAAATGGCAATCATCTGATCCCACAGGGTCATATTCTGCTCTGCATAATAAGCAGCCGCCTCGCACAGACACATAACGGCAACAATCGCATCCTTATCTCTGGCATGAGTTCCTACCAGACAGCCATAGCTCTCTTCAAACCCAAATTCATAGGTTCCCTTTCCGGTATCCTCGAATTTCTTGATCTGCTCACCGATAAACTTAAAGCCGGTCAGTACTTCAATCAGGTTCAGCCCATAGGCCTCTGCCACCTTATCAGCCATATTGGTAGAAACGATAGTCTTAATCAAAGCACTGTCTTCCTTCAGCAGACCGCGCTCCTTCCGCTGGGACAAAATATACTCGCAAATCAGCATACCTGACATATTGCCGGTAAAGACCATATATTCCCCGGTTTTGGAATCCTTTGCATAAACACCCAGACGGTCAGCATCTGGATCGGTTGCCAGTACCAGATCGGCATCCACCTTTTTTGCCAGCTCCAAGGCTAGCTGAAAGGCTTTTTTATCCTCTGGGTTCGGATAGTCCAGGGTAGTAAAATCACCGTCTGGCAGCTCCTGCTCTGGTACGACATAAACCTGTTCAAAGCCCAGCTCGGAGAGGATTCTCCTGACCGGGATATTGCCGGTGCCATGGAACGGACTGTAAACGATCTTTAGATCCTTTCCATGCTTTTTGATAAGCTCCGGATTTAGTACCTGCTTCTTTAAGGCGGCCATATACTTATCATCGATCTCGCTGCCGATAGTTATGTAGAGCCCCTTACTCTTTGCTTCCTCCCGATCCATCGTGCGGATCATGGAAAATTCCGTCTGGTTGACCTTACGGATGATTTCTTCATCCTTTGGAGCTGTCACCTGTGCGCCGTCCTCCCAATATACCTTATAGCCATTGTACTGCGGCGGATTGTGGCTGGCCGTTACAACAATCCCGGCGATACAGCCTAATTCCCGCAGAGCAAAGGACAGCTCCGGTGTCGGGCGCAGAGACTCAAAACGGTATGCCTTGATTCCGTTCGCAGCCAGGCAAAGTGCAGCGGCATCGCTGAATTCCGGCGACATATGACGGGAATCATAGGCGATAGCAACTCCCTTATCCTCTCCATGCTGCTCCTTGATATAATCTGCCAGACCCTGGGTTGCCCTGCCGACCGTGTAAAGGTTCATCCGATTGGTTCCGGCGCCGATCACACCGCGCAAACCGCCCGTACCAAACTCCAAATCCTGGTAAAAGCGATCCTTGATTTCCTCCTCATCGCCCCGAATCCCCTCTAATTCCTTTTTGGTTGCCTCATCAAAGTCTCCGCTCTCACACCATTCCTGGTATCTCTCCCGATAATCCATGTTTTTTTCTCCTTTCAGTTCTTCGATTAGAGCTGCTGCTTTGGAGGCTATCGTTTTTGCTGTAAGAATTGCTGCTTTGGCTGTGCTTTCTTACCTAACGATAGTCCCGTCCAGGGCAGCTCCAAACCCAGCGCCGCCGGGCTGATGTCTGTTACGGAATCTGACTGTTTCATGGGCAGGACGGCGTTCCTTTGCCCTCCTGAGCCATAAATTTTTCTGTAACTGACATGTTACTATCAGTATACCAAAATCTGCCCCGTTAGGCAATGTTTTTTTACAAAGTCTTACTCTCTTTTTCCATAACGTTCCAGTTGCTTTTCAAGTAAGATCTGTCCTTCCTTTTATCAGAACTTCTTTCCCTTCAAGGGCAAAGCCGTATTTCCGAATCCGGCCACCAGGGATTCCCCGATTCTCCAAATCTGCCTGGTATCGCAGCTCCTCAATCTGTTTCAGCGCAGCATCAGCAGTGTCCTCCAAAGATTTCTCCTCGCCTGAATCCCTGACCTTGAATTCCATAATAATTGCATTCCTATCGCAATGATTTATTACCGCATTGTCCGTTCCGTTCCTCGGCTCCATCACCACATCATATCTTCCAAACCCGCTTTCTCTGTTAGAGGTAATGATATAACGGTCTGCCAGTTCCACGGCCAGCCCCAATACAAAGCCGTGGTAAAATCTTTCCGGCTGCGTCTCCATAGAGGGGTTTCTTCCACTGTCGAAATAGCTGATCGTAGCCAGGGCTACACGGTTCATGTAGGCGTTCATGGACTTTACGTCATCCTGCAGTAACGCCCTGATAAAGCCATTGTAGATTGTCCCGGAACGGGTGAACCACTTCCGGATCATCTTCTGGAACATAATCTGTACTTCCTTGTTCGTCAGTGCCAGCTCATACAACTCTACTCCTGTGTCTTCATTTAATTTGCTGCCCTCCGCTTTCAGGTATCCGCTTGCCAAAAAGAGGCTCCAGATAGCGTTTTCATCTACATCCAATTGATTAAAAATAATCTGCTCATCAATTTCCTTATACAAATGCTTGCCTTTCAGCAGATTTTCCATGGAGATTTTTATCTCCGCACTTCCTTCCCGAATCAGCTTATCTACCAGTCCATTGCTGCTGGTGTTGACCCAGTAGCTGGAAAGCCGTCCTGTTTTCAGATAATTGATGATAGACCAGGGGTTGTATATATCCCTGCATTTTCCAAAAATAAAGCCATCATACCATCTTTTGACATCG
>CASCWU010000118.1 GCA_949155905.1 uncultured Lachnospiraceae bacterium
CTATTTTCTTTTGTCCTTAAAAATCTGATAAAGCAGACTGATAAGGGTAACAATGAATGTGCAGAATAATAATAAATCCTGATATTTGGCAATATTCTTTTTGACATTACTCATACGCAGCATCTACATTCTGCCAATGGAGGAGCGAACGCAAAGCTTATTCCGCCAAGTAATTTTTTAATCTCTGATACGCCTCTTCACTGGCCGCCTCTATGGTCTTTTCCTTCCTCCATAGCGCCGTAATTTCTGCTTCTATTAACGATTTCACCTGTTCGTCTGGTTGTATGACCTGTTTTAAATTTTTTAACCCGGAAACAAAGTCTGCCAGTTCTTCTTTGCTCGGACATTCTGCCATGATCTGACGCAATTCCTGATTTCCGTCCGGAAGAAGCTCGTAATAATCCGATCCAGTCGTCACATTTTCCTGTCTGTTGTCCGGCATTTCCTCTACCACACGCGGATTCACCGGCAGCCCATCCAAATCTGCCTCCTGAATGGAAGCAGACAGCATTTTTCGGATAAACGCATAAGCCAATTCCTTTTGCTCTGAAGATTGATTGATCGCCAGATTCACCATCGGCCGAAAGCTTTCCCGAAATCTCACATAACCATAGCCGGTTTCCCGCATGATTTTTTCCGGCTCCATCAGCATCAAACGCATAGAAATCGAAAAATAGCCCAGTTCTCCATTCTTACCATACGTAGAAGCAATGCTGCTTTGTTCTATATAATAATCCTCCTTTTCTGCTGCGCTCTGCTCTGCCAGTGTCAGATAGGATTGATAAAAGCAGGTCAATGCTTCTCTGTTTACCTCGCCGTCTACGATCAAATCCGCTCCGTACAGTTCATACAACATTTGGAACAACAGCAGATAATCATAATTCTCCACCCCCAGATAAGGATGCTCTGCCTTAGCGGAAGCCTCTGCCAGCTCTTCGATGCTTTCTACTGACTGCAGCGCCTGCTTCGATCCGATCCACAACGGTACTCTCATATGTGTAGGAATATACCATAGCTTATTGGTTCCCTTCCCCGCACTGCTTCCTTCCTCCTGTTTCATGGCTTCCACGATATTTGCCATCAACAGGTCTTCCTTTATCAACTCCTCTGCCAGTCCGGATACATCTGCTAATAACCCATTTTCGATATATACCTCAACCGGCAGAAAATCCGTTATAATCAGATCTGCACCTTTGCCCGCCAGCAGCTCTGTATGAAACGCCTGAATACAATCCTCCCTTGTTGCCGAACTATTTTCTGACAGCACAGCCCGGTAGTTTACCCGTACATCCCGATGCTCACGCTGGAACTCGACTACCGCCTGTCTGACCGATTCACATTCCTCTAAAGAATAAATGCTAAGAACCTTATCCGGTTCCGCACTGACGCCCTCCTGATACCGGATACGAACCAATCCATTTTGATACGTAGTCGTATTGATATATTGCAGATAAAACGTCGTTTCTCCCTGCTTTAGCAAATTATCCGTATCATACGAAGGCATCCCCATGACTGACTGCTCCGCCTCCAACAATACCTCCCATTTTGAGCCTCCTTCTGACAGATACAGCAGCCCGTCTCTGCCTGCCAGCCAAACTCCCTTCCCCTTCTCGGCATATATACTACTTCCAGCCGTAGAATAGCCGCCCTCCTCCTGCTCCTCGCGGATTGCCACTGTCTGCTCGGTATCCCCTGTCTCGCTGTTTATAAACAGCAGTCTGGCGTCGTTTTCTGCCAAGGTAAGAATCTGATCGCCATACCAGACCGGGCAGCCCCTTTCCCGATAAAATTCTCCCAGCTTTTTTCCGCTTGACAGATCCAGAATAAACGCATTGTTAGGCGAAGAGATCGTCTGCAGAATCACCCTTTCGTTTGCCCCTACCCGTAGATTTCGGATAATCTCTCCCTTTGGCGCTGTGATCTCCAGCTTTTCCAGTTCTGTGCTTCCTGCCTTTACCCGGTAAAATTCATTTTCCCACAATTCATTGATGTCCCCTGTCTGCGGAGGAACTGAGGAGTCCTCCTCTTCGGACGGAGGATCCGTCGAAGCCGCATCCTTCTTTCCTTCTACCTGGCAAAATGCGGTAATATAAAAATTTCCCTCCTCGTCATAAGAAAAACCTCCTGCCATATGCGATTCATTCCAGGAAGCTGCCGTCATCCAGGGTTCCGTTTCCTCCTTCCAGATATTATCCGGCAAAAGTGTATAGCGTACTATCCGTTGAGGCTCTCCTTCCTCTTGGGCGCCAGCATACATAACCAGCTCTCCCTCCGGGCTGCACAGTATTTCATAAATACTGTTTTCCTCCTTTTGTATGGCTTCCGGGAGCGGAATTTCCTCTTCAATATACGCACCGTATCCTCCGGTGGAAACCCCGGTAGAATTTCCGGCAAAATTTCCGCCGGAGGATATGTCATCGGCTGTTCCCTTCTCTCTTCCACTGCAACCAGCCAAAGCGCCAGCCAGAACAAAGGCTGACAGCAGAATCACCCCAAAACGATTTCGGTTCCTGAACCTCTTCTTCATTTTATGTTCCATCCTTTCCTCTTTTCTTAGCCTTCTTTTTATTACTGCCCACAGTCTACCACAAAATACTCTAAAAAACCTCCAGAAAGATTATAGACTTTTTAGAGATTTTTCTGATATGATAGTATTATAAAAACGCTCTCAAGGAATTGTATAAAATTCAGAAGCAAGAAAAAAGCATGCTAACGCAGATCTGGAAAAAGAAATGGAAAAAACAGGAGGATGAATATGCGGATTTTAATTATAGAGGACGACGCCAAGCTGAGTAAGGTCATGAAACGGCAGCTAGAGGCTGAAGGCTATGAAGCCGATATTTGTGATAATGGCGGAGATGTCTGGTATTACATCAATCAAAGCGGAAGCAGCCGGGCAGAGAACAGTGTTTATGATTTGTTGATTTTAGATCGGATGCTCCCGGTTATGGATGGCTTATCCGTACTGGCCGGGCTGCGGAAAAAAGGCTGTACGCTTCCGGTCATTATGGTGACAGCCCTGGGAGAGCTGGGAAATCGTATTGAAGGACTGGACTGCGGTGCAGACGATTATCTGGTTAAGCCCTTTGCTATGGAGGAGCTAACCGCCCGTATCCGAGCGCTGCTGCGCCGTCCTCCCAAGCTGGTCTCTGCCGCTCTGCTGACCTTCGCTGATCTGAAGCTTAACCTATCTGCTCATACCCTTTCTTCGCCTCAGCATTCCTGTGAGCTGTCAAAAAAGGAGCTGGCGCTGATGGAATGTTTTATGAGAAGTCCCGAGCAGCTTTTGGCCAGAGAGGTGCTGATCACCAAGGTCTGGGGAGCAGGTAGCGAGGTTTCCGACGGAAATTTAGACAACTATATTTCTTTTTTAAGACGGCGCCTCAAAACTCTGGAGAGTCGCGCACAGCTTCGTACTCTTCATGCTGCCGGATACCGACTGGAGGAACGCCAAAATGAAGCATAAACCACTCTCCGGACAGGAAACCGTGCTGGAGCATTTGGCCCATCGCCTGATCCTCCTCTACACCGCTTCCACGGGTGCTATCCTGGCTCTGACACTTTTTCTGACAGCGCTCTATAATCAAACACAGGCACAGCTTTATGCAAGAGAGGCCTTTTTTCAGCTATTTACGACGATTGAGGCAAAGATACAAAACGAAAACAAAATCAGCTATTCCTGGCTTAGCAAGCTGGAGCAGGATTATCACTGCAATATTTATATTGAAGATAACGGACATGGACTTTCCTATCGAAACAGCTACCCTTTTGCTACGAATATGGCAGTCCTTATGAAACAGATAAAAGAAAAAGCCAGAGCAGCCGGTATCCAGACCGATCATTATCCGCTTGTTTCCGGGCGGAGCGATACCGGAACTCTGATGATAAAGGGCCAGGCACATGATTCCTATTTGGCAGCCGTTTCTCAGATTTCCTCCGGTGAAAACTGGCAGACCATTTTTGTTATACAGGAACAAAATCACCCTGTTGTCGGACAAGTTCCGTCTCTGGCCTTTTTTCTGCTGCTTTTTTTCTGCGGCCTGATTTTACTCTATCTGATCAGCCATAGCTTAATCCGCAAAACCATGAAGCCGGTACGGGAATCCCTGCAAAAGCAACGGGACTTTATCGCTGCGGCTTCCCACGAGCTACGCTCTCCGCTGGCCGTTCTGCGGATCAATCTCTCCGCACTCCGGCAGACACTTCCCGGTTCTCATGCTTCCTCCGGCTTAGAACCTCCCTGCAACAACACCTCTGTCTCCGCCAAAGCACCTCACCTCTCTCCTTCCGAGCTGCAGCAAGAAGCCCTCTCCGATATGGAGGAGGAAATCGTGCGGATGTCCGCCTTAGTCGAGGACATGCTGTTTCTGGCCTCTATGGATGCCTCCGGCTCCGTTCGCTGGCAGACGAACCTCCGCCTGGTAGAGCTAGATGCTTTTTTGATCGATCTTTATGAGGATTTTCTTCCCTTGGCCACAGAACACCGGATGGATCTAACGCTTTTGCTGCCGGACACACCTCTTCCTTCCTGTATGGCCGACCCAGACAGGCTCCGACAACTCTTTTCGATTCTGTTTGATAATGCGCTTTGCTATGCCAGAGAGGGAGAAAAGCTGGAGCTTTTTGCAGACACCAAGGGACGGATTGCCCTCATAGACCATGGCTCCGGAATACCGGAGGAAAAACGAGCGCATATCTTTGAACGCTTTGCCAGAGGCGACGCCTCCCGTACGGATCGAACACACTATGGACTAGGACTTTCGATTGCCGCTGAGCTGGCCGCACTCCACCGTGCCAGCCTGACCTGCGAAGAAACCCCCGGCGGCGGATGTACGTTTGTGCTGCAGCTCCCACCGCCGCAGAAGGGTTAGGACAATTCTTATCCCAAAAATGTCTTATAGTCCTCATAATTCTTTTTCAAAAGCTCTGGTGTATCCAGCCCATACGGACATTTGCTTTTGCAGGCGCCGCATTCGATGCATTCCTCGATTTTCTTCATCATCGCCTGGCCTCTTTCAGAAAGCCAGTTTGCAGCCGGAGAGCGGCGCAGCAGCAAAGACATCCGGGCGCAGGTGTTGATTTCGATTCCTTTAGGACATGGCATACAATAACCGCAGCCGCGGCAAAATTCTCCTGCCAGCTCCTCTCTGTCATGGGCAATCAGCTCTTTGATTTCCTCTGTCATTGCCGGAGGATTTTCATTATAGGAAAGGAACTCGTCCAATTCGCGCTCCTTCTGGATTCCCCAAATCGGCAGCGTATTTTCATACTGTGCGAGAAACGCATAGGCAGCATCGGAACGGGTAATCAGCCCGCCGGAAAGTGCCTTCATACAGATAAAACCAACATTTTTCTCCTTGCATAGCTCCACCAGGCCAAGCTCCTGCTCTCCAGCCAGATAGCTGAACGGAAACTGAAGCGTTTCATACAGCCCGGATTCTACGGCCTCTCTGGCTACGTTCAGACGGTGGTTGGTAATCCCGATATGACGGATTTTCCCTTCTGCCTTCGCCTGCAGCATCGCCTCATATAAGCCTGTCCCATCGCCTGGCTTCGGCACAAAGGCTGGATTATGGAACTGGTAAATATCAATATAATCTGTCTTTAGCAGCTCCAGGCTCGTCTCCAAATCCTTCCAAAAACCTTCTACATCCGTGTGCATCGTTTTCGTTGCAATAAAAATCTTCTCTCGTACCTCGGAAAGCGCCAATCCGATCTTTTGTTCACTGTCTGAATAGGCTCTTGCCGTATCAAAAAAATCAATCCCGTTCTCATATGCCTTGCGCAGAATCCTCACACCCTCCTCTACAGTGGCGCGCTGCACCGGCAAGGCTCCAAAGCCGTTGCGGTTTACGGTAATTCCTGTCGTTCCAAGTGTTACTGTCGTCATAGGATATCCTTCCCCCATTTCTACTTCTATTACTTATTTCTGTTTTTGCAAAAGCATGATAAGGTCTTTCCTTATAAGGCTTTCTGCACCAGCTTTGCTGTCCGATAAGCTCAAAACAACTCATCTAACAGCAAATAATACCGCAGCTTTTCCCAATCCGGCTCAATCCCCAACTCTTCAAACAGCATTTCCGGCTGGAAGCCTTCGTAGACCCGCCCGCCAAAGCTGCCATCTAAATTATGCTTCAGACTGCGGTAGCAAAGAGAAATATCCCGCCACTTATCTCCTACTCCGGCATCGCCCAGATCAATAAAGCCGCTGATTTCTCCATCCTTAAAAAATATATTGGGCAGACAATAATCGCCATGGGAAAAAACCGGCTCATAGCTCGGCTTCTGCTCCTCCAGCCAGGCGAGTAAATGCAAAGGGCTAGAAAAGCCCTCCTTGCCAAACGTGTCCGGTTCCGCCAGATCCATTCTCACCAGATTTTTTTCCACTCGCTCTCTTGCCTCCGATAACTCCTGCTCTATGCCTCTTTCCCGGGGACAATCCGAAATATCCACCTGCCACAAAAGCTTTAAGCCCTTTGCCAGCAGGGAAACAAGCTCTTTCGGATGCTCCAGATAATAAGGATCGCAGGACATGCAGCCGGAAATCCGGCTCATCAGAAGATAGCTTTTTCCGTCCTGTTTTTCATAAGCCAGAATCTCTGGCACCGGCAGTTTTCCAGAAAGCCAGCGCATTACCGTAACCATTTCGTCTGTCTGCGGATTCTCCGGCTCGATTTTTAGTATCTGATTTTCATAGGTCAGAACCGTAGCCTTCGACATACCAATATCGTCTATCTGGTAGGACTGGCCTGCCGTCAGATCCTGAATTTGTTTCGGAATCTCCTGTTCTATGTCAAGGTTATGATTTTCCTGCATATGTTCTTTATTTTACCTCCCTATATCTTCTCAAAAATTCTTTCCAAAGCTTCTATCCGTCCTTCCCTTTATCTTACTACGGACAAACCGGCTTGTCAATTCTAAGCAAAGAAACAACGAAGTACGGCTTACAACGCTATTGCAGCGCAAGCCGTACTTTGTTGTTATGTCCTAACCTCTATAGTCGTTACTTTGCATAAAACCGTTCCAGTGCCGCCTGCTTTAAATCAATGCACTCCTCTACTCCATATTTCTTCAAATCACTTAAAAAAGTATCATATTCCGCACTAGAAATAGCGTTGCATAAACAGAATAGCGCATCCATTCTGCAGCTTGCATAGGTCAATCCTTTCATTCTTTAATATCCGGGAAAAAGATATGAATGCTTAGTCGGTTGTTTTCGTATGTTGCGGATATCATTCCTTTCATTTGTTCCACAAGTGTTTTAGAAATTGTCAATCCTAAACCTGTTGATTTTCTGGCAGCTTCTACAGTGTAAAAACGGTCAAACAGTCTTCCCACTTGTATCTCGTCTAATCCAGAAGCCATATTAGAAAAGGCAATCTCCCCATTCTCTGACAGAACAATCTTCAAATCTCCATCACTGTATTTTATAACATTGCTTATCAGATTGGAAAATACACGAGATAATGCAGAACGGTCAAGCATTCGCACTACCTTTGTTTCAGATATTTGTATCTCTGGCACGATATTTCGTTCGGTTAAAACTGTATAAAATGCTGCCATACTTTCTTCCAATACTGTATTGATAATTACCTGTTCCTTGGTTATATTGTCTTTTGTTGAAAGGATAACAGAGTACCTAAAAAGTTCCTCTGAAAGCTGTTTCAAAATATCCACACGTTCTTTCATAATTTCGATGTACCTATTTACAGTTTCAGACTTTTCTTCCTGCTCTAACAATTCCAAGTAAGCGCAGATAGCAGTAAGCGGTGTCCGTAAATCATGTGAAATATTTGTAACTGCATTTTTCAACTCCAAATCGCCTTGCTGAAATCGACGCCGTTCCGTACGGAGTTTGCGAAGCTGTCCGTTGATAGTATTCGCCAAACGACGCACATTCTTATCGCTGCTGGAAATATCAACCAAAACATTCGTATCAGTTACGAGCCTATCGACAACAGCAATTTCAATTTCCTTTACTGATTTTTGTAAAATATGAATTTTTACTAATAAGGCAATGATAATTGCAATCAAAATGCCGATAGATACCCATAACCATATTTCCATAACATACTCCTTATTTTAAATCTTTTTTCTTAAAACAAAGTAAACCTATCCCTGTGGTTAATAAAATAATGATAAACGAATAGAGAGGTAACAACGGCAGATTTGTAGCTTCCAATGACATACATTGAATTACCTGTCCGCCGGGAATAAAATCGTAAACAAACTGAACGATTTTCCGTTCTCCCTCATTCAAATAATGCGGATTTGGTATTTCTTCATATTCTTGTCCGTTTTCACTCATAACCACACTCATATTCCTTTCAGGTTCATTTAACATTTTATTTAATTGTCCTCCCACAAATAGGAGCAAAAAGGCTAAAAGAATACATAGTACAGCAGTTATCGCCTTGCTGTCATTTAACATCGAAATCAACGTATAAATAGACGAAAATGCAATAGCAAGCAGAAATGCTGTCAATATAAATAATATAACTATTTTTGTGGTCATAATAAAAAAGCCAAGCAGAGGAATGCCTATACAAAGATAAGGAACAAAGAATGCGATACACATCATAAGGCTCACAACCGCACAAGCAACAAAATTTGCCAAATAAATAGAACTTCGGTTTTGCCCAACGATTACTTTGTTTCGGATAGTACCATCGCTGTATTCTGTACCAATAAATAGGCTGCAAAATACCGCCATTATAATGCCAATAAACAAGACACATCCCAAAAATGCATTATCTATCGGATTGATTGTGCCTGTCTGTTTCATATCCAGGTATCGCATGACAGGGAAAAATATGCCTGCTGCAAACATAAAAACTAAGCCAAGCCAAAAAACTTTGTCCTTTTTCAACCGCATAAAATTTGCAGATAACACTTTAGTCATTCTCTTTCCCTCCTACCAAACCGACATAATAGCTTTCCAAACTTTCATCCCGTTCCTGCATGGAAATCACT
>CASCWU010000119.1 GCA_949155905.1 uncultured Lachnospiraceae bacterium
CGCCAAGCCGCTGCTGCATTGCTCCCGCATCCGCCGAATCCGTTCTCTGGCTGTGAAGCTGCCTGCCTCAGCGTCTGGCTGCTGTTTGCTGTGTATCGTAACCCGTCCAAAGCAGGATTGTTACAAGGCATCCGTTCCTATGAAATATATATCGGATCTTTTCCCTCCGACTTAACTGTCCGCTATGCCCCAAAGCCTGCAGAAACGAAAAGAAAGAAAACACGGAAAAAGAGTTGCTCTGGGCGTCTTCCTATGATATGATAACCAAAAGCTTGACTGAAAAAACACTTCGTATCCAAGAAAAGGAGGAGTCCTTATGACTGATAAAAAGCAGCCGGCTTCGATTGCATTTTTAGAAGATTTTACAACGCCGTGGCAAAAGCAGCAATTCCGGCAGGATCTGCACACGCTCTCGGATTTTCTTGCGCTTTGCTGCTGCCGCGTCGTCTTTCTTGTCCTATTGTTTTTATTGGCCGTTGCCACCTCAATTGGGAAGTCCCATACTCCGATTTCCCTCTATGGGCTGCTCTGTTACTTTTTTGTCTATTTGATATTGTCCGAATACACCAAAAAATATAAGGCGCAGGAATTTTCCTTATCCTCCCTGCGCCTTCGTTATCACTACCGTTACCATAAGCTGCTGACCGAACAGTTTTGCTTCTGGTTTTCCTTTCTTTTGCTGGCGGCTATCCAATATGCCTTTTTGCACACGGTGCAATTAGACAACCCCTTTCTGACCTACACGCCTCCGGCCATTGCCCTGCTGCTGCTGCTTCTTCGGTATCTTTCTTTGCCCCTGCTGCGTTCCTTTTTAAAACGGCAGATTATGTATCAGCCGCACTGACTCTGTGCGGCTGGCTGTCATTCCTTTAAATAGGCAGCATAAGGAGATTCTGTATCCAAAAAGGTTACACCGATCACTCCCGGCCCGGTATGCGCCCCAATCGCACAGCCAATATAGTTGATTTTAAACCTCTGGCAGCCATAGCGCTCCTCTAACATCCGCTTGACCTCTAAGGCTTCCTCCAAACAGTCCCCATGCGCAATCCCAATGATTTGCTCTTTGAGCGCCGCACCGCGCTCTCCTACTAGCTCTACCACCCGCCGGAGCGCCTTTTTTCTGCCGCGGATTTTCTCAATTGCTGCAAGGGAGCCCTCGTCTGTCATCTCAATAATCGGCTTTAAATCCAGCAGTCCTCCAGCTAACGCCGCCGTCCGGGACAGCCTTCCTCCCTTGTAAAGATACTCCAAGGTGCTGACGGTAATCATATGCTCCATATGGTCAAAATGAAAACGAGCCGCCTCTAGCACCTCCTCCTTAGAGGCGCCGTTTTTCTGCATCAGCAGCGCATAGTATACGCCTAAGCCAAAACCGACTGAGGCACATTTGGAATCGACAATCGTCAGATCAAACTCTGGAAACTCCTCTAGCAGTTCCTGCTTAGCCAGGTTTGCCGCGTTGTACGTCCCGGCAATCCCTGTAGAAAAGCAAAAATAAACAAGCTCCTTTCCTGCCTCGGCATAGGGTTTAAAATTCTCGTAAAACATATATTGGTTGATATGATAAGTTTTCACATCTGTTCCGCTTCTTAAAATATCATAAAACTGCTCCGGCAAAATCGTTGAACCATCAAAATAATCCGTCCCGTCAATCACCACCGGAGTCGGAATCACATGCAGCCCAAACTCCTCGATTATCTCTCTGGGCATATCCGTCGCGGAATCCGTTATAATCGTATATGACATAGCAACATCCTCTTTTCCTGTTTTTCTTTCTTTCCGACAATATTCTTTTCTGTCCCTCATTATATCACAGCTTGGGAAACTTGTCAGCAAAAAGTTCTTCTTTATCTGATATAATAAACCTGCCACATGTAAATTTTAATATCACTGCCGCCCCTTAGGTAATTGCCGGCCGGAATGCTTCGGCGCCTGCCGGCAGCTTACGGGAACGCCGTGCACGTTCCGAAAAGACATCGGCAGCAGTAAATTTCAGGAGGAATTCGTATGGGGACAACACACCCGATTAAAGACAAAGAGGATCTCGAAGCACTAAAGAATTACTATTTGTACCAGGAACGAAACCTACGTAACTACGCCTTGATCAACACCGGACTCAACACCGCTTTAAGGGTCGGCGATTTGCTTTCGCTCCGTTGGGAGGATGCCTATCAGTTTACCCGAGGAAAATTCCGCAGACACATTATCCTGTTTGAGCAAAAAACCGGAAAAGAAACCTGTATCGCCATCAACCAAAGTGTGCAGCAGGCACTTTCCCTCTATTTGACCAGCGTGCCGAGAGCCCGCCCGCAAGACTATATTTTTGCCGGAAGAAAATGCGGAACCCCTCTAAGCCGTTCTCAGGCCTTCCGCATTATTAAGCATGCCTGCTTTGCGCTGCATCTTTCCGAGCATATCAGCTGTCACTCTCTCCGCAAAACCTTTGGCTATCAGGCCTGGGCCAACGGAGCAAACGCTACGGTATTAACTGTCCTGTTCAATCATTCGTCCTTTCAGATTACCAAACGGTATCTGGGCATTGAACAGGATGATAAGGATAAGGTTTTTCTGAACCTGAATTTATAACAGGCAGTTTTTTACTGGAAAAAAAAGACATTGATCGAGATTTACAGATCGGCTAGACAAATATAACAAAAACAGCTATAATAATCCTTGTATATATTACGGACGATTTGCTCTCCCGTTAAAAGGGTACAACATCGTTTCCTATCACAAAACAAGGAGGACTGAAATGAAAAACCTGAGAATCAGAATCAAACTGCTTGTAACCTTTATGACGATTATCGTACTGTTTTGTGCGACAGTTATGGTAGCTATCATCGGGTTAAGGCGAAATTCAAACAGCTACTCAGACTTTTACAATGTCGGGTATCAGGTGACAAACCGAATCATGAACATGCGCCGCGGCTTGCAGATCATTGTCAAGGATCTCGGTTTGCTGACTATTCAGGAGGATTCTGCCAAATGTGCAGAATATCAGGAGGACATGCAGAAGGAGCTGGATGCCCTGCAGGAAAATGGAAATTGGGTATTTGAAAATTTTGACGGAGACCGCGCGCTGCTGGAGTCCTTTTCCACTAGCATCACGGAAGCTGTCGAAATGCAGGCTACGATCATCGGCCTGACTACTACCGATATGAAGGCCGCCCAGAAGATGCTCTTAGACGAGTATCAGCCATTGGTAGCAGAGGCGGTCAATGCTTTGATTGAGATCAGCAACGTCGCCAATGCCAATGCAGATACTTCTTATCAGGAAACCAAGGAAATGCAGAACCTGTTGGTGGCAGCACAGCTTGGTATGGCCGGAGTTGCACTTGTGATTACCTTAGTTCTTTCCGCCTATCTGACCAATGCCATTACGAGGCCGCTTCATGAATTGGAGGTTTCTGCCGGTAAGATTGTCGAAGGAGATTTTGACATTCAGATTACCTATGAATCCAAGGATGAATTGGGGCGTCTGGCTGCTGCCTTTAAAAATATGACCTCTATTTTGGGGAATGTCATTGCCGATGCCTCCAGACTGTTAGAGGAAATGGCAAACGGCAATTTCGACGTCCGTACCAGAGCCGAGGAATGTTACGTTGGAGCATTCCAAAATCTGCTGCTCTCCATTCGTAAGCTAAACCGTGATTTAAGCTTTACTCTGGGACAAATCAACCTTAGTTCTGACCAGGTTGCCTCTGGTGCAAACCAGGTTTCTGGCGGCGCACAGTCACTCTCTCAGGGCGCTACCGAGCAGGCTGCTTCGGTAGAAGAGCTGGCTGCTACAATTGGTGATATTTCCCGTCAGGTAAAGGAAACGGCTGAAAATGCAGCTGGTGCCAGAAATCAGTCCAATACGGCTGGCAGCGAGGCAGAAAAGTGTAATGCCCAGATGAAGGAGCTGACCGCTGCTATGGAAGAAATCACCCGTACATCTGACGAAATCAGCAAAATCATCAAGACGATTTCGGACATTGCCTTCCAGACGAACATATTGGCGTTAAACGCTGCCGTTGAAGCTACCAGAGCCGGTGCTGCTGGCAAAGGCTTTGCTGTCGTTGCCTCCGAGGTACGGAGCCTTGCCAGCAAGAGTTCCGAGGCTTCCAAAAATACGGCTGATCTGATCGAAAACTCAATAGAAGCCGTTGCACATGGTACACAGCTAGCCAAAGAAACAGCAGAATCCTTGCTAAAGGTAGTAGACGATGTTCAGGATGCTTCTTCTATGGTAGATAAGATTGCCGGTGCAGCCAAAGACCAGGCAAGCGCTATTGAGCAGGTTACATTAGGCGTCGATCAGATTTCGAGCGTCGTCCTGATGACCTCTGCTACCGCACAGGAAAGCGCTGCTGCCAGCGAGGAGCTTTCCAGCCAGGCTGAAATGCTCAAATCTCTTGTAGCCAAGTTTAAGCTGAGAGAAGAATATGCCCGCGGCGCTGCCAATGGCGGTATCCAGCTTTAAGATAACATATATCTGTCAAAAATGACAAGGAGACGCTCTGGAACAAACTCTGGGCGTCTCCTTGTTTATTTCCTTTTTCTTTTTTGATTTTATGGCAGCTCCAGCTTCTGGATCGTACAGTTCTCTCCAAATAAAGACTGCATAGCTTCTTCTATTTCTTCAAACGAAGCTTCTTTCTCCCCTGCCATCAAAAAGCTTCCGGAAGCACTAACACTATGCTCCTCTCCTGCAACAAAGGTTACTGCAATCGGATAGCCATCGGAAAAGGTATAGATATATACTTTATTTTCCTCTAATTCCTCACTGACAAAGGTTCTTCCTACTGTATAAACAGAAGTGGCAGCCAAAACCTCCGTGCCTCCGAGCGCATTGAATTGTGTGATCAACGCGGACTGGAGCCGATTATTTAGATACTGCTGCAAATCGTCCGAAAGCCCGTCCAGCATATCCGTCTCTCCGTATCTGGCCATCATATCCTTCATAGGAGGAAAAGCAAGCTCATAAACGGCACTTGGCTTCGTATAATCGCCCGCTGCAAGCTGTCCGGCAAGCTCTGCAATCTCCTGGCTCCCGGTCATCATCGCTCCATATGCCTCATTGCCGACTATCTCCTCCATCAAGCCTACGATTGCCATCCCCTGATCGTATAAGCTTACCTGCTCCGTTTGCTTTTTGCTGCATGCTCCCAGCAAAAAAAGAGCCGCTAATGCCAGCAGCCAAGCCGCTGCCCGTTTGCTTCTTTTCTTAAAAAAACTTTTTTCTGTTTTTTGTCTCATATTTTCCTTTCTTCCTTTCCCGGCTTTGCATTTTGCCGGATTTTCTGTCCAAACCCAGTCGCTTAACCACTCTTTTTTTCTGCCGTCTGAGTCGCGGCCGCGGTATGAGCCTTCCGCGTTCTAACACAGCCTCCGCAGCTTCCGTCACAGCAATCACAGTATTCGCCCTTTTTCCATTTTCGGATCCGCCTTCTGACAATCCATATACAAGCCGCTACAATCAAGAGCCAAAGCAGCCCCTGTATCCATCCTTCCATCCTCCTAACGCCTCCCTTCTCTGAGCCTCAGCCCAGCCCCAACAGCCTTCCAGCCTGATAGACCAGGGTTGCCGCCAGCCAGGCAACCGCCAACTGAAATACCAAAGAAACCGCCATATATTTGCCGGAATTCAGTTCCCGCCTCATCGTCGCCAGGGTTGCCACACAAGGCGTATACAGCAGACAAAATACCATCAGCGCATATGCGTTTAAGGCGGTAAAGCCGCTCGCTGCCAAAATCCCTGACAGCTCTGCCATTCCTGCTGCCGAATTGATATTGCCGATTCCATACAGCACGCTAAAGCTGGAAACCACGACCTCCTTTGCTGCCAGTCCCGATAAAAAGGCCAACGCTACCTGCCACATGCCAAGCCCTGCCGGAGCCAGTACTGGAGCGAGTCCTCTGCCGAACATGGCGCCAAAACTCTGGCTCATATCCTCCACCAGCCCGGATGGGCCGAAATTTAACATCGCCCAAAGTACCACGGAGGCAAAGAAAATCGTCGTTCCTGCTTTGGTCAGGTAATCCTTGACCTTTTCCCATACATAAATAAAAATCGTATGGGCATTCGGCGTTTTATATTCCGGCAGTTCGATTAAAAGTGTATGCTCCTGCCTTTTCTTTTGAAAGAGACGCATCACAAAGGCAGATAAAATTGCAATGACCAGCCCAATCACATACATCGAATAGGCAGCGAGCATCGCATGTCTGGCAAAAAAAATCTCCGAAAAAAGAACGTAAATCGGCAGTCTGGCGCTGCAGGACATAAACGGAGTAATCAAAATCGTCTTACGCCTGTCCGCCGGATCCTCTAAGGCACGAGATGCCATCACCGCCGGAACGGTACAGCCAAATCCTAACAGCATCGGGATAAAGGCACGCCCGGAAAGGCCGATTCGTCCCATCACTCCATCCATCACATACGCCACCCGTGCCATATAGCCGCTGTCCTCTAAAATGGCCAGGGCTAAAAATAAAATAAAGATATTCGGCAGGAACGTTAAAATCCCGCCTACTCCTGCAATAATTCCGTCTACAATCAAAGAGGTCAGAATGTCGCCTGCATATAAAAAGCCGAGCGCTGCCGCCACTCCGCCGGAAAACGCATCCAACGCCAGTTCAAAATAGCCCTTGAGCCAGTCTCCAATCGTAAAGGTCAGAAAAAAGACCAACGCCATAATTCCTAAGAAAGCCGGAAGTCCCCAAACCGGATGGGTCAGCAGCCGATCAATCCGATCCGTATGCTCCTCCTTGCTGCTCTTGTTGACGACGACCTCCTCGACGATTTCCTCGATAAAATCATACTTTTCATTCGTAATCCTTGTTTCGTAGCTTTCCCTGGGCAGCTCTGCCGCTGCCAGAGGATAAGCCTCCAAAATCTCCGGATCCCGCTCTAAAAGCTTTATCGAGATCCAGCGAAGCCCTGCCGTTTTTGGGACAGCCTCTTTCCTGGCTCCATAGTGCTTCTGCCAGATCGCTCCTATCTCATCAATCCGATCCTCAATTTCATCGCTGTATACCACGGTATATTCCTCATGATGCTTATGTATATGCTTACTTTGCGCAGCAGTCTGATGATGATGCTCTAGCTTTTCATCATTTTTCTTGTCCCGGTGATGCGCAACGGCGTGCATCAGAATATCCAGCCCCGTTTTCTTTCGTGCCGATACCGGAATAACCGGAATCCCTAACATCTCCGGCAGACGATGGAGATCGATTTCCATTCCACGCTCTGCCACCACATCCATCATATTAAGAGCTAAAATCACAGGCTTGCCCAGCTCGATAAGCTGCAGCGTCAGATAAAGGTTTCGCTCCAGGTTCGAGGCATCCACGACGTTGACAATCACATCCACGTCCTCTTCCATGATATACTGTCTGGAGAGCTTCTCCTCCATCGTATAAGAGGTCAGGCTGTAAATACCCGGAAGATCCACCAGGCGGAACCGATGGTTATGGTATTTCATAGCCCCTTCCTTTTTTTCTACTGTCACACCCGGCCAGTTCGCTACCTTTAAACGCGCTCCTGTATAGGCATTGAATAAGGTGGTCTTTCCGCAGTTCGGATTCCCGACAAAACCGACCTGAATCTCCTGACTGCCTCCATTGTTTTCCCTCATACGCTCTTTTCCTCCTACCCCTTCGACATATCGTTGCTTCCCAGAAGGCTTCCAGCCCCTACAGGCTTTCTACCTCTATTGCGTTTGCAATATCCCGTCCAACTGCCAGCCTGGTTCCTCTCACCTTAAAAATCAGGCAGCCGTTCCGTTTCCGATTCAAAACAGACAGACTTGTCTCTTGTGTCATCCCTAACGCCCGCAGCCGCCGTCCAGTATCCTCCGGCAGATTCATCCGAGCAATCCGGTATTGTCTGCCGATTTCTGTCTCACACAATTTCATACCCGTTTTCTCTCCCTTTTTGTAAATGAGAATCTGTATCAATATCACTATACTCGTCTGATCTCACTTTGTCAATGCCTATCTGCCAACTAGAAAAAAATACTATCCCTTTCTCTGCTCTCTCTCTGCACGAGAATATATACAACCGCAATAGTCCTGCCGATAAAGCTGAAATTCCTCGGAAAGTGCAATCGAACGATGATAGCCGTTCCGTTTCTTAAAATCGGAATACAAATAAGGGATTCCCGTCTGGCGCTCTAGCTCCCTGCCGAGTTCATTCAGCTTTTCTGCATTTTTATAAGGACTGATGGAGAGCGTTGTCGTCATATAATCAAAACCGCCTTCCTTTGCCGCTCTCGCCGTCTCTCCGAGCCGCAGCGCATAGCAGGCAAAGCAGCGCTCCCCGCCCTCCGGCAAGGCCTCCCTGCCCCGTGCAAGGCCGATAAAGCGTTCCGGCTCATAGGCTCCTGAGAGAAGCCTTACCGGCGAGGAAAGCATCCCCTTCTCCTCCATCTCCCGGCACAGCCGCCTTAGCTCCTCCTCACGCTTTTCATATTCCTCCCTTGGCGCAATATTCGGATTATAAAAGTACAGGGTAATCTCAAAATAGGCAGATAAATATTCTATCACATAGCTGCTGCAGGGTGCGCAGCAGGCATGCAGCAAAAGCGACGGCTTTCTCCCCTCTGCCGTCAGCTGTTCCAATGTTTTGTCTAATTCCTTTTGATAATTTATTTTATTCACAGCACTCTTCCTTTCTCTTCTGTATTGTATTATACAATATTTTCTTTCCGATGTCAGCAAAATTTCACTGTCAACCATTTTTGAAAATGTCTTAAAAAAAGTACAACATAAGCACCAGAAAA
>CASCWU010000120.1 GCA_949155905.1 uncultured Lachnospiraceae bacterium
GCCGGAGCTGATTTTGGAGGGGAAGGTTTACCGGGGACTGCCGCCTCTTTATAAGGTCGATTATGAGGATACGGCCACCAAGACCAAAAAGAAAAAATCCGAATATGTGTTTAATGACTTCGAACTGGAAAAATTCCGCAAACGCCCAAATCAGAAGATTTTAGCCATCCAGCGTTACAAAGGCCTCGGCGAAATGGACGCCTCACAGCTTTGGGAAACGACCCTTGACCCGCAGTCCCGCGTCCTCGCCCGGATCGACATCAGCGATACCGTAGAGGCAGACGAAATCACGACTATGCTGATGGGAACCAGCGTCCCGCCGCGCCGTGCTTTTATCATCGAAGAGGCAAAATATGCGAAGCTCGATATTTAAAAATTAGGAGAACTGATTATGTCAAAGCAAAACGACTCTATCATCGCCGTGGACTTTTCGGAGGAGATGAAAACCTCCTACCGGGATTATGCCATGAGCGTTATCATTGCCAGGGCCCTGCCGGACGTCAGAGACGGGCTCAAGCCGGTACAGCGCCGGATTTTATATGCGATGGACGAGCTGGGGCTGGCGCCGGACAAGCCGCACCGGAAAAGCGCCCGTATCGTCGGGGATACAATGGGTAAATATCACCCGCACGGCGATTCCTCGATTTACGATGCCCTGGTGCATATGTCCGAGGACTACTCCCTTTCGATTCCCCTGGTAGACGGCCATGGAAACTTCGGATCGATTGACGGAGACTCTGCTGCTGCCATGCGTTATACCGAGGCCAGGCTTTCCAAGGGAGCGATGGCGCTTTTAACCGGCCTGGACAAAGGGCTGGTAGACTTTATGCCGAACTTTGACGAAAGCGAAAAGGAACCTGTCGTCCTCCCTTCGATGATTCCCAACCTGCTGATCAATGGGACGACCGGAATCGCCGTCGGTATGGCCACCAATATCCCGCCGCACAATCCGGCAGAGGTGATCAATGGCGTCATCGCCTACATGGACAATCCAGAGATCACGATAGATAAGCTGATGACGCATATTCCGGGGCCGGATTTCCCAACCGGCGGCTCCGTCATCAACAGCAATGATCTACGGGCAATTTATGAAACCGGAGAAGGGCGGCTCCGTATCCGAGCCAGAACCGAGATCGAGCCAGGCGATTCTGGACGGAAAAATATTGTTGTTACGGAAATTCCTTATCCTTCCGCCGGAAATAAGTCACGTCTGGTAGAAGCGATTGTCGCTCTGATGAAGGAAAAGGTATTCGATGAAATCTATGATGTGCGGGACGAATCCTCTAAGGAGGGCATCCGCATCGTCATTGAAGTCAAAAAGGATCGGAACGTAGAAAACCTGTTAAACGGCCTCTATAAAAAGACTGCTCTGGAGGATACCTATTCGGTCAATCTTTTAGCCGTCAAGGATCAGCAGCCCGTCACCTTTACCCTAAAGGGCATCCTGGAGGAATTTGTCCGTTTTCAGGAGGAACTTTATCAAAAGGAATACGACTATCTGCTAAAAAAGGCCAGGGCTCGTCTGGAAATCGTTGAGGGCTTAATCCGGGCAACCGATGTCATCGATCTGATTATTGAAATCCTCCGCGGCAGCTCCTCGGTCAAGCAGGCGAAGGGGTGTCTGACACATGGCGAAACAGCCGACATCCAATTTAAGTCCGCCGCCTCCAAAAAACAAGCGGCTAAGCTGGACTTTACCGAACGCCAGGCAGAGGCGATCCTGACGATGCAGCTCAGTAAGCTGATTGGATTAGAAATTTTAAAGCTGCATGAGGAAAACGACACCTTACTGGAAAACATCCGCCAATATGAACTGATTTTAAGCGATCAGAAGGAGCTGTATAAAATCATCAAGGCCAGACTGCGGGACTATAAAAAGCAGTTTGCCTTCCCACGGAAAACAGAGCTTTCTAACCTTCAGGGAACGGATTATGTCGAAGAGGTGAAAATTGAGGATATTTATGTCCTAATCGATAAATTCGGCTATATGAAATCCTTAGACGCCGCCAGCTATACCCGGCTGACCGAGGAAACTTTGCGTGATTATCCGCATATCCTCTGTATGAAAAACAACGATAGGCTTTGTCTGTTTACCGCAGAAGGTAATATGTACCAATTAAAGGCTATGCAGATTCCAAAATGCCGGATCCGTGACAAAGGGACACTTGTTCATAACCTATGCAAAGTCGGCAAGGAGGAAATTTTACTTTATCAATCCTTTGAAGAACTGTTTGAGGCACAGCTCTTTTTCGCTACGGCCAAAGGCTATGTCAAGCTCGTCTCCGGTGCAGAGTTTGAAACAAACCGCACTTGCATCAGCTCTACCAAGCTGGAAGAGGGGGATACACTCTGTGCCATAATCGCTTTGTCTGCCGCTGATATTTTAGCAGACAACCGAAAGGTCATTTTATATACCAAAAAGCAGCTTTCCCTCGGTTTTCCGCTCTCTCAGGTCAGCGAAATGAAAAAGACCGGGCGGGGTGTTCACGGGATTACGTTAGATTCCGACGACTGTCTCGTCTATGCCGACGCAGTCACACCGGATACGGAAGTGTTCTACTATCAGGACAAGCCATACAGTGTGAAAAAAATCCGCAACCGGACACGGGCCGCCAAGGGACAGAAGGCTACTTTGACCTGACCGGCCGCACCTTCAATCCGTTTCGCCGCGCAGGTATGCACGTTGTGCAGATAGCGTGCGTGTATTTTGCTTTTTACACAGATAGAAATCAAGGAAGGAAGAGTACACCCTACTCACCACACGAGCCGCAGGCCGCCAGCGGCGGTAAAATTTCTCACGCGGCTTTGTGCATAAAAAGAAAGCTCCGCAACTGTTCTGCAGAGCTTTCTTTTTTCTTTTTTATTTTTCTTTCTCTATTTTATTTTCCACCTTTGTTCATCACATATTCTTCTGCCTGGAATTCATAGTCGTTCCCCGGCAAAACAGCATTCAGAAAAATCCCGACAATCGCAGCAACTGCGAGTGCAGTCAGCTTAATGTCAAATTTCCCGATAGAAAAATCAATGCTGCCGATTCCCAGCGCACAGACTAAAATCACGGCTGTAATGATTAAGTTCCGGCTCTTCGTCAAATCCACCTTATTTTCTACCACGTTCCGTACACCGATACCGGAAATCATACCATAGAGAATAAAGGAAATTCCGCCGATAACCGCAGTCGGAAGCAGGTTAATGACCGCTGCAATTTTCGGGGAAAAGGATAAAACAATCGCAACAACCGCTGCAATCCGTACAACTCTTGGATCGTATACCCTGGTCAGGGCAAGCACACCTGTATTTTCTCCATATGTCGTATTGGCCGGCCCTCCAAACAAGGAAGAAAGAGAAGTTGCCAGACCATCTCCTACCAATGTCTTTTTTAAACCCGGATCGGCTAAGAAGTTGTGTCCGGTTGTTGCACTGACTGCAGAAATATCTCCGATATGCTCCATCATCGAAGCCAGGGCAATCGGCACAATCGCTACAATCGAGCTAACCGCCAGGGAAGAATCCTTGATATTGCCGAATACCATTTCCGACGCTTTGATTGGGAAGCCTATCCAGGCCGCACTCTTTAAGGCCTCCAGCTTCGCCTGGTCAAAGATCAGCATGTTTTCCTTTCCGGCAATCGCAATATACGTACTGCCTCCTATCTCAACGCTCTGTCCGCATACCAGCGCCAAAATCACCGCTAGCCCGACGGAAATCAGCACACCCAACAGAATCGGAATAATCTTTGCCATTCCTTTGCCCCAGATATTAAAAACAATAATCGTAGTCAAGGCAATCAAAGCCAAAATCCAGTTTGTCTGGCAATTCCCTACCGCACTTCCTGCCAGGCTTAGGCCAATCGCAATGATAATCGGCCCTGTAACCACAGGAGGGAAAAAGCGCATAACCTTTCGTACATCAAAAATAGCGAAAAATGTTGCCAGCACCAGATAAACCAAGCCTGCACAGGCCACACCAAGGCAGGCATACGGAAGCATGGCCGCTGCCTCTACGCCCTCAGGAGCCATCGCCGTTACACCTGCATATCCTCCCAGAAATGCAAAGGAAGAGCCTAAGAAAATCGGCACCTTCCCTTTTGTAATCAAATGAAACAGCAGCGTTCCTAGACCTGCCATCAGCAGAGTTGTCTGCATATCCAATCCCGTTAAAAGCGGCACCAGCACCGTAGCGCCAAACATGGCAAAGGTATGCTGAAAGCCTAAAATCAGCATTTTCGGAATCCCCAGTACCCTTGCATCCTCAATGCTCTGATTCCCAATTTCAATTTTTTCCTTCGCAGCCATAACTAAAATACCTCCGTTTTTCTTTCCATCCAATAGAAAAATTCCTCCAACAGAAAAATTTTTCCTGCTTTTCACATCAACTATACACCTATCCTATCCTACCCGCCGCATGAAATGACTTTCCTCTGTACGCCCCGCGCATAAAGCAGGCTGCTACCATTTCGGATAGCAGCCATGCTTTTTTTACAGAAATACATATTTTAAAATGAACAAAACCGTCAGGACATACATCAGAACACTGATCTTTTTTTCCTTTGCCTTTCCTGTGATCAGATTGATCAAGGTCCAGGAAATCACGCCGACTGCAATACCTTCGGAAATGCTGTATGCCAGCGGCATAGCAATGATACATAAAAACGCCGGAATAGCATCGGACATATCCTCAAAATCGATCTTTGCCACGGAGCCCATCATATAGAAGCCAACCACGATCAGAGCCGGAGCAATCGCAAAGGATGGAATCGCCAGGAACAGTGGAGAGAAAATGACTGCCAGTAGGAATAAAACCGCTGTTACAGCCGCTGTCAAACCAGTCCGTCCTCCTGCTGTTACACCGGAAGCGCTCTCTACGTAGGTCGTCGTCGTCGAGGTTCCAAACAGGGCGCCGACACTGGTTGCAACCGCATCGGAAAGCAGCGCCGGTTTAATCCGTGGAAGCTTGCCGTCCTTATCGAGCATATCTGCCTTAGAGGATACGCCAATCAATGTCCCTATCGTATCAAACATATCGACGAACAGGAAGGCAAACATAATGACGATGAAATCTCCGATATTGACCGAAGAAAAATCTGCCTGGAACATTGCTCCAAAGGTTGTCCCAAATGAGGAAAAATTAAAGCTGATGATTCCGCTTGGAATGGTAGAATACATACCGATTTCCGGATTCGGCACATAGAGTCCTATCAGCTCACAAAGAATTCCCAAGATCCAGGTTGCTACTATTCCAAACAAAATTCCACCTTTTACTTTTTTAATCAATAAAATAGCGGTAATCAATACCCCAATCAGAGCCAAAATAGCAGTGATTCCAACCGACTGGAAGGTAGCGCCTTTAAAGGTCTGATACGTTACAAGCGTCGCATCACTGGCTACAATCAGCTTTGCATCCTGCAGTCCGATAAAAGCGATAAATAAGCCGATACCCACGCTGACCGCAGCCTTTAGAGTAGCCGGAATCGCATTGAAAATCGCCTCGCGCACATTTGTAATAGAAAGAACGATAAAAATAAGTCCCTCGACAAAAACAGCCAGCAGCGCTATCTGCCAGGAATACTCCATTCCCAATACGACTGTATATGCAAAGTACGCATTCAACCCCATCCCTGGCGCCAGAGCAAACGGATAGTTCGCCATCAGAGCCATCAGCAAGGTACCGACAAAAGAAGCCAATGCTGTCGCAATCAAAACCGCACTTGGATCCATCCCTGTCACAGACAGAATGCTCGGATTTACCGCCAGGATATACGCCATCGTCATAAATGTCGTCAAGCCGGCCAAAACCTCTGTCTTTACATTGGTGTCGTTTTCCTTCAGTTTAAAAAACCTTTCCAACATACCATTCTTCTCCTTTGTTGTTTGGTTGACAGAAACTTGCAGCATACCCTATCATTTTCTACAAACTCAGTCAAATCGGATACTTTTACTCTTTGATTGAGTCCTTTAAAATCGTCACACGAGGCACGCTTACTCGTTCATTATACCAAATTCTAAAAAAAAAGCTACTCTTTTTTAAGAAAAATTTAATAATTTGTCGAAAAGAACTACCAGTTTAACTGAGATATTTTTGAAACACTTCCTGAACATTCTGCCCCTTCCATTCCAGGCTGCGGATCTTTACTCCTACTGATTCCAGTTTTTCTCTTAGCAGTTCTTCCGTTATCGTATGAGAAAATATCGTATAGGTGTCGTCTTCTTCCTGATACTGATATTCCTCTGGAAGCAGGTTATTCAATACTTGTTTTGTCCGCTTTTTATCGTCAGTCTGTAAACGGATACTCAAATTTGCCTCTTGTTCCAGCTGTTCCTTTGATACGATTTCCATCAGCTTTTCATTTTTATATACTAGGAAATAATCTACTGCCGCATATAAATCCTCTACGTTCCGCCCCTTTAAAAAGAGAGCAGTACCAGTTTGTTTGATCCGAAGAGCAGCCGCCCTCACCAGATTTCTTCCCTCCAAATCCGTTCCGTCTACCGTTGTATCCGGCATCAACGCCTTCACTCCAGAAAGCCGCATTGCCGCCAGCTCATAGCAAAGGAGCATATCCGGCGTATAAATCCTTAACTCCTTCCGACGTTCATTTTGACCGTCAAGACCAACCTCTTCTACATAATTTTGTACCTGTAAGGCATCGGTGCCTTTTTGCTGAAGCTGCATCACCTTCATATTATCCCAAATATCTAACCTGGCATAATACAAGCACTTTTCCCCCCGCTCTTTCTGGCTTTTTGCTTCGCCTCTGCTTTCCCCTACCCGTTTCTGAAAAATCCCATAGCCCTGTCCTGGAAGCTGCCCGGCTAACGGAGAAGCCTCCGGCAATGTTTTATCCACAATATAATAAACAATTCCTTCCTCGCCCTGCTTCCTGATATCCCGTTTTGCCTGCACTGCTAGCTGGATATCAGAAAGCGGCTTCTGATTTTCTGCCAGGTGCTTCTTCTGCATGCGAATAAACAATACCGCTCCTACCACCAGAAATAATACAGCCAGCACAGCATCCAGTATAAACAATGTAATACCATACGCCTGCATAGCAGCTTCATTTCCCGGAGGCAGCACATAATCCCGATCCAAAATACTTGTATCCACTCCTACAAAATAATAGGCCAATGGATTTTTGTTCATTCCGGAGCCGCCGATTCCGGTCGCTATGCCGACTGCTGCGATATGCTGCAGGACACTAAGCGCTCCACAAAATACAAAGGACATTCCTACTCCCAGTAAATAATGCTTTCTGGAAAACAAAACACACGTCAGCATTCCAAGACTAAGATACAATAAAATATCCAATACATGGCGTAAAAACGGTTTTACAAAAAACAGGATATCTTCAAAGGAAAAACATCCGGCAAACAAATCCTTCATCCTCCGCAAGATAAATCCCATCGGAATTACCGTCAGTATCAGTGCTAAAACAAACACCATCAAAAAATTTCTGACATACAGACTTCTCGGATTTGCACCACAGAAGCACATTCCTTCCGTTCTTCTTCGATGCAGGTCTAATCCCATAGAAACTCCCAGCAATAATACTACCGTTATCACATTCATCACATTTCCTGTCATATGTACTACCATAGATTTCCACAACAGGCTGTGTGCTGCATATTCTACCGCCGGATCGTCAAAACGAATATCGTTGAGCAATCGCCAGTGATTGTGCCAGGTTTCATAATAGGGATATCCAATATGGCCTAAATATCCTGCCAATATTACAATGACCAACAAAGCCCATAAGGTATATTGTTTTCCCCACAACAATGCTTCTTTTTTTAATAACCGCATATTTGTTGTCACTCCATTCTGTTTTCTTTTCTTTATGATCGTTCTGTCTGGTATATTTTACAATATTTTTGCCGGATATGCAACAATAGTATGTTATAGAATATCGTTGCATGACAAAAAAGACATTCCACCCTGGAATGTCCCTTTGGAGAAACAACGATACAAACGTGCGTGAGAAGATTCGAACTCCCGACACCTTGGTCCGTAGCCAAGTGCTCTATCCAGCTGAGCTACACGCACACATTGTCCTACTATTCCTTTTTTGAATCGCAGTCCAATCAACTGCCGGCGACCGGAATCGAACCGGTACGAGAGATTAGTCCCGCAGGATTTTAAGTCCTGTGCGTCTGCCAGTTCCGCCACGCCG
>CASCWU010000121.1 GCA_949155905.1 uncultured Lachnospiraceae bacterium
TCCGTCTTGGTCGTTCCCTCGGTTGATACGGTTACATCCTTCTTGGTCTCATTCTTGACCTCGATCTCTACCTTTTCGTCGGCCTTTTTTACAGTAGAGCCTTCTGCTCCTTCCTTCAGGGTGATATCGGCCTTTGCCTTTACCTCAAGCTTGACCGGAACATCAGACGTTACCTTAGCACCCTCAGCTTTTCCGCCAACCTCAACCGTTACTTCCTTTACTTTTTCAGAATCGCCGGTAATGGTCACGTTTGCCGCAGCATCGAGAACAACCTTTTTCACAGCATCGTTGACATTAAGGGTGACATTAGCGTCCTTAACTACCTTAACCGTATTTATCTCCGCCGCTTTTTCTACTGTGACATCCACCTTACTGTTCTCGGCTGCCACACGGAATTCCTGGGTCGTTCCCTGGCTGATTGTCACAGCAGCATCCATCTTATCTCCATAGAAGCCGGTTTTCTTTACGTCACCCTTCACATCCAGAGCAACCTTGCCGCCATCTGCCTGGAAATACAGCTTGTCTACGGTGGAGCCTGTGCCTACCTCAAATTTAGCATTCTCATCCACGACCGCAAAGCTGTTGCCCTTGCCGTATTCTGTCCAGCTTTCTACCTCTGTGATTTTAACCACCTTCATTGAATTTGCATGGTTGACCACTTTAGAAAGCGGCGCATTGATTCTCAGCCGTTTTCCTGCAAATTTGCTGTTGGCCGGAATCGTGTACTTCTCGGCTGTTTTGATGTTCCTTAAATAAACATACTTGTAGGTCTTTGCTGCCAGCAGATTTTCCAGCGCCCCGTTGTCCGCTGTCATACCAGCCTTCCCGAATTTGTTCTCATACCTGGTGTATGTCGGGAATTTTTTGTACAGACTTGCTGCTTCTACCTGCATCGCCGGAGTGATTCCTGCCAGCATCAGGCTAAGCGCTAAGAAAGCAGCCAGGCGTTTCATGCCTTTCCTTCTCATGTTTCTTTCCCTCCTATTCTGTTTTCCGCCTCTGCGAAAAGCTTTCCAGAGCAAATATCTCTCACATCTCTACCGCCTACGCATTGTATGGAAGAAACACCGTGAATTCCTTCCTTACGGCCTCTCACGATCCTATGCGCCGGTTCCTGCCGAGTACCGCTGCCTAGTTTACAGCCAACGGCTTGCCCCTTCTTATTCCGCCTGCGGCAATATGTAATTCTGCTTCAACGCCCAACGCTTCTTACCAAAGCATAATCATTCAGAGCCTCTCCAAACAATTACGCCAAGATACCCGTTTCCAAAAGCTTCTGTAAGCTGTTTCTACAGAATTACATTATTGTAATTTTAAATATAACATATAAATATCGTAATTTCAATATTTTTCTTATAAAAAAAGTAATTTTCGGTTGAAAAATTACCATTTGGGTATACTAAAGGGGATTCTATATCATCTTTTTACTAGGAGATTTTTACAGATGAATACGATTGGAGAACGTATTATATTTTTAAGAGAAGAATTAGAGATCAGCCAAAAGGCGCTGGCCGTCTCGATCCAGACGACTGCCGCCACCCTTTCGCGCTATGAAAATAACCTTTACGAACCAAAAGGCGAAACGTTAGTTCGTCTCGCCTCTGCCCTACATACTACCTCAGATTTTTTGCTTGGCCTGACTGCCGATTACCATCGGCCAGATCAATCCGGCGAAGCTATTCCTGCCCTGACCGCAGAGGAATACCGTCTGCTCAAGCTCTACCGCACCCTTTCCCCAGATAACCAGATCCGCATCCAGGAGCGGATATTGACATTAAGTGAACAGGAAAGTGAAGCCACAAAGTAACATAGTGACACCAATCATCGTTAACATGGGAGTTATTTTGCAATTATTCCCTAGCTCCCCAGCCGGATTTCCTCTAACAGCTCGGCCACATCCTCCGGCACCCCGTCAAATAAATAGCTTCTGCCACTTAGCTCTCTGGCAGTTCCTTTGTGCTGCCGCTCCAGTTCCTCGCGGATTTCCTCTTCCGCTGCCTGAATTTCCTCCCATAACTCCCTCGCTGAAAGCCTGGCCGCCCCCTGGCTTTGAATGATTACCTGCTCCAAGGCATCCGAAGTTGCCACTGTCACCTGGTGCTTCCGCCCGATTTCCTTCGTCACCTTTTCAATGTATTGGTCGGCCGTCTCCGCCTCTCTTGTATACACGACATGGATGTTGTGATACTCCTGCACAGAGCCCGGATTTCCCTCCACCCGATACGCATCGAATACCAAAATCAACGTCATCCTCCGATACCCCTGGTAATTGCAGAGAATATCCATCAAACGGCTTCTCGCTGCCTCAATATTCGTTTCTGAAAGCTCCTTTAATGCCTCCCAGCCAAAGATAATGTTGTAGCCATCTACCAGCAAATATTCCTTCCTGGAGGCTTCCCCTGGCCGTTTTCCCGTCCGGTATCCCTCCGTTGTCGTATCCTCTTTTGTTCCGCCCCTCTCTCTCCTGCTTTCTGTCTGCTTTCCCAGCTGTCCTTCCGCCCGAATCACCTTCTTCGACCAGCCCTTCCGCTCCTGCCGGATTGTCCCGTAGGTTCGCTCGAAAATCGCCTTCAGCTCATCCTCCTGATACGTTTTCTCTTCCCTGTCCAGCCTTTTCTTTCCCGCTTCCTGCTGTATTTCCGTTCTTCTTTGTTGTTCCCCTGCCTCTTCTCCTGCCAGACTTTCCTGTCCTCCTTCCCTGCTGCGCTTTATATCAAAAGGCTCTAGATGCATGTAGTCTGGTACGTCATACCATTCCACCAAAAAGCCTGCTCCATGAGCGCAGAATACAGAGCCGGTCGGCTGCTCCAGATCACGCTCGGAATCATATCCAATCGTCTCTATGATTTCCTCCTCGTTATGGCAGGGCGCATACCCCTGCAGGCTGCAAAACAGCTTCCCCTGTCCCTTGCTGTAGGCTGTCACCTCAATCGGATAACCCTGCATCGTCGCCACCGGAGCCGTTCCCGTCAAAACCGCTCGGCTGCCGTTTTCTCCGATCAGCTCCGGCGCTGATACGATTCCGCACATTTTCTGAATATCTGTCATCGCCCGTCCGACAAGCTCTGTCGGCAGTTCCAGCGAATATTCATATATTGGCTCTAACAAACGGCTTTTCGCCATTTTCAGCCCCTGCCGTACCGCCCGGTACGTCGCCTGCCGGAAATCTCCGCCCTCGGTATGCTTCAAATGCGCTCTGCCGTTGACCAGCGTTATTTTCATATCCGTAATTTCCGATCCGGTCAGCACTCCCCGATGCGTCCGCTCCTCCAGATGCGTCAGTACCAGCCGCTGCCAGTTCCGATCCAGAATGTCCTCGCTGCAGGCCGTATCAAACACCAGGCCGCTTCCCGCCTCCAATGGCTCTAACAGCAAATGTACCTCTGCATAATGCCGCAGCGGCTCAAAATGCCCCACGCCCTCTACCGGCTCTAAAATTGTTTCTTTATAAACAATGCTCCCTGGTCCGAACGTAATCTCCACACCAAACCGTTCCTTGACCAGAACCTGAAACACTTCTAGCTGCACCTCGCCCATTAGTTGGGCATGAAGCTCCTGCAGCTCCTCCCGCCACACGATATGCAGCAGCGGCTCTTCCTCCTCTAGCTGGCGAAGCTTGGCCAACATCGGAGGAACCGGACAGTCCTCCGGCAAAATAATCTGATAATTCAGCACAGGCTCTAATAAAGGCAGTTTATTCTCCTGCTCCATTCCCAGCCCCTCGCCAACCCGCGTCCTTGTCAGCCCAGTGACAGCGCAGACCATCCCCGCGCTGACCTCTCCTACTGCCTGGTACTCTGCCCCGGAATAAATTCGGATCTGTTCTACCTTTTCCTCCCAGGATCCCGCCTCTGCTGCCTGGGAAGCCCCTTCTCCTCTGGAGGCCTCCCTCTTCCCACGGAGCAGCATCTTGACCTTCAAGCTTCCGCCGGTCAGCTTCAAATACGTCAGCCGGTTTCCCTGTTCATCTCTGACAATCTTAAAAACCCGCGCTCCAAATTCTGGCGGATATTCCTTAGGCTCCATATAAAGGCGCAGCCCCTCCATCAGCTCCTCCACACCAGTCAGCCTTAACGCCGAACCAAAATAGCAGGGAACTACCTTCCTTTCCCGGATCAGACGCCGGATTTCCGTAGTTTCTATCCTACCGTTTTCCAGATACGCCTCCATGACCGTTTCTTCACACATCGCCAGATTCTCATAAAAGGCATCTATTTTTACGCTATTATCCTTTGCGCTAAATTCTTTTACCTCAGACTCCTTTTCATCAGGTTTCTTTTCATCGGCCTGTTTTATTTTTTTATTAGCAGAATCTTTATCATTAAAATCAGGGCAATTTAAAAATTCTATGCAATTATCTGATAATTTTTCTTGCAATTCCTGTAGCAGCGCCGCTTTATCTGTTCCTTCCTGATCCATTTTGTTGATAAAGACAAACACCGGGATTTGATAGCGATCCAGCAAACGCCAGAGCGTTTCTACATGTCCCTGCACCCCGTCCGCCCCGCTGACAATCAACACCGCATAATCGAGTACCTGGAGCGTCCGTTCCATTTCTGCTGAAAAATCCACATGCCCCGGCGTATCTAAAAGCGTGATCGCCGTCTCTCCCAGGGACAGCTCTGCTTGTTTGGAAAAAATAGTAATTCCTCTGGCTTTTTCCAGCGCATACGTATCCAAAAAAGCGTCGCCGTGATCTACCCGGCCAGCCTTGTTGATCTGGCCGCTCAAATATAATAACCCTTCTGCCAGCGTCGTTTTTCCTGCGTCCACATGCGCCAGCAGACCGATGCAAATATGCTTTTTCGGCTTATTTCCTTCTTCCTGTCCATCCATAAAAAATACCTCCCGTACAAAGAACGAATTTTCAAAAAACGGAACTATTTTATTTCCCAGTGTCCATATCGCCTACCACCCTTGCGGACAATTTGTCCACTTTCCAGAAGCTTCTTCATAGCCCGTTTTATCGAAGGAACGGAGGTACCGAAATATAAGGCCATCTCATTTTGTGTAATAGCCGGTTTCTCCTCCAACAAGGCAAGAATTTTTTTATCTAAAGTATCACTTAAAGTATCAGCTTGATACTTTGGAATTTTAAATTTTGATCCTTTGGCACTTTTAAGTGCTGTAAACTTTACAGTAAGATCATCACCTGACACCGTATACTCTGGATCTGCTGTCCCAAGTTCCCTACAGGCTTCACAAATCTTCTGAATACCACGTCCCCACGCCTCAATATATCCGGCACGGTAAAACACATTTGCGATAGAAGGATTAAATGGCTTTGATTTATGAGGCTTCCAATATTCCGTCCGCCAGGAGGATTCTTTATATTCTATATTTTGGCTTTCTGGCATTTCAACAACCTCCATAAAATCTCCATAACTATTTTATCCCCTTTACTATAATCAACTTCCACCTATTTTGCAACTCCTCTTTTCTTTTTTCTGAATCCAGCTCCGGCAAGCCTATGCTTATAACCGTTCCGGTAAGCCTTAACTGGTTGCCTATAGTCCTTCCAATGAATCACTTCTTAACCGCCTGCTTCAAGCTCTAAACAACCTGCTCCGGGAAATGTGTCCGCACCCCTCTCACTGCTCGTCCCATGCGCTGCTTCTGTGGCATACTTCCTCTGCGTGGAACTGTATATAAAAAAACCTCCCAGAAATTCTGAGAGGTTATATATCCAAAAACTTCTCTGGCGTTCTCTCGATGAGAGGCCAAGCTCCCATTAAGAGAAAAGAGGAACGTCAACGCGGGAAACCTGCCTTCTTACGAAAGCAAAGCCTGGATCTCCGCCTCCTCCGGCATCACCCGGAGCGCTCCCTTCCGCGTCGTCACCAGAGCCGCCGCCGCGTTCGCAAAGCGTAGCATCTCTGCCAGCTCCTCCTGTCCCAAACCTTCATAGCCCTTTTCCAATATCTGGTGCAGCATACAGCCCATAAAGGTATCCCCTGCACCGGTCGTCTCTATCGTATCACTCCGCAGGAAAGCCGGTGCTTCCGCCGACTGGCTCCCGCAGTACGCACGGCTCCCCTCTTTTCCCAGAGAAAGCAGCACCAGAGGAATCGGGAACTCTTCCCGCAGCATCCGGATCGCCTGTTCCAGATCCTCTTCCTCCGTCAGCCATACCAGCTCCTCGTCCGAGATCTTTACTATCTGGCAATGCCGCAGGCCATAGCGGATCTGCTCCCTGGCCTCTTCCTCCGTCCTCCACAGAGGCTTTCTTAAATTCGGATCAAAGGAAATCCCGATTCCCGCGTCCTCGGCCAGCCGTACCGCCTTTTTGGTCGCCTCCCGCACAGGCTCATCCGTCAGGGACAACGAACCAAAATGAAACAGCCTCGTCTGCCGGATCAGATGCTCCGGCACTTCCTCCGGGCGGAGCATTACGTCTGCCCCCGGCTTGCGGTAAAATGAAAAATCCCGATCCCCGTCCTCCTTTGTCTGGACGATAGCCAGTGTCGTATGCACTTCCTCGTCAAAAAGCAACCCCTCTGTCGCAATCCCTGTTTCCGTCAGCGCCCTTTCTAACTGGAAGCCAAACCCGTCCCTGCCTACCTTGCCGATAAAAGCCGTTTTCCTCCCCAGCCTTTGCAGCATTGCCAGCACATTGCAGGGAGCCCCGCCAGGGTTCGCCTCAAACAGAGGATTTCCCTGGCCGCTAAGCCCATTCTGTGTAAAATCGATCAAAAGCTCCCCCATCGCTACTACATCATATCCGCCCATTTTACTACCTCGTTTTCTTACGCTACAACAATTTCATACTTTTCCACATCCAGGACGGCCGTTCCGTCGCTTTCAAACGTCACTCCCGCCGCCTCCTGCGGTGTATAAATCAGCGAAGTCATCGCCTGCTCCCCATCGTTTGCAAAAATTTCCACCGAATAGCGGTCTATCAAAATCCGAAGCTTTAGCACATCCTCCGGGGCAGACACGTACATGCTGCGTGTGCTGATGGTATCCCTGGTAAATCCAGCATACGTGCGGTCAAAGGTAAGGATTCCCTCCTCCCGGTTATAGCAGATCTCCGAATACCGCTTCCCGTCGGAGGCCAACCTGATCCGGCACTTCCGGTATTCCGTCCCCTTCAGGGTAAGGGTAAGGTCAATCGTCCTCCCCTCCACTCTTTTTAGGGCAGTCTCCTTTCCAATCGGTACCTCGTGGTAGGACACGCCGTCCTTCCGGTAATGCAGCAACTCCTGTACCGGGTTCTGGCATACCCTTCCATTCCGCAGGGAAAGCTCCCTTGGAACGGTCATCATCCCTGACCAAAGCTGATGATCCGGGTACATCGGGTTATCCCAGGACTGCATCCAGGCGATCAGCACCCGTCTGCCGTCCTCCGTCTGCATCGTCTGCGGGGCATAAAAATCCAGCCCATAATCTGCGCTCTGCACTGCTTCCCTCTGGAACTGCATCGTCACTTTTTCGTATTCCCCGGTTAAAAACGCCGTATTGTTCCCGTTGTGGAATTCCAGTCCTTCTGCTTCCATTTCCTGCGGCGAAATCAACAGCACCTGCTTTTCCCCCAGAGGGAAGAAATCCGGACATTCCCACATCCGCCCTAATTTATTCCGGCTGCGATCCAGGATACTCCCAAGCTGCCAGTGTTCCAAATCATCGGAATACAACAGGGCGATCTGGCCGCTGCCGTCCTCGCTGCGGCTTCCCACTACCGTATAATAGCGGCCATCCTCCCGCCAGAGCTTCGGATCCCGAAAATCAATGGCGCTGCCACCCTGGGGCAGGTCATCCCCGGTCAAAACAGGGTTGCCCGGATACTTTTCATAGTCCACCCCGGCTCCGATGGCCAGGCACTGGGTCTGGATGTCCTGTAAGCAGCCGTCGGCGTTGTGGCCCCTTCTGACGCCGGTGTACATCAAAAGCTGCCGCCCGTCGGGCAGCTCCACCGCGCCGCCGGAAAAACAGCCGAAGGCGTCGTAGTCCTGATCGGG
>CASCWU010000122.1 GCA_949155905.1 uncultured Lachnospiraceae bacterium
GGTTGGGTAGAACTTGAAGCAGATCTAGAAGAAGGAACCCGTGTATTTCTTCAATATGGTGAGATTTTACAGGACGGCTGCTTTTACAATGAAAATCTGAGGAGCGCAAGGGCGGAGTTCTCTTATATTGCCGGAGCCGAAGGGAAAAAGGTGATTCGGCCGCATTTTACCTTTTATGGTTTCCGCTATGTAAAGGTAGAAATCACCGTTCCGGAAAAGGATTCTGAAAGGCGGCTTTCTCTGGAGGAAGCGGGTCTTGGTAAGGAAAGCTTTACTGCCTGGGTAATTCATTCTACGATGACGCCGACGGCACAGATCGAAACCTCCGACGAACGGGTCAATCGTTTGATTCTGAATGCGATGTGGGGGCAAAAGGGAAATTTCCTTGATGTACCGACAGACTGTCCACAGCGGGACGAACGGATGGGCTGGACAGGCGACGCCCAAATCTTTTGCGGGACAGCAAGCTTCTTTACGGATACAGCGGGCTTTTATCAGAAATACATGCGGGATGTGAGAGAAGAACAGATTCGTTTGAATGGTTCTGTACCGTTTGTGGTTCCATGTCCTAAGGTGGGCGGAATCGGAGAAGGAAACGGCTCCTGTGCGTGGGCAGACGTAGCGGCTGTGATTCCATGGACGTTATATCTGTATTTTGGTGATAAGACATTGCTGGCAAAGCAATATGATACGATGAAGGACTGGGTGGAATATATCAGGCAAAGGGATGAGGAGGACGGAGGACGCCGCCTCTGGCAGACCGGATTCCACTTTGCAGATTGGTTGGCTCTGGATAATTATCGGGAGCCGGAAAGCAGCATGGGAGGTACGGACTGCTACTATGTAGCCTCCGCGTATTACTATTATTCGACCAGGCTGACGGCGGATGCGGCGGAAATTCTTGGGAAATGGGAGGATGCAGAAAAATATCGTAAGCTTCAAAAGGAAATCAAAGAAGCCTTCCAAAGAGAGTACATGACACCGAATGGGCGAATTGCCGAGCAGACACAGACGGCCCAGGTAGTCGCGCTATTTTTCGATTTAGTGCCAAAGGAGCAGCAGGCCAGAGTGATAAATACGTTAAAACGGATGCTCAAGGAAAACGGGATGCATTTAAACACTGGTTTTGTAGGAACGCCGTATCTGTGCCGTGCCTTATCGGAACATGGGGCGAACGATTATGCCTACAAGCTGCTGATGAAGGAGGATTATCCAAGCTGGCTGTATGAGGTCAATATGGGAGCTACGACGATCTGGGAGCGGTGGAATTCTGTGATGCCGGACGGACATTTATCTGGTACTGGCATGAACAGTCTGAACCATTATGCGTATGGCTCTGTGGCAGAGTGGATCATAAGGGATATTTGCGGAATCAATCCGGTGCTGACCGAGCCGGGCTTCCGTAAGGCATGGATAAAGCCACAGCCATATGGCCTGTTGAGACATGCTTCTATGAGCTATGATTCTCCGTGCGGGCGTTATGTCAGCGGCTGGGAGCTGTCAGAGGAAAAACGAACGGTGACAATACGGCTGACGATTCCATTTGACTGTACGGCAGAGGTATCTTTGCCGGATGCTGCCGGAAAGAGGCTGCAGGTAAGCCTGGGCTGCGGTAGCGCTGCTGCGGATCAGGCAGAAGCCGATAAAGCCGACAAAGTCATAGAAGAAATCTGGGAGAGCGATGGTACTTCTGCAAGGAAGCTGCTGGAGGCCGGAAGCTATACCATTACCTATGAGGTTCCGGACAGCTATTTCAGGTCACTTTCAATAGACAGTACATTGAGGGAAATCCTGACAAGCGAACAGGGAAAAAGGGCGCTGTACGAATGTATACCGCCGTTTGCCAAGGCGATAAAGGACGGAATCCTGCCGATGGATCAGGTAGGGGATCGCAGTCTGGCCAGTCTGCTGGAAATGGCCAGTGCTATGGGCAATGCAAGGCTTCCTGAAGAGCAAAAGGAAGCACTTAACAAAGCTTTGGGGAGGTGTCGGATATGAGGACTACATTTCGTACCCGCCAGCCGTATGCGGATAAATTTTTAGAATGTGCCAAAAGGCAGCCTTGCACCAGCCCGGTCAGGCCGGAGCGTTTTATGGAAAAAATGCGGACAAACCAGGGCAGCATCGGTGCGATATCCGGGATGGGTTTAGATGAGGATGGACTGGAACGGAAAAATCCGGTGATAGTGGCGTTGGGAGACAGTGTAACGGCTGGGCATTTTGAAAGCCTGCTGCCTTCCGATCCGGAGGAATTAAAGGAATTTATCAGAAAGACTCGGAAAGACGGAACAGATCCGACCAAAGAATCTCGGCGCCGTCCGATAGTAGAGATTACGGACTCCAGAGAGAGCTATCTGGAAAAATTCCGCTATGCCCTCATTGATTGCTATGAGCTGACCTCTGTCAGCGCGATTAACGCCGGAATTGCCGGAGACAATCTGATTCAAATGTCGGCCAGAGCCGAACGGGATGTGATTCGTTATCAGCCGGATTTGGTACTGATCAATGGTTCTTTAAACTGGGATGCCCATCTGGGAACAACGGCTGAATATAAGGAACTGCTGAGGAGGCTGGTACAGCGGATCAAGGAGGAAACCGAGGCGGATATTATTTTGCTGACGCCAAACGGAGACTTGCCGAATACGTTGTTTGGCGGGGCAGATGCTCCTGCTCCGACTACCCCGGAGCGGGTGCAGGCTATCCGGGAGCTGGCAGAGGAGGAGCAGGTTTGCCTGGCAGATACCTATGCAGTCTGGGAGGCGGCAAGAGAGGCTGGCTGTCCGTGGAAGGAGCTGTTGGCAAACGGGATTAACCATCCGGGTGTAGAAGGACATGAGGTGTATGCCATTACCCTGATGAAGCTGTTTGAGTAGGGAAAAATAAAAGAAGGTGCAGGCTGGTTTTGCAGTTTTACCAGCCTGCACCTTTTGCTTGAGAGAAGGTTTTGACTTGCCCGAAGAAGTTATTCTGAGCGGAGCGCCTCGACCGGATCCTTTCTGGCGGCGACGCCTGCCGGAATCAGTCCGGCGATCAACGTCAGGATCATACTGATGGCGATTAAGATCACACAGGCTATGGCCGGAAGCGTAGCATTGATCGAATAGATTCCGGTCAGGTAGTGGATCAGGAGGTTGATCGGGATACAGGTAAGGAGCGAGAACAAGATCCCGATAGCTCCGGCGGAAAATCCGATGATCAAGGTTTCTGCATTGAATACCCTGGAAATATCCCGTTTGGAGGCGCCGATGGAACGGAGGATTCCGATTTCCTTCGTACGCTCTAACACGGAGATATAGGTGATAATGCCGATCATGATCGAGGAAACCACGAGCGAGATCCCGACAAAGGCAATCAGGCCGTAAGAAACCGCGTTGATAATGCCGGTGACGCCGGACATCAACAGGGCGACGTAGTCCGTATATTTGATCTGATGCTCCTCGGAGGCGGTTTTGTTGTATTGCTCAATCAGCTTGGAAATCGCATCCTTATCCTCAAAGGTATCGGCATAAATGCTGACCCCATTCGGCGCCTCTAAATCCAGGACGCCAAGCAGCTCCAGATTGTCAGCATAGGTAGAGCCGGAAATCGTAGATGGCATATATTGATCGTACCAGCCTGCCAGAATCGCCTGGTTGGTAGCGGCGGCTACCTGGGCGTCAAAGACTACGGCAACCTTGGCATAGGCAGCTTCCTTGTCCAAGCCGGCATAGGTTTGATAGGATTCGGTTGCTTTTTTAGCCGCTGCCTCTTCTACAACGGCGGCTAGCTCTTCCGGGGTCAAAGAAGCTAAATAGGCCGTAATCGCCTCCTGGCTCATAGAGGTATGCTCCATCCAGTCAGCCATCACAAAGCCGATCTGCTTTTGCGGGTCGTCTAGCTGGGAAAGGATGTTGGCGGATAACGCAGCCAGCTCTTCCTCAGAAGGGGCGTTTTGAATGGCAGCAATCTGCTTTTCGGCCTCGGCAGCATATTGTTCCTTTATCATTGTGGTAAGCTGTTCCTCCAACAGAGAGCGGAGATCCTCGTCCGTATAATCTGCCAGATATTCCTGGACGGTTTCCAGATCCATTTCATAAGCAGAGGAAATCAGATTTTCCATATCCTCACGAGTTTGATATTGCCCGAGGTAGTGTTCCTTTGTTTCGGTAAGATACTCTTCCGACGGAGTAGAAAGCATTTCGGTATAAATCTCGCATTTCCCCTGATCGGTCAGTGTCTGAAAATAGTCGGTGATTTCTGTTGCTTTTTGCGTATCGTCCAGCTCCTCGTCTTCGGTCAAAAGAAACGGAAGGCCGGTCAGAACATCCAGGTTTTCGTTTTTTGGATCTAACTGTGCCTGTACCAGCTCGCTCTGATCCGTCTGTTCAATGATATAGGAGGTCAAAGCCTTCGTGTAAGCAAATGGAGCGGAAAGCGCTGTGGCCGCCGCCTCTTCGTTTGGCCGGACAATCCCGGATATTTTCAGCTCGTAGCCGTTGTTAATCAAAAGATCCATACGGCTTTTGTCATTTCCAATGTATTCCCAAGTGCCAGGCTTTGCGGTGGACGGAACATAATAATCGGTGTTTAGCAGCAGCTTAAAGGTAATGCCGCAGATTTCTTCATAGCTTAGCTTTCTGGTCGTAATCGGAATCGCCTCCTGCTTCATGGCAGAGCTGAGGCTATCGTTGATCTCCTCCTGCGGGATTTGACCCAGAGCATAAAAGGCAATGTCGCTGACCTCGTGGTTAGAATCCAAAATCAGCAGGATTTCATTGGCGGCCTCCGGCCAGGAGCCATAGACGAGATCGTATTGCTTTTTGATCATATCCGAAACAAGAGAGCCGTCGTTTCCAGGTAAAATTTCCTGCCACAAATTCAGTCCGGTCATCCGGGAGGACATCATGCTATACATCGGGTTGCTCTCTTCCTCGTCGTCCGAGGAGCCAGTGGCGGCCATAAATGTCTTGGAGAGATCGGTATTTATGTACTCGCCTTCTGTATTTTGGACATAGGTATTTAAGGTGACATTATATTGATATTGAAGAGAGGAAGCATACTGACGAAGCTCTGTCGTGGCAGTTTCCTCTTGCATTTCGGCATCCAGCCATTTTTTAAATTCCTGCAGGTTGTTTTCGGTTTTTTCCGCGTTGAAAATCGCATTGAACATTTCATACATCTGAGAACTGGAATAAACGGCGTCCTGGTCATGCTCTTCTTCCCCTGAGCCAGCGGACTGGCCGGACAGCGAGGAAAGCAGGGAGGTCATATCGGTTTCCTCGTCCAAAATCATAATCGGATAGGAGGAGAGCGTGTCTCTTTGAACGTCGTCAATATAGGTCTGTACCCCGGTAGAAAGAGCCAGAATTAAGGCAATACCAATGATGCCGATGCTGCCGGCAAAGGCGGTCATAAACGTCCGTCCCTTCTTGGTCAGCAGGTTGTTGGCGGACAGGGACAATGCGGTCAGAAAAGACATAGAACGCTTGCCCTTTTTGATAGGTGAAACCGGAGGCTTCCCGCTGCCTGGAGCAGTGGACGAGACTGGAGGTTTTTCTGCGCTTTGAGCGGCAGGAGAAACGGACGCTTTGTCCGCTTCGTTTTTGGCAAGCTGCTTCGATTCCCTATTCTGCGGCGTACCGTCAAACGGCATCGTATCTCCGACGATATCCCCGTCTAGCAGCCGGACGATTCGGGAGGAATACTGTTCGGCCAGCTCCGGGTTGTGTGTCACCATAATGATCAGTTTGTTATGAGAGATTTCCTTGAGCAGATCCATGATTTGGATGCTGGTCGCGGTGTCCAGGGCGCCAGTCGGTTCGTCAGCTAAGAGAATATCCGGTTCGTTGACAAGCGCACGGGCAATCGCCACACGCTGCATCTGCCCGCCGGACATTTGGGAGGGACGCTTGTGAAGCTGATCGCCCAGTCCCACCTGCTCTAACGCTTTGGCAGCGCGCTCGCGGCGTTCGGCCTTGGATACGCCGGAAAGCGTCAGCGCCAGCTCGACATTTGCAAGGACGCTTTGGTGCGGAATCAGGTTGTAGCTTTGGAACACGAAGCCGATAGAATGGTTCCGGTAGGTATCCCATTCGGCGTCGGAATATTCCTTGGTCGAACGGCCATTGATCACAAGATCGCCGGAGGTATACCGATCCAGTCCGCCGATGATATTTAACAGAGTGGTTTTCCCACAGCCAGAAGGCCCTAAAATAGAGACGAATTCATTGTCCCGGAAGGAAAGGCTGATGCTCTTTAATGCCGTGACGTCAATATCCCCGGTCTGGTAGGTTTTGTGGATGTTTTTCAGTTGAAGCATAATGATAAAATCCTTTCATAAATAGTTTCCTGTTTGGGCGTGTGCATAAAAGAAAGCAGGCCGTTTTGCCCGCCTCGTAAAAAAGTTGGTTTGATTATAAACATCTGAAGGGGGGATGTCAAGGTGAAGGCTTGGCTAAAATTATTAAAATAGTATAAAATATGGGAAAAGAAGATTTGGCAATTTAACAATTGCCTATATAGTTCAAACAGAAGGAGGGAATGGAAGCCGCCCTGCTCAGACTGAAGGAGGAGCTTTTGACTCCGGAAAGCCAGGATGCGAGGATGGAGCTGAATCATTTCAGCGATGAAATCGGATGTGAAAAAAGACTGACGAAAAAGAGTACTTTTTTGCCAGCCTTTTTTTGCCGAGCTTTTTTACTGCCAATATTTTTTTACTTCCTCTTCTGCCTTTTCTGAAGGGAGCAGGAATTTTGTGGCAATACGGCTAATTGTTTCCTGGAAGGAAATGCCAAATTCCTGACAGGTCTGGATTGTCCCTTTCATTTCGCCTTGAGCTTTGCTCTCTTCCCTCATCTGTTGGATTGCCATACACATATCTACCGCCTCCTCCCCTTCCGGGTATTGCAGATTTGAATTGGTCATTACGTTGATGACTTCCGCCGCCTGCCTGTCTAAATGACGGAAAGCGGGTTCCTCCTGTGTTAGCTGATACAGCTTCTCTTTCTCCGCAGCATATTTGAGATACAGCATGACTTCCCGCAGGCTGCTTTGAAACTGTCGGATTTCCTCCTCGGACATCCTTCCCGGAGCAATCAGGTTTACCCGGTAATCCGGGGCATATTGTAAAATTTCTTCGTCTACGTCTGCGTACATCTCCTTTAATGTCAGCGGGGCATCCCATACTTCCGAGCCCCAGTAAATAGTAAGGGTGATCACTGGGAGCAGACGGTCGGTTTTATAAAAACCGCTTAAATACTCCTCTGCAGTTGGCTTTGCTGCTTTCTCCTTTTTGTGGCTTCTCGCCGCATCGGACACCTGACGCGTTAGCTGCATCGAATCGTAAGCAAGGTTTTTCACTGGCATCGCATAATGGATGCCGCTCTGGTTCTCTTCCCCTAAAATGCAGTAGGCCACGTTCCCATCGGTCATCAGGAGTTTCATTTCATCCCGGTATTTTTGCTCCGGAACCGAGGCACCTGGCTCCGTTTGGGAAAGGTTCCCATAGGGCAGGATCATTTCTGCCGTATCGCGTTCCACCAGATTTTCTGGCTTTATGACCTGTCTGCCATGATATAAAAATTGATTGAAAGCATCGGCGAAGACCACCGGATCTCTCATATAGTCTTTTGTGATAGTATCTTTTTTGCCCAATTCCGTCCTCTCCCTTCCGGTGTGATACCGATAAGCTTATTATTCCACATTTTCCTCCGGTTTTCAAGTAGAAAAAATCTCTTTGGGTATGGCTCCTGGAGTTATGATTTGTCTGCTATAGCATGAATTTTGAGAAAATTTCAAAAAATATATTTTGTGATTTCAAACAAAAGAATTTATAAAAAGATTCTAAACTTTACACCACTTTACAACTTTATAAGTAAGAACTCTGTTTCCAGCATAGATGTTTCA
>CASCWU010000123.1 GCA_949155905.1 uncultured Lachnospiraceae bacterium
AAGAGGATGGGCTCCAACCTTTAAGGCGGTCAGAGCCGGACAGAGCGGAATCAACGTATGTCCCAGCCCCTCTGCCAGCCGATAGCCATCTCCCTCTGTACCGTATTGAGGTGCTGCCAGTCCTCCGGTAGCCAGCAGCACACAAGAAGCCGGATACGCATAGCCCTCTGTCTGTACCAGAAAGCCATTCCTATCCGGCAGAATTCCGTTTACGGAAACATTGGTGCGGCAGGTGACAGAGAGGCGCTCTAACTCAAGCAACAACGCCTTTGTCATATCCCCTGCCAGCTCGGAAGCAGGATAATAACCGCTTCCTCGTCTGTATGGCTCTATTCCGATTCCCTCCATAAAGGAAAGGGTAGCGGAAACCGGATAGCGCCGTACGATGTCCCAAGCCAATTCCGGCGTATCGCTCCGATAATCGCCTGGCTCCTGAGAGGCATTGGTAAAATTACACTTTCCGTTTCCGGTTATCCCAAGCTTTTTCCCAAAATGACGGTTTTTCTCTAAAACAGAGACACACAGCCCGCTTCTGGCCGCTAAGATTCCGGCCATCATCCCGGCTGCGCCGCCCCCTACAATCACCAAATCCGTCTCTTGGCCATGCCTTTTTTGCTCTTTCATCCTGGTTCTCCCTTTCCGATGCTTAGCTCGAATACCCCTGCAGCAGTCCATACAGCTCGCTTTGATCCTTTAGAAAGATTCCGTAGGCCAGCTTTACCTGCTCCTCCTCCGGCAAGTCGGATGCTTCGATTCCGGTATATTCGTATACGGTTTTCTGATCGGCATAATAAACCACCAAATACCCTCGCTCTACGACCAAATAATATTGATAAGGAACTGTGCTTTGATCGTACACCTTCCTAAGCACCACCTTTTCCCCGGAAAAAGAAACAATCTCATAGGAAATCAATCCCATTTGAAATTCATCCAACGGCACATGCTCCATATAGTCTGCCACATATTCCTCTAGCCCCTTCCGATCCAGTCCGATCAGATAGGCAGGAGGATTCAGCTCATGCTTGGAGAGATAATCCCGCTCTCTATCGTATACCTCCAGCACATAATCGGAGTCTGTCCGAATCGTCGCCGTTTTCGTAGTTGCCGCCAAAGCCTGTCCCGCCGTATCCCTTTCTCCGGCAGCCTGAAGAGAGGAGGACGGAAGGGAAGCCTGTCCATACCTTGCCTGATACTGCAAAACTCCCGCCTCTAAATCCTCTGCCAGCGAAAACAGCTTATTTTCCAGCTCTCTTCCATATTGCATTTTTACTACCTGATAGCTGATCAGATAGCATAGCCCGACCAAAAGAAGTACGATTGTAATACTGGCTATATAGTGATAAAGGGTATATTTTTTCACCTCTGACACACCTTTCCCTGTTTTTCTTTGTCAGAAGTATTCCCTTTTTTTCCATCCTCTATACTATGGCTTAGCTTCTATCACAACATTTTCTGCCCGGTGAGACGGGAATACGGCAATGTAGACCTTTCCGGGATTGAGCGAAATTTCCTCCGTCCGTCCTTCGTCGTAATAATAGCGGGTTCGATCCGCCGCCTTTCCCTTAGACCAATAAATCGGCACATATCTTCCGCCGGTCAGATAATAACCGGTTCCCTGACTGTTTTCCAGTTCCATGGTCTGGTAGCCGTTTTTATCTATGTTGTATTCCTTGACAAACTGTACGAGTGCCGTCGTAAAGGCCAGCGGCTCCTTTGTCACAGCGTCTACATGCTGACTGCCGTAGCCGTATCGGTAATAGACCTTTTTTTCCGGATCGTAGCTTAAATACTGCTTGTCATACCCGGAAAAGGAGAGCGAGATTTTCCCGGCCTCTCCGCCTTCCTTTCCGTCCAATGTCACCTCTTCTTCGGTGGAAAACACAAAATGCGGCTCTTGTCCTTCGTTATACTCCGTTCGGTAGCCCTTATCAGCGGTAGCCTTTAAAATGCCCTCTGCCTTGGCAAAGGCATTGTGCGGTGCCGGGATAGCATTGTCGCGGAAAAAGATCGTATTTCCCTCTCCCAACAGCCCGTTTAGCGTATTGGTTCCCAGCTCCTTTATTTTACTTTGTGCATACTTCGTCTGACCGAAATGGACAAAAATCGAGTCGTACTCTGCCGCACAGGTGACAAAATAATGTCTGGCGCTGCGAACCGAACCAATCCGATCCGTGCTGACATAATCAAACAGCCCCATCAGCCGGGTAATGCCGCCCTCGGCCAGTATTTCATAAACAATTCCGGCATCTCCTAACCCAGACTGCGGATAGGCTCTCTCGATATTATTAAACATCACGGCGTATGGCCTGCGGTTTTCATATTCCTTAGGAATCCATAAACCGGTCAAAAAGCTCCTTGTTTCTTCCTCATGCCCTTCGTTCGGATCGGGCTCCGGTTCTGGATCTGGTTCCGGAATGGGTTCCGGCTCTGGCTCAGGCTCCGGTTCCGGATCGGGCAGGGTATTTTCCTCCACCTGAGGAGGCTCCTCTGCTTTCTTTTTTTTACAGCCTGCTGCCAAAACAGACAGCGCTGACAGCATCAGTATCATACAAAAAAACAACAGCATACTGCGTATGCCTATCCTCGTGCTTCGTCTCATGCTTCTACCTCTCTTGTAATGCCAAGATCCTTTAAAATCCCTTCCTGGCGCTCTTCCATCCTGATACGCTCCGCATCCTCCATATGGTCATATCCCATCAGATGAAGCATACTGTGAGCCACCAGAAAGGCCAGCTCCCGCTGTCTGGAATGTCCGTATTCCTCCGCCTGTATCCAGACGTGATCTATTGAAATCAGGATATCCCCAAGCAGCAGCTCCCCGCTCTCCGGGTGAAAACAGCTATCCTGCTCCTCCAATGGGGAAAAGTCGCCAGGCTGTCGGTATTCTACCATCGGAAAGGAAAGCACATCGGTCGCCCGGTCTATCCCGCGGAACTCCCGGTTCGCTTCCCGGATGGCGGCATCGTCCGTCAAAACCACGCTTACTTCTGCCTCATAAGGACAGCCCTCATAATCTAACGCCCGCTCAATCACACGGCGGATGATATCCTGATAATCAAAGTCCAGCTCTCTGCCAGCCTCCTGTTCGATTGTAATGGTCATTTTTTTCTCCTGTTTGCAGCCGTCTGACGGCTCTCTGTCCGTCTGCCGACGGCTCGTCCACTCCGTTTTCTTATGTCACGCTCCTGCCTGGCGGCCTGCGCCCGGCGTTCTGCCCGGTTTTGCGTTGCCTCCGGCTGCTCCCTTACCTCCTCCTCTGCCGTTCGTTCGGCATATTCTGCCGTTTTCCTGGCAAGGAAATTCCTGGAAGCCTCCTTCCGCCTCTGCGCCCGATCCTGCTCTCTTTTGGCTGTCCTGGCGTCAAAGTCATCGTAAGCCTGTACGATTTTTTGTACCAGCGGATGACGCACCACGTCCTGGCTTGTCAGATAGGAAAATCCGATATCCTCTACTCTGGAAAGTACCTTCAAGGCCTGATCCAAGCCGGAGCTGGTGCCTGCCGGCAAGTCCTTTTGGGTCTGATCGCCCGTAATGACCACCTTTGAGCCAAAGCCGATTCGGGTTAGGAACATTTTCATCTGCGCCGGAGTGGTGTTCTGCGCCTCATCTAAAATAATAAAGGCGTTATCTAAGGTACGTCCTCTCATATACGCTAACGGCGCCACCTCAATCAAGCCCTTTTCGGAGTTCCGCAAAAAGCTTTCCGCCCCCATAATCTGATGCAGGGCGTCGTAAAGCGGACGCAGGTACGGATCAACCTTGCTTTGCAAATCTCCTGGCAGAAAGCCCAGCTTTTCGCCGGCCTCAATCGCCGGTCTGGTCAAAATAATCCGGCTGACCTCATCATTTTTAAATGCCTGGATCGCCATCGCCATCGCGAGATAGGTTTTTCCGGTTCCGGCCGGTCCTACACCAAACACGATCATTTTTTCCCGAATCTGATCCACATATGCCTTTTGTCCGATGGTTTTTGGTTTAATCGGCTTGCCGGTAATCGTCCGGCAGACCAAATCCGCATCCATCTCTACAAGCGCCTCCTCCTTGTTGTCAAAGCTCAGCGACAGGGCATAGTTGACCTGCTGCTCGGTGATTTCATTTCCGCGCTCGGAAAGCTGAACGAGCTGCTCTAATACCCGTCTGGCCTTGTCAACCTGAGCCTCCTCGCCAATCATTTTAATGCCGCCATCTCTGGCAACCAATGTTACGTTTAACGTTTTCTCGAGGGTTTTGACATAGCGGTCATACGCCCCGAATACGTTTGCCTCATGCTCGTGCGGCACATTAAGAATCGTTTCCATCATACTCATCTGGTTTCTGTTTCCCTCCAGTCCTCTTCTGCTATACAGACTTCATCTGCTATGCTTCTATTGTAACATGATTCCGGCAAATTGAAACCCCCTTTTTCTAAATTTTATTGTGATGGTTCCTTTTGCTGCTCTTCCTTTATGCTCCGATGCCTTTTTTCCATCCTCCTTGTCTGAATTGTCCCCTTTGCAACGCACACCGTCTTTCCTACGGTTATCGTAACCTCCTGCCCTAAAACAGAGATCTCCTCTTCTTCTAGCTTTGCCAGATAATCGGCCAGCTTTTTCTCCTCTAACGCAATGGCCTCCTCCTCCTGGTAGCGCAGACGCACGATGCTGTATTCCCGGTAGGTGGTAGTCAGCAGCGAAATCGGAAACGTCAGAGAAGGATTCAGATAAAGCTTTTTCTGTTCGGTCAGCCGATCCACTGCTTCCCCTTTGTTTTCCCAGGTAAAAAAATCAACCTGATATCCGAATCCTCTCAGGCTGATGCGCTTTTGTTCCTTTCCCGTATATACCTTTTCCTGATATTCTAATTCCAATACCGAATGATACCCTTGTGTTCCGGTCAGGATGACGTCCCCGTCTGCATAGACCAAATGGGTGCTAAGCGGAGCATCATAGTCTCCCGTCACCTCCACTATCCCAGATATCAGAACATCTCCTTTTTTTACCTCATCCCCCGCCTTAACCATCGGCGTACCGCTCCTAGTAACAATCGACTCGACGATCCCGTCTCTTGAAGCAATCAGATCTGCGGGCTTTTTTTCTTCTATCGCGGTATCGATCAGTTCACTTTCCTTTAGACGAATATGGAGCTTTGTTCCTACCCGTTCCACCGATACCCAGCTAATATCCTGATACGTCAGCCGAATCAAATCCTCCGTCCGTTTATAATCCAAATCCCGGTAGAACATACCGCAATGAACTCCCTGCTTTTCTAAAAATTTCAGCAAAGCCTCCTCGGTATGATAGGAGCAGCCTTTGATATCAATGCTCCAAATCATTCTCGTCAGAAAAAAAAGCAGCAGGGCAAAGAGCAGAAAGCCCCCTGTAAATACCTTCCGCTTGTTCCACTCTCCCAGCCAAAACGGAAGCCCCTTTCTGCCGGAAACCAACGGAAGCACCCCGATTTTTTTTGCCACTGGACGTATCCGCCAATAATCAGAAAGCCTCATCTGAAAACAGTATTCCGTTTTATGGTGTGCGATTTGGTATAGCTGCAGCTCTCGATTGCGGCAAAGATTTAAAAACCGTTCGATCTGATCCTCTCCTATCCGCACCTCCACCATTCCATACAGCCAGTTTAAAAACTTCCTCATGTCCCTTTAGCCTCCATAAAATTCCACACATTTGATCCAGCCAGTAATCCGCATCCCATCCTTGGCAAATTCGTCAATGCCAAGAGCCTTGCCGCAGATTTTAACGCGTCCTTGTTTCGTCTGAATACGAATGATGGTATCCTGGTATTCCAAAATGCTTTTATAGTTTTCTACCCAAAGCTGATGCTTTCCGTTTAAAATAAAAACAGGCGCCCCGGCTAATACCTCAGCCGGCACCTGTACCCGGTCAGCCAGCCATTCCAGGCTGTCCTTATCCTCGGCCTGAGGCTTTGTGCGTCTCCTCCTCTGGCTATAGCGATTCTCCTGACTCTGCCCGGCCCGGCCTCTCTGCCTGTATCGCCTGCTTTCTGCCCGCATGTCTCCTGCCGCCCCTTCCATGGCCTATCCTTACCCCAATATATGAAAAAAGAGCGCCGCATATGCAACACTCTTATTCTCTAAACACTTATTTATATTTGCGTTTTCTTGCTGCCTCAGACTTTTTCTTACGTCTTACGGACGGCTTCTCATAATGCTCTCTCTTGCGGATCTCCTGCTGGATACCTGCCTTTGCGCAATTCCGTTTGAAACGGCGCAGAGCACTATCTAATGTTTCGTTTTCTTTTACGATAACGTTTGACATAGCCTCACACCTAACCTCCCCTCCAGTTGTAGATTGTGCTAACAACTGTTTGGGTTTTTATTCATAGCACTATAAGAATTTTATCGCGAAAAACTTGTTTTGTCAACTTCTTTTTATCCTTTTTTTACATTTTTTATTGCTTTTTGCTCCAAATAACATCGTTCTACGAGCCGTACCTCCTCCCAGGACACCTCCAAATCAGAAAATCTGGCCTTTTGCGCTATCCGTTTGGCACTTGCCACCCGGTCAGAAGATTTTGGAGGCGGATCCGAAAGCTGGAGTTTGTCCAGTCTTTGATACCAATAAAGAACCTTTTTTCGATTGTCCATCCGGCTGTAATGCTCCTTTTTCCAAAAACGAACGCCTCCTGTTCCACAAAGCAAAAGCAATACGAAGCTAAACGATAACAGCCCTGCCTTAACAAGCCACTCGTTTGATTGCCCTTTTGTGCCGCCAGCCGTTTTGTCTTTGGTATCCGAAGCAATCGGTTTCGGCTCCTGCTCCAGCAATTCTGACAGATCCTCGCTTGCTTCTGTAGGTTCCTCTTTGGACGGATCCTCTTCTTCTGCCTTTCCGCCTCCTGCTCCAGATGATGCAAAAAGGCCAAGAAGCTCCTCCAGATCAGACCTTCCCTGGGAAATTCCGTTTTCCTCCGTTCCTATCGTATACTCTATCGGGACAAAGCCAAGCCCCGCGAGCCAAACCTCAGCCCAGGCATGAGCCGCCTCTCCGTTTACTGTTCCCTCTAATACTCGGACAGCCTCTCCGTCCTCCCATGTACTATAAAGCAGCCCTCTTTGTCCTCCCCGCTCATAAAACTCTGGGAGCTTAATCAGATACCCTTCTGCATATCTGGCCGGAATCCCCATAGCACGCAGCAGCAGAATGGCTGCAGAAGCAAAATGGACGCAATACCCCCTCCGGCTTTCCGTCAGGAAATATTCCGCCATATTCCACCCCTCCGGCGTCAGCCCCGGTTCTGTATCATAGACAGCATTCTCATAAAACCAAAGCCGCAGAGCCTGTATCTTTAAGCTTTCCATAGTGGCATTGGGATATCTTTTAGAAAGCTCTTTTGCCTTTTCTTCTACCTGTGCGGTAATAGAAAAAAAGCCGTCGCCCAGTCCCTCTGGCAGTTCTAAGCAAGTATCCCGGACAAAGGTCGTATACTCCTCTGTTTTTGGGGAATTTTCCCAATAAAGCCAGTCCAAATACTTCTGGCTTTCCCAGCTTCGGAATTGTTCATAATGCAGGAGAGGATACGTAAAGCGCTGCAAAATTCGCTTCCCCGTTCCGGTGAGATACAGATCGGAAACGGGGGTTGGAACATAGCCCTCTTCCATTCCAAAATCCAAAGCACCCGATAATAAAAAGGCTCTGTCTTTCGCATTCTTTAACGGTTCCACCTCAACCGTTGTCAAAATCCTTGAGCCTGCCAGAGAATTGCTTAAATCCCATGCTTCCTTCTCTGTATATACCGTATATACCTCCATGGTATTTATTACATGCTCTGCACCAAGCAAATATTCCTCCGGGGTCCAGTGATAACGT
>CASCWU010000124.1 GCA_949155905.1 uncultured Lachnospiraceae bacterium
GCGGGTAATCGTAAATCTGGAATAAAATATCCATTTTCTTCATGATATGTGCCGTATAACTGTTCAAATAGCGATTTTATCATTTTTTTCAAAGATTAAGATTTCCTTATATCTACGTCAATTTAGTTGACAATCCTTCTTTCTTGTGTTACAACGTAAAAGGGAAAAAATAATTCATGTGGGAGTAGATGTATTTTTTATAGAGATACATCAAGAATGGAGGATGACTATGATTGAAGTGACAAATCTAACAAAGGTTTACAAGCTCAGCAAGAAAAAGATGCAGGAGCTGAAAACCAAAGAATCCATCAAAAAAGCGGCGGACGGCATCAGTCTGACCGCCAAGCCAGGCGAAATCTACGGGCTGCTGGGGCCGAACGGCGCAGGCAAAACGACGACGCTCCGTTGTATTGCTACCCTGCTTACCCCAACAGAGGGACGTATTGCCGTCTGCGGACACGACACGATCCAGGAGCCGGAGGCAGTCCGGGAATGTATCGGCTTTTTAACCAATGAAATCAAGCTCGATCCTTATTTTTCCCCAAAATATCTGTTCCACTTCTTCGGAGCGCTCCACGGTATGAGTGAGGAAGCCATTGCGGCCAGGCAGAAGGAACTGTTCACTTATTTTGGGATTACGGAATTTGAGGATAAAAAGATGGAAGAGCTTTCCACTGGTATGAAACAAAAGGCGGCGATTGCGGTCAGCCTGGTTCATGATCCAAAGGTCGTTATCTTTGACGAACCGACCAGCGGCTTAGATATCATCACTGCCAGAAATGTAACCGACCTGCTGCAAAAGCTACGGGACGAAGGAAAGCTGGTAGTTATCTCGACGCATATTATGTCCGAGGCTGAAAAGCTCTGCGACCGGATCGGGGTTATCGTCGATGGACGGAAGGTGGCCGAAGGCACGCTGCCGGAGCTTCTTTCCAAGACTAAGGCAGACGATCTGGAAGATGCGTTCTTTGCCCTTTACCAGCAAAACCACCGGGAAACCGTGTAATATTATACGAGTTCAAGACTATCTTATCACCTATACTTATGTTCCATCTTAGAAAGGAGAACGTAATTTCATATGAAAAATGCAGGTATTATCATAAAAAAAGAGCTTAACCGAGTATTCGGCGATAAAAAGCTGATTTTCAGTCTTTTCCTGCTTCCTGCCATCATGGTAATCGGTATCTATACTTTGATTGGACAGTTAGCCGGAAATATGAGTAAGGACATTGAAACCCATATCCCAGTCGTCTATCTGCAAAATGCTCCGGCAGATTTTCCAGCCATTCTGGATCAGACGGGTTATCGTGATATAGCGGATATCCGGGAATTAGAGACCGATGCCTCAGAAGCATCCATCCAGGAAATTAAGGATGGTATTTTGGACGGCTCTGTGGAGCTGATGGTTGTTTTCGATCCGCAGTTTTCCGAAAAGGTGACAGCCTATCAATCCCAGGGCGATGAAATCCCGGATGTAACGGTTTATTATAACACTACAGGAAATTATTCCTCCGCCGCACGCAAATCCTTTGACAGCATGGTTATGACGGCTTATCAGACATTACTGCTGCAAAACCGTCTGGGCAATCTGGAAATGTTGAATGTTTACCAGGAAGAGGAGGTTATCATCGTCGATGAAGATAAAGCCAGCGGGGAATATCTTTCTATGATGCTCCCTTACCTGATTACCTTCCTTTTGTTTGCCAGCGCAATGAGCCTGTGTGTTGACGCTATCGCCGGGGAAAAAGAGCGCGGCACGATGGCAAGCCTCTTGCTTACCCCAATGAAACGCTCGCAGCTCGTCTTTGGCAAGCTGGTATCCCTTTCCATCCTTTCCAGCATTTCCGCTCTTGTCTATGCCGTGTCTATCGTCCTGGCTATGCCAATGATGGTGAAATCCATGGGAGGTGCGGAAGCTACTGTCGGAATGGGGCTTACCCTGTCGGTTTTCCAGATCCTTTCTATGGTATTGATTTTGATAACACTAGTTTACCTATATGTAGCACTGATTTCTCTGGTTTCTGTCATTGCCAAAACCGTCAAGGAAGCCAGCACCTACGTCACACCGCTTTATATCGTCGTATTATTAGCAGGAATGATTACCATGTTCCAGGGCGGCACAGAGAAATCCGATTTTCTCCATGCTATTCCGGTCTATGGGAGCGCGCTTTCCATCCAGAACATCATGACTAACGAATTGAGCGCTCTGCAGCTTGGCTATTCTCTCTGCGGAAACTTAGTCCTGGCATTTCTTCTGACCTTCGCTGTCACTAGGGCATTTAACAGTGAGAAAGTGATGTTTAATGCGTAAAGGCAGTATTAGAAACACCCTATAGATATAAAAAAACAGGTATCCTGTCAGAAATTATAGCTGGATACCTGTTTTTTTCATCTGAATCCTTAAAAAGCAGCCCGAATGAGGGAACCCCAAAAAATTGCAGTGTGCGGCAAATATGACTATTCCTCCAAAATGTAGGCTATTTCCATACCTCCACATGAAACAGCATATTCTTGCAAGTTAAATACAAAGCTTAGGCAAGCTTGCGCATCACACCGTTTGCCGTTGCCTTTAAGCTCTGGCGGATAAAGGAAATGCTGGCCAGGACGGCAAACACATAGCCCATCGCCAGATCCTTCATCATCCCATTACGCAGCTCGCTGGCCATCGGCCAATCGGTCAGATAATAAGGCACTGCACGGATAGCATTCATAATACTGACATCCGAAACCTCATGAAATGCTTTATAAACCTCAATCCCGACGCACAAATATTCTGCCACAAACAGCATAACGACCGAAATCAAAATCGACAGCACGACGCCAGGACGGTTCAGACGGCCTCCTAACAGCTCAAAACCCTTCATACAGCATACTACCATAACAAATCCTGTGATTCCTGCTATGTATCCAAGCTGATAAATCAGAACCCAGCAAATCACACCGAGCAAAGCGCCAAAGAGCGCACCGACAATTCCTGCCGCCATATTGGTGGTTTTCTTTTTATACTCAATGTCCTGATTTGCAGACCTTCTTTGAAAACAGTCGCTGCACATGATCTCGACCTCGTCGTTGATCTGATAAATACCATTGATTTCATGCCCTTTATTGCCGCAGCTTTTACAGCCCTCTTCCATATGATGTTCCAGCAAATAGTTAGTGATTGTGATCATTGTTTCCTTTACCAGATCACCTAACTGCTTGTTCTTTGCCATCAACGTCACCGTCAGCGTATTGTTGATATAAGTCGCTGCATTCACATTTTTCTTTTTGGAAAACTCCGCAAGAAAATTCCTTAAATCTATCGCTGCACTCTCTGTTCCCTCCAGCACCTGGTACTGAATTACCATCTGTCTTTGCTGCGGAAGGTGCTTTATCACTACATGATATCCATTCATGCTCCCGTAAGCCACCTGCAGATCCTTATCAGTTGCAAAGCCCTCCGGCAGCAGCACCTTATTAAATATGTTTGCCATTCTCTTTTTCCTCCTGCTCCTTATCCCTGTTATCTTTTTGATTTATTACTTTCTATCCTCTGTTCCCGTTTTGAGACTATCATACTTTTATGTTCTCTTTTCTCTGGTCAGGGGATTACGGCATACTCTGAATCGGCTTTTTCGGCTCCTTATGCAGCCTCTCGTCAGAATAAACAATATTACAGAAGCCGCCTTCTACCGGCAAATAATTATCGCCGCGCTTCTTTGCCAGCAAGCAGTCCGCTCCGCCGATGCTCTTTGTCGGAATCTGATCGTCCGTCCTGGCCAAAATCTGTTCGCAGAGCCGAATACCATCGTCTACAATCGACTTAGGCACAGACATTGGCCCGTGGCCGCCCCACATTACTTCGTATTCGCCGTCGTAAGCCTTTAAATGCTGCAGGCTTTCCAGGTATTCCTCGATAGAGGTAGACCCCTCAAGTCCCAGTAATGTGTTGGCGTTGCAGGCATCCCCGGAATAAATCGTTTTATTATCCCGATCCAGCAGAACAACCGTCCCACGGGTATGCCCCGGCACCTGGATTACCTCCAGACTCGTGCCTCCCAGATCAAATACATCTCCATCGTATACCGGATAGGTTTTAACCGGAACTGCCGGAAATACATCCTCCATCCCAAAGCCCGGCTTCTGTCCGCCTCCGGTAGCAAAGCCCAGCCGTCCGGCACTGTCGGAATGTGTTTTGCTATACATCAGCACAATGTCATCCGGGTTGATAAAGCATTCCTTGTATTCATAGGCTACACCAGTATGATCGATATGCCCATGAGTAATCACGACCATCACTGGCAGATCCGTCAGTTCGCGGACATAAGCGCGCAGGGAGCCTACCCCTGTCAATCCGTCAATCAGCAACGCTCTCTCCTGGCCCTCCACCAGATAACATTGCACCCCTCCCAAACCTTGAATCAATGTCACATTGTCATAAATTTTTTTTGACTGAAAAAACTTACTCTCCACCTTGTATCTCCTTTCTACAGCAATAGAATCATTTATCTCCAGCAAACAACCTGGCTCTTTGCAATAACTTTTGTAGTAACAGGTCATCTGCCTTGCGGCCATTCTCCTAACATACATTGCGGTATTCTATTACGCTTTTCCTTCCGCATTGTTTTCAAAAAATTCCTTGTGCCACAAAAGAAACATATAGACATTCCAGATATGGCGGCTGTAATCCCGTTTTCCTGCACGATGGACATCCAAGAGCCGCACCAGCTCTTCCGTATGGAAAAACTCCTCCGCTGTCGGACTGGTAAATGCCTCCTTTACAATTTCATAATACTTTTCTTCCTTTAACCAGATACGAATCGGCACCGGAAAGCCCAGCTTTTTCTTTTCTGCCACCTTATCCTGCAAATGCTGATGCGCCGCCTGACGAAAGGCTACCTTAGTATTTTTATCTGTCACCTTATACTTCGTCGGGATTTTCCTTGCTACCCGGAATACCTCCCTATCCAAAAACGGCACCCGGCTCTCTAAGGAATGCGCCATACTCATCTTATCCGCCTTTAACAAAATATCTCCAATCAGCCAGAAATTCAAGTCGATATACTGCATTTTCCCTACATCATCCAGCCCCTTGGCCTTTTCATAAAACGGTCTGGTCAAAAGCCTCGGCGCAGAATCCCGGTTCTTGTACTTTAACACCTTATTCCGCTGCTTTACCGAAAAAATATTCGCATTGCCGATAAAACGCTCCTCTACGGTCTTGCTCCCCCGGATCAGGAAGCTTTTTCCCTTCATTTTAAATGGAATCTTGTCCGCCAGAAACGCCAGTCCGCGCCGGAGCGCACGCGGCAGCTTCTGATATCCGGCTAAAGACATCGGCTCATGATAAATGTTATAGCCGCCGAACAGCTCGTCCGCGCCTTCTCCGGAAAGCACTACCTTCACATGCTGCGCTGCCTCTCGATCTACAAAGTACAGCGCTGCCGCCGCCGGATCAGCCAATGGTTCATCCATATAATACTGAATCCGCGGAAGCTCCTGCCAATACTCCTCAGTCGAAATCACCTTACTGTAGTTCCGAATCCCTATCCTGCCGGACAGCTCCCTTGCATAAGGAATTTCATTGTATTTTTCATAGTCAAAACCGACTGTAAAGGTCTTGGCTCCATGGAAGTTCGCTGCTACATAGCTGGAATCCACACCGCTTGAAAGCAGAGAAGCCACCTCTACATCACTGACCATATGATACCGGATCGAATCCTGTACGACAGCATCAATTTCTTCTACCAGATTCTCATAATCCATATCCTCCTCCGGCTGCAGCATCGGATCAAAATAACGGGTGATTTTCAGTTTTCCATCCTTCCATACCATATAGTGGCCTGGCATCAGCTTGAAAATCCCTTTGAAAAATGTCTCTGGCAGCACAGAATACTGAAACGTCATATACTGCTCCAGCGCGTCCCGGTTGACCTCCTTCTGATAGTATGGATGCTCCAAAATACTCTTGATCTCCGAGCCGAACACCAGATTTGCCGCCGTTTGCACACCGTCAGACTGGCCTTTCCCCGCTAGGTCACTTCCTGCCAGGTCATGCCCTACTAGGGCGTAGTAAAAGGGCTTAATTCCGAACATATCCCTGGCGGCAAACAGCGTCTTATTCCGCATATCCCAGATCACAAAGGCAAACATCCCGCGCAGATGATCCAAAATCCCCTCTCCGTACTCCTCATAGCCGTGTACCAGACATTCGGTATCGGAATGATTGGCAAACACATGTCCCTTTTGTATCAAATCCTCCCGGATTTCCTTATAATTATAAATTTCCCCGTTAAAGGTAATCACGATGTCCCGGTTCTCGTTGAACATCGGCTGGGAACCATTGTCCAAATCTATGATCGCCAGCCGCCGAAAGCCCAGCGCCACATCCTCGTCCACATATTGGCCGCCGCCGTCCGGCCCTCTGTGAACAATCCGATCCATCATTTTAGTCAAAACATCCTTTTGATCTACCTTATTTCCTGTAAAACCACATATTCCGCACATGTTAGGAAACCTCCCGTTTACTTCGTGACAGTTCCTGATCTTTATTATAGGGAACGACAAAAGCTTTTGTTTTCTGTTTTTTTGTTTTGGTCGTTTTCTATAGTGTTTACGGTTTGCCGGAACTGCCATTCGCTCCATATTCTGGTTCTTCTGGTAGTTACCAGCCATTTTCTATATGCCATTATAGCGGGAATGACTTTTCCTGTCAACCGACAGAACAGAATTATCTTTTGATTGCTTTTTTCTGGAAAAATGTGTATATTAGGATTAGCCTTGATAAAAGATATTGAGAATTCATGAAAAAAATCAAAGAAAAGGAGGCTGACGCCCTATTATTACCTGGCCGCGATATGCTCAACATGCTATAAACCTGGCGTTCCTGATTCTTCTGGCTCTGGCCGCTCGGATGGACTGGAAAAGCAGACGGATTGACAACTGGTTTCCTCTTGGAATTTTTTTGCTGGGAGTGTTGTCTTTCCTTTTCAGCCTAGTCCCGGAGGCCAGTTTTTCCAAGTTCTGGTTCCTGAAATCTGATTTTCTGGAGCCTGAGCTTTTGAAGCCTGACTTTCTAAAGCTTTGTCTTTCCGAGTATTATTTTCCAGAACCTGGTTTCTCCGAACGGCTGCTCGGAAGTTTTTTGGCGGCGCTTCCGCTCTTTGTCCTGACGCTTGTTTTTCCGGGCGCTTTTGGCGGCGGCGATATCAAGCTATTAGCGGCTGGCGGCTTTTTCCTGGGCTGGCGTGCCATGGTTCCGGCGGCAGGAGTTGGGCTGCTGACGGCGGCGGTTTATGCGGTTGGACGGATGGCCTGCGGAAAGCTTACCTTAAAATCGCAGCTTCCTTTGGGGCCGTTCCTGGCTGGCGGGATGGCGGTTGGGCTGCTCTGGGGGGAGACGCTTTTGGCTTGGTATCTGGCTTTATAGTAGCTCTCTTGTTTTTCTGAAACTTCCCACTCCGATTTTCCATTTTTGAGAAAATCCTTATGTTTCTATGTTCTGCTTGTATTCCTCTTTTTTGTCTGATAAACTATTGGATATGAATATAGGGAACATAAAAAAGCAACGACAGGAGCCATATATGAAAAAGCACCCATACAAAAACAAACGACGTTTGCATCTGATACCCCTTCTATTAGGCATCTATGCAACCCTTCTTGGCTTGAGCCTAACGGCGATGGGGCTTGCTGAACTAGGAAAGGGAATCGGGATTTTTCGGCTTCTGCTGGGGCTTGGGATGGCTGGTTTCGGCCTGTTTGG
>CASCWU010000125.1 GCA_949155905.1 uncultured Lachnospiraceae bacterium
TGCCATGGTTCGTCTGGCTCTGGATTTTTAGAAGGAAAACAGAATACACATAGCATTGAGAAAGAGAGGTAGAAAAGGAAAAATGGATAACGGAAAAGAACTGATTGAAGCGTTGGAGCTGATTGAAAAGGAGAAAGACATCAGCAAAGAAATTTTGCTAGAAGCCATCGAGAATTCTCTGGTCGCTGCATGCAAAAATCAGTACGGCAAGGCAGACAACATCAAAGTTTACATTAACCGGGAAACAGGGATTGTAAACGTATTTGCAGAAAAAGAGGTGGTAGAGGAAGTAGAAGATCCAGTTCTTCAGATCGGCCAGACTGAGGCAGCGATTAAGTTTCCTAAGGCGGCTCTGGGAGATATCGTTCAGGTAGAGGTCACGCCTAAGAATTTTGGACGGATTGCCGCACAAAAGGCCAAGCAGGTCGTCGTACAAAAAATCAGAGAGGAAGAACGAAAAGTTCTCTACAGCCAGTACTATGCAAAAGAAAAGGATATTGTGACGGGTATTGTGCAACGATATAATGGGAATAATATCAGTATCAACCTAGGAAAAGTAGACGCTGTTCTGGCCGAAAGCGAGCAAGTAAAAACCGAGCGCTTTCGGCCGACCGAACGGATTAAGCTGTATGTCGTCGAGGTAAAGGATACGACAAAGGGGCCTAGGATTACCGTATCCAGGACACATCCAGAGTTGGTTAAGCGGCTTTTTGAATCTGAGGTGGCAGAAATTCGCGACGGTACGGTAGAAATCAAAAATATCGCCCGCGAAGCCGGTTCCCGGACAAAAATCGCCGTACACACCAACGATCCGGATGTCGATCCGGTCGGAGCCTGCGTCGGCTTAAACGGTTCCAGAGTAAATACTATTGTAGAGGAGCTGCGGGGAGAGAAAATTGATATTGTGATCTGGAACGAGGATCCGAGAAAATTGATTTTAAATGCGCTAAGCCCGGCCAGAGCCACCAGTGTGGAAGTTAATGTAGAAGAAAAAAGCGCCCGGGTGATTGTGCCGGATTCCCAGCTCTCTTTAGCGATTGGTAAGGAAGGGCAGAACGCCCGCCTCGCAGCCAGGCTGACCGGTTATAAGATTGATATTAAGAGCGAATCCCAAATCAATGGCTACGCCTACGAAGAGGAGGAGGATTTTTAAGGATGACGGGGAAAAAAATTCCCCTTAGGCAGTGTCTTGGCTGCGGGGAAATGAAAAGCAAAAAAGAAATGCTCCGGGTGATAAGGACTCCGGAGGATACCGTATGTCTGGATACCACCGGAAGAAAAAACGGACGCGGAGCTTATCTGTGTCTGTCGGGGGAATGTTTGAGCAGGGCAAGGAAAAACAAGGGTCTTGAGCGCTCCTTGAAAATGGCTATCCCAGATGAGGTATATGAGGAATTGGAAAGGGAGTGGAAAAAGCTTCATGAAACATAAGGCCCTGTCCTACATAGGATTAGCGACAAAGGCAGGCAAAACCGCCAGCGGGGAATTTTCCACAGAAAAGTCAATAAAATCTGGAAAGGCTTACCTGGCGGTCGTGGCAGAGGATGCCTCGGACAATACAAAGAAAAAGTTTGGGGATTGCTGTGCCTGGTATCATGTCCCTATCTGTATTTTTGCTACAAAGGAAGAACTTGGCGCTTCTACGGGCAAGGCGCTGCGTGCCTCTCTGGCTGTGTTAGACGAAGGGCTTGCAAAAGCCATCCTAAAGCTGGGGCTGCCTCAGACCGAATATAACAAAGAAGCAACGGAATCAAAAGGAAAGGCGGAGGAGTAATGTCGAAAGTGATAGTAAAGGAATTGGCAAAGGAGATTGGGAAAAAAAGCAAGGAAATTGTCATGTACCTGCGGGAGCAGGGATTTGAAGTTACCAATCACCTAAGCGTCATTGAGGATGCCGAGATTAAGGCAGTTCGGGAAAAATTTGCAGAAGCCCCTAAGGCAAAGGAGACAAAAAATGCCTCTGCCAAGGGTGCAAAGCAGCCGTCTGAAAACGGAAGGCCAGCTGATACAAAGCATACCGGCAACGACCGGCAGAACGGCAACCGTTCCAAGGAAGAGCGTTCGCAAGGGAAACGGCAGGAGGACGGAAAGCGGCAAGAAGGCGGACGGGACGACCGTTCTAAGGAAGAACGCAGAAGAGAGGATCGTTCTAAAAACCGTGGTCCAAAAGAGGATCGCGGACGGGACGGGAAAAAGAAAGAGGATCGTACCCGGGAGGATCGTGGACGAGACGACCGTCAGGGCGGCAGAGATCGGAGTGATCGTCCGGGAGGAGGCGACAGGAACCGCCAGGATGGAAACCGTTCCCAGGGCGGAGATCGCCGTTCGCAGGGCGGTAACGACCGGCGCGATGGAAACCGTACCGGATCTGGCCGTCCGCAGGGCGACAGAGGCCGTCAGGACGGAAACCGCTCCCAGGGCGGAGATCGCCGTTCCCAGGGCGGTAATGACCGTCGTAGCGACCGTGACCGGCGCGATGGAAACCGCCGTACAGATAACTCCCGCCGGGGCGACCGCGGAGACCGTCAGGGAGGAGAACTTTCGATTCCATCCGCACCAAAGGATGAGCGGATAATGAAGACCTCTACCACGAGGGATCGGGATAAGGAGCGGGAAAAGGAGCGCGGAAGAAACGAACGCGACCGGCGCGACGGAAACCGCAACGACCGAGGCAGCAAGCGCTTTGATAAAAACAAAGGCAGCATGGGAGAGGACGAATACAAGAAAAAGAAAAAAGATCCGAATCGGAAGGGTGCTTTTATCAAGCCTGAGCCGGTAGTACGGCCGGAGGAGCCAGACGATGGGATCAAAACCATCATTCTGCCGGATTCCCTGACCTTAAAGGAATTGGCGGATAAGATGAAACAGGCTCCGGCTGCGGTTGTTAAAAAACTCTTTTTATCTGGAAAGATGTATTCGATCAACCAGGAGATTACCTTTGAAGAGGCAGAGGAAATCGCTTTGGAATATAATTGTATTGCAGAGCGGGAGGAAAAGGTAGATGTCATAGAGGAGTTATTAAAGGAGGCAGAGGAGGATGAAAGCCTGATGGAACCGCGTCCTCCGGTCGTCTGTGTCATGGGACATGTCGATCACGGCAAGACCTCTTTGCTTGATGCCATCCGAGAAAGCAACGTCACCTCCAGAGAGGCGGGCGGAATTACCCAGCACATCGGCGCTTACGTGGTAGAGGTAAACGGTAAAAAGATTACCTTCCTCGATACGCCGGGACACGAGGCCTTTACCTCGATGCGGATGCGCGGTGCGCAGTCTACGGACATTGCTATTTTAGTAGTAGCGGCAGACGACGGTGTTATGCCACAGACCATTGAGGCCATCAACCATGCAAAGGCTGCCGGAATTGAAATCATCGTAGCGGTCAATAAGATCGATAAGCCAAGCGCTAATATTGACCGTGTTAAGCAGGAATTGGTTGAGCATGAGCTGATTGCAGAGGATTGGGGCGGAAGCACGATTTTCGTTCCGGTATCGGCTCATACAAAAGAAGGCATCGACCAGCTGTTGGAAATGATTCTTTTAACTGCCGATGTCTGTGAGTTTAAGGCAAATCCGAACCGGGAGGCCAGAGGCGTGGTGATCGAAGCGCAGCTTGACAAGGGCCGCGGGCCGGTGGCAACGGTTCTGGTACAAAAGGGATGTCTGCACGTCGGAGAGGCGATTGCGATTGGCTCTGCCTATGGAAAGGTACGGGCAATGGTAGACGATAAGGGACGCCGTGTCAAGGAAGCAGGCCCTTCTACTCCTGTAGAGGTACTGGGTCTAAACGACGTGCCGGGTGCCGGAGACATTATGATGGCCTTCCCAAGCGAGAAGGAAGCCCGTTCTGTAGCAGAGACCTTTATTTCCCAGGGCAGAGTAAAGCTTTTAGAGGACACAAAGGCAAGGCTTTCCTTAGACAGTATTTTCTCGCAGATTCAGGCCGGCAACATCAAGGAGCTGAACCTGATCATCAAGGCAGATGTTCAGGGCTCCGTAGAGGCAGTAAAACAAAGCCTGTTAAAGCTTTCCAACGACGAGGTGGCGATTCGGGTAATCCATGGAGCAGTCGGTGCCATCAACGAATCCGATGTTTCGCTCGCCAGCGCCTCTAATGCAATCATCATCGGCTTTAACGTCCGCCCGGACTCTGCTGCCAAGGATACAGCAGAGCGGGAAAAGGTAGATATCCGGCTGTATCGTGTGATATACAATGCAATAGAGGATATTGAAGCTGCGATGAAGGGAATGTTGGATCCGGTCTTTGAGGAAAAGGTAATCGGTCATGCCGAAATCCGTCAGATCTTTAAGGCCTCTGGGGTCGGCAATATTGCAGGCTCCTATGTGCTTGACGGAAAGATTGTCCGCGGTTGTCTGGTGCGTATCACCAGAGAGGGCGAGCAGATATACGAAGGAAGCTTAGCCTCTCTCAAGCGTTTTAAGGATGATGTAAAGGAGGTCGCTGCAGGATATGAATGCGGCCTGGTATTTGAAAAATTCAACGATGTGCAGGAGCTTGATATCGCGGAACTTTATGTGATGGAAGAGGTTCCAAGATAACAGCTTCCGGCCTGGTAGAGAAATGGGGTTTGACATGTGAGAAAGAACAGTATTAAAAATACCCGGATCAATGGAGAGGTTCAGAAGGAATTAAGCGAGCTGATCCGCCAGGAAATCAAAGATCCCAGGGTAAATCCGATGACCTCCGTAACACGGGTAGAGGTAGCGCCGGATTTAAAAAATGCAAAGGTTTACGTCAGCGTCCTAGGGGATGAAGAAAGCCAGAAAAATACACTGACCGGCTTAAAAAGCGCGGCTCCCTTTATGCGGAGCCAGCTCGCTAAAACGATGAACCTGCGAAATACACCAGAGCTTCATTTTATCGTTGATCAGTCTATTGAATATGGAGTGCATTTATCTAGGCTGATCGATGAGGTGACACATACAGCAGAAGCAAAAGAGCAAGACGAAGTTTAACGTACCGCCGAAATGGAAACCAAAACAGGAGGAGGACGAAAATCAAAATGGGAGAGAACATGACAGGAATTTTAGAGTATGTGCAGGCTGCCGCTACCGTGGCGATAGCGGGGCATGTCAGGCCGGACGGGGACTGTGTAGGTTCCTGCCTGGCTCTGTATCACTATATCAAGCAGCATACCGGGGCAGAGGTCACGGTTTACTTAGAGCAGCCGGGGAAAAAGCTTTCCCTGCTGCCAGGGGCAGAGGCTATCTGCTCGGTGCTGCCGGAAGAAATCCCTGCCGTTGATGTCTTTTTTGTGTTGGACTGCGGGGATGTAGAACGGCTGGGCTTTGCACAGGCGCTTTATCAAAAGGCTGCCAAAACGGTGTGTATCGATCACCATGTGACAAATACCTCATTTGCAGAGGAAAATATCGTGGTGCCGGAGGCCAGCTCGACCTGTGAGCTGCTATTTGAGCGGATGGAGGAGGAAAAAATCAGTAAAGAGGCGGCAGAATGCCTTTACACCGGAATTTTACACGATACCGGCATCTTCCACCATAGCTGTACCAGCCCACGGACGATGGAAATTGCAGGCAGACTGATGGCAAAGGGAATCGACTTCCCACGTATGATTGACGAAGGCTTTTACCAAAGGACCTACATACAAAACCAGATTTTGGGACGGTGCCTGATGGAAAGCATTCTGCTATGGGACGGCCTGGGCATTGTTTCCTATTTGACGCGGGACGTCATGGAATTTTATGGAGTGACACCAGCCGATTTGGACGGCGTGATCGATCAGCTTCGTCTGACAGCAGGTGTAGAAATCGCTATTTTCCTTTATGAAACCGAAGAAGGGCAGACCTACAAGGTCAGTATGCGTGCAAACGGCGAGGTCGATGTCAGCAAGGCGGCGGCTTATTTTGGCGGCGGCGGACATATCAAGGCAGCAGGCTGTACGATGAAGGGCAGTGTTTATGACGTGATCAATAACCTGACCGAACAGCTCGATCATCAGCTTGTCTCCTTAGGAAAAATCTCTTAGAAAACTGTAGGAGAAACCGTATTACGAGGAAGGAAGCGGGAAAACATGCTTCATGGAATGATCAATGTATACAAGGAGGCTGGCTTCACCTCTCATGACGTCGTAGCAAAGCTGCGGGGCATCGTAGGGCAGAAAAAAATCGGGCATACCGGAACACTGGACCCAGAGGCGGTCGGCGTACTTCCGGTATGCCTTGGCTCTGCGACAAAGCTCTGTGAGTTGCTGACGGAAAAGAAAAAATCCTACCGGGCAGTGATGCTGTTAGGACGTACTACCGATACGCAGGATACCTCCGGACGGACGATAGAGGAGCGGGAGGTATCCTGTACCGATGAGGAAATTCGGACGGTGATGGGACGCTTTTTAGGAGCCGGACTTCAGGTACCGCCGATGTATTCGGCTGTCAAAATAGGCGGGAAGCGTCTTTATGAACTGGCCAGAGAAGGGAAAGAGGTCAAACGGGAGCCGAGACCGGTTACTTTTTATGAGCTTCGTTTTCTAAGCCGTCAGAATACGGAGGTCTGCTTTGAGGTTACTTGTTCTAAGGGAACCTACATTCGGACACTTTGTGCGGATATCGGAGAGGCATTGGGCTGTGGAGCCTGCATGAAGGAGCTGATTCGTTATCGGGTAGATCGCTTTTGCTTAGAGGACGCCAAAACACTGGCAGAGCTAGAGAGACTGAGCAGGGAGGGACGTATACAGGAAGCCCTCCTGCCGGTGGATACCCTCTTTTCCGTCTGCCCGTCTGCTCGGGTGACACCCGCCGGAGAGCGGTATTTAAAAAACGGCAATCCCCTGACCGAAGAGCTGCTAGAGGCATGGGAAGAGCCAAAGCTGCAGCAGGAAGAGAATCCAGAAAGAGGGCTGCCGGAGAGCGTTTTTTCAAAAGAAGGTCTTCCAGAGAACATCATCCGAGTATACGATAGCGAAGACTGTTTCCAGGCGCTCTACCAAAGAAAACAAGACTCAGAGCAGAGGGAAGTTTTTTATCAGCCGTGGAAAACATTTTTTCAGACATAACATATTTAATAACAGATTGTGAAATGGGAATAGGATACTATCGGGTAAGATCAGAACGAGGGCAGGATCATGGAATATATTGCAGGAGAAGCATGTAAAATAAAGGGACATTTGGAGCAGACCGCAGTGACGCTTGGAAAATTCGACGGCATCCATTTGGGACATCAGCGTTTGTTAGCGCATATTTTAGGACAGCCAGGACTCTCCTCTGTCCTGTTTACCTTTGACCTGCATCCAGGAAATTTGTTTTCCGATCAGGAAATCAAGCTAATCGAAACGCAGCGCGAACGGATGCACTATTTGGAGAAAACCGGACTGGATGTCTTAATGGCCTATCCGTTTACGAAAGAAACCGCTGCCATGGAGCCGATTCAATTTGTCCGTCAGATTTTAGCTGGACAACTAGGTGCGAAGCGAGTAGTGGTCGGGGAGGATTTTTGCTTTGGACACCACAGAGCCGGAACGGTAGCGCTTTTAGCAGATCTGGCAGAGGAATATGGCTATGAGCTTATTGTCTGTCCTAAGGTTATCCAGGCAGGCGGGGTAGTGAGCAGCACCAGAATCCGCAG
>CASCWU010000126.1 GCA_949155905.1 uncultured Lachnospiraceae bacterium
TTGTTTTTCCGCACATTTGCCAGAGTACTCTGGTTGGCAACGATTGTGACAGAATCCTCGTAACCTATAAAAGTTGTGATAAATTCACTGTATGTAGACAGTTTCTTTTTCTTTTGGAACTAATTTGGTACTGGCTTATTGTTTTCCTCGTTCAGCTTCGTGCCGATTGAATGAAGTGTCTTGGCGAGTTCGGCCTGTTTGTTTGGATAAAGATGGCTGTAAATATTGAGCGTCGTTTCTATCTTTTCATGACCAAGCCGTTCGGAAATCAGCAGTGGGGAAAAATTCAGCTCAATCAGCAGCGAGGCATGGGAATGACGCAGGTCGTGGAGCCGTATCCGCGGGACGCCGGAGTTTTTGCAGCCTCGATCCATCTCATGGTGCAAGTAGTACTTTGTATAAGGAAAAAGGCGATCCTGCGGCTGAAGCTTTCGCTGTCTGACATAAGTCTTTAATGTCCGGCAGAGGAAGTCTGGAATCGTTACAAGGCGGTTGCTTTTCGGCGTTTTTGGCTCTGTGATGATATCCTCCTGATGCACTCTTTGGTAGGTCTTGTTGATACGAATGGTTTTTGCTTTAAAATCCAAATCTTCCGCAGTCAAAGCCAGTAGCTCGCCGGAACGGATGCCCGTCCAAAAAAGGATTTGAAAGGCTTCCGAGGAGGTCGGCTTGTTTTCCACACAGGCCAGAAAGCGGTAAAATTCCTCCTTGGTCCAAAACTGCATTTCCTTTGCCCGGCTCTTTCCGATGGTGCCTGCCTTGTGGCAGGGATTTTCCCTCAGGTTGCAATATTTGACTGCATAGTTGAGCATAGCGACAAGCTGCGTGTTGATTAGCTTTAAATAAGTAGTAGAGTAGCCCTTGGCAATCATCTGATTCTGCCATTTCCGAATGTCCGTCGGCGTAATTTCGGAGACTAACTTGTTTTGAAAAAACGGCAGGATTTTTAGTTCAATGATGTGCTGCTTGGTGGACATGGTAGAGCTTCGCAGCCGGGTTCCCATATCAGAAAGATATAGATTTGCCAACGATTGAAGGCTCATGGTTGATTCCGAATGTTCTTGGCTTAGAAAGGTATGTTCCCATTCCAAAGCCTCCTTTTTGGTCGTAAACCCCCGCTTTTTTTTCTGTTTTTTCTCTCCGTCCCAGTTTGTGTAATAACACTTGATAAACCAGGTACCGCGTTCCTTGTCTTTGTAGACAGGCATAAACACCTCACTCCTTTGTAAAAAAATGTAATTTCTTAAAAGGTAGAGTTCCCTCTCACCTCACCGTTTAATATGCCCAAAACGGATAAAAATATGGTACTATTTTGGTACTAAATTTTAAACTATAAATTTTACAAAGAAGAAATTTTAGTGTTTTGCGGAAGAAACGGCAAATAGGAGCCGTAATTTGCCGCCGTAATTTACCGCCCGAGGGCAGAACAATTTTTTTTGACAAAATTTTGAGGTCGTAGAGGGAGAAATTTTCCGTTACACTGAAAACGGGTTACAGGGAGAAATCAAATTGCCGGGCAAGAAATGCGTTAGGTCTGGCATTTTGAAACATACGGGGAAAGGAGAAATGATCTATGTGCGATCCTTTTTATTCTGCATAGCAAAGGCTGTTGCAGAGTTTATCAAGTTTTTTTATAAATGAAACCGACAGTCTTTGCAAATCCAAAGTATCTGACCTGCAGGCAGTGTAAAAATTTGCTTATTTGAGTGTGCGCTGCTTTGCGGGAATAAACGGAAAGAGAAAAGGAGCTGCAGAAATGGACTGTATAAAATGGTATGAAATTGTTCCTAAGGGTTCTTATCGGGTACGGCGGAATTGCGCTGGCTGCGGAAAAAAGACCTGGTATCAAAACACGCATTGCTTTCGGATCAATGCAAACGGAACGAAGCTGGATGTCTGGCTTATTTATCAATGCGAGGTATGCGGACATACTTACAACCTGACGGTCTGGGAACGGGTGAGAGCCAGTGCAATCGGGAGCGATTACGAACGATATCAAAGCAACGATCCGATACTGGCAGAGCAATATGGAAATGATCGGGCATTTTTTGAGCGGAACCGGGCGGAGATAGAGAGCAGGAGAGAATATGATATCAAGGAGGTGAAGGAAGAGCAAAAGATAGAACTGTTTCAGGAAATCATTCAAAAAAGAAATGACCTGGACAATCAGAAAAAGCTGCTTTGCTATTATAATCCGGCTCTTCTTCCTGTACGGGTAGATAAACTACTGGCAGAGCTTTTTGGAAAAAGCAGAGCATGGATACAAAAAGCCGGAAAAAGCGGAGATATGGTGATTTCTGAGGGCTTTGCAGGGAAGTTGATGGTAGTTCTTGTTTCAGAACATCTGTTAGAATATTTATTTGCGGATAAAGAATAACCGTTCAAGACGTGTTTGACGTATTTTAATAAAAACAAATAAATATAATAAAAGTTTGTAAAATAGTAGACAAAATGTAATATTTGTTCTATAATAGCAGAAGGAGAAAAGAAACAAAGAAGGGAGAGAACGCCATGAGAGAACAGCATTTATGGAACTACTCATTAGAAGATATCACCAGAGGCTATACAGAGGAAGCCCTCACATACGGTTGTGTCTTTTGCGGGAAAAAATATGAAAAGGGACAGATTTATTTTCTGGATAAACCAGAAGAGGAGAGGGAGCGGGCATATGACGCCTTTGGCGCTATCCGCGCCCATATCCAGGATGCCCATCGCAGTACGGTGGATTATTTGCTGGCGCAGCCGCAGGTGGCTTCGTTTACGGGTATCAGTGAAATCCAACGGCAGCTTTTGCAGCTGATGTCTGACGGGAAGGGTGATCGGGAAATCAGTGAGGCGCTTGGCATCGCCCAGTCTACGGTAAGGAATCATCGTTTCCGTCTGCGGGAGCGGGAGAAGCAGGCGAAGCTTTTCCTGGCGATGATGGAGTCCTTAGAGCAAAAGACCACTGCGTCGATTGCAATGAGCGATAAGGGAGAGATAGAGGAGGTGTTGATGACCGCTTCTATGATAGACGAGCGTTACGGGATTACGAGCCAGGAGAGAGAAAAGACGATAAAAACCTATATGGAAGAGAACGGGGCGATAAAACAGTTTCCGGCCAGGGAAAAGAAAAAGATTATTGTGCTGGGAGAGATTGCAAAGTGCTTTCAGGCAGAAAAAAAGTATACAGAACAGGAGGTCAACCGGATTCTAAGGCGGATTTACGAGGCAGATTACCCGACGATTCGACGGGCTTTGATTGAATATGGGTTCATGGAACGTTCTGCGGACTGCCAGGTTTACCGGGTAAAGCTATGATTCTTAGTGTAAGCAGGAGGACAGATATTCCGAATTATTATTCGGATTGGTTTTATAATCGGCTTCAGGCAGGGTGGCTTTGCGTCCGCAATCCAATGAATGCCAAACAGGTAAGCAGACTGACCTTGACGCCGGAGACGATAGATGCGATAGTGTTTTGGACAAAGAATCCAGAGCCGATGCTTGGAAGGTTAAGGGAGCTGGCAGACTATCCGTATTATGTCCAGTTTACCCTGACCGGATACGGAACGGATTTAGAGCCTGGAATCCCTCCGAAACGGGAGCATATGCTTTCTGTTTTTCGCCGGTTTGCGGAAGCAGTTGGGGCAGAACAGGTGGTCTGGCGTTACGATCCGATTTTGTTTACGCCGAACTATACGCCTGGCTATCATATAAAAGCTTTTTCTCAGATTGCCCGGACATTGGAGGGCTGTACGGATCGGGTGGTGATCAGCTTTTTGGATTACTATGCGAAAACAAAACGGAATTTAAAGGGCTGGAAGCTGATTCCGGAAGGAGAGATTTCTCAAAGCGCGCTGCTGCCGGAGGCGCAGAGGATGGTCTTTTCCTCGTTTGTGCAGGAGCTGGCGGACGTAGCAAAGACACACGGAATGGAAATTTTTACCTGCGCCGAGCAGATGGATTTATCTGCCTATGGAATCCGCCATGGAAGCTGTATCGACCAGACATGGATCGAACGGCTGCTAGGCTACCGGGTTCAGGCGAAAAAGGATCGGAATCAGAGAGAGATATGCGGCTGTATAGAAAGCATAGACGTCGGAACCTATCATACCTGTCGGAACGGCTGCCGATATTGCTATGCCAATGAAAACGAGGAACGGGTAAAAGCGCTGGCCGGACAGTACGATCCACAGTCGCCGGTTTTGTGCGGCCGTCTTGGTGAGGAGGATACCGTGCGTGATCGGGTTTGTCACAAACTTCCCAGAGCCTGAATAAAATGCAGTACAGGAAAAAAGCAATGGTGATAGAACGTGGCAGGTTTGATAGAAGCATGGGTGCTGGCAGCAGCGTTATCCGTCGATGCGTTTGTAGCCAGCTTTGCATATGGAAGCAGTCGTATCCGAATCCCGCTGCTTTCGGTATTGATTATGGATGTGATTGGTGCCGGGACGCTGACGCTGTCCCTGGCGATGGGGAATTGGGTACAAGGCTTCCTGCCGGAATGGATGACAAGCAGGATTTGTTTTTTGGTGCTGCTGGTGCTAGGGCTGATAAAGCTGCTGGACGGAGTGGTGAAATCGTTGATTCGGCGGTTTGGAAGGCGTTCGGCAAAGCTGAATTTTTCACTTTGCAGCCTGCGCTTTGTTCTGACCGTCTATGCCGACCCAGAAACCGCCGATTTGGATCAGTCCAATGTCATTTCGCCGGGAGAGGCAGCTTCTCTGGCACTGGCGCTGTCTTTGGATGGACTGGCAGTCGGCTTCGGCGTTGCGATGGGAGATGTAAACGATCTGGCAGCCGTGGGCGCCACCCTGGTGATCAACGCCCTGGCAATTTTAGCAGGGGCATGGCTAGGCAACCGTGCTGCGGGAAAGCTGCCCTTCCCGGTATCCTGGCTTGGTGGTGTTATTCTGATTGTGATTGCTGTTTTAAAATTGTGCTGACCTGCACAGGTTACAAGAACGGTAAAGGACAGGTGTTTTGCAGCAGGCGACAACTATGGAAATTTGTAGCATTGGTCAATACAAGGAAGAGTGTTTGAATCTTTCAAATGCTCTTCTTTTTTCGTATACTTTGTATATCAAAAAAACAGCCGGGTGTTATCCGGGACTGACAAGGAGGATGACTATGATTCAATTTGGAAAAGGAGTTGTAAAGTTCAGGATTCCGATTATAATACTCAGTCTGGCGCTGCTGGTGCCGTCGGTATTCGGTATTCTACACACAAGAGTAAACTACGATATTTTGTCGTATTTGCCAGGGGATATTGAAACGATGGTAGGACAGGATATTTTGGTAGACGAATTTCAGACTGGTGCTTTTTCCCTTTGTGTGGTAGAGGGAATGGAGTGGAAGGAAGTATCTGCTCTAAAGGAGAAAATCGAAGCGGTAGAGCATGTTTCCAGTGTGGTCTGGTACGATTCAATAGCAGATTTGTCTCTGCCGATGGAGGTAATTCCAGAATCCTTTCGGGAATTTTTTGTAAAGGGAGACAGTACGCTGCTGGCAGTGATGTTTGACACGACGATGTCGTCGGATGAAACGATGGAGGCCATCGAAGAGATTCGGAGCCTGGCGGCAAGGCAATGCTTTGTCAGCGGGATGGCAGCGGTTGTGCTGGATACAAAAAATCTTTCCAACCAGGAAACGCCTCTCTATGTTTTGATAGCGGTATTGCTTTCTGTTTTGGTGTTGGCAGTGACGATGGATTCCGCTCTGGTGCCGCTGTTTATCCTGCTTAGCATCGGGATAGCGATTTTGTATAATCTGGGAACCAATTTTGTCCAAGGAGAGATTTCTTATATTACACAGGCACTTTGTGCAGTGCTGCAGCTTGGTGTAACGATGGATTATTCTATTTTCCTCTGGCACAGCTACCAGGAGCAGCAGGAACGGTTTGAGGGGGACAAAAAAAGAGCGATGGCACATGCCATTTCCAATACGATTACCTCTGTGGTCGGAAGTTCGATGACAACCGTAGCCGGGTTTATTGCACTTTGCTTTATGAGCTTTACGCTCGGCCTGGATTTGGGCGTCGTGATGGCAAAAGGTGTCGTGATTGGCGTTATCTGCTGCGTCACCGTGCTTCCGTCCTTGATTCTGGTGTTCGACCGGGTGATTGAAAAAACAAAGCATCGTCCGCTGCTGCCGGAATTTTCGTGGCTGACAAAGCTGGTGACACGGTATTTTGGAGTGTTCCTGGCATTGTTTTTGGTCATTTTATATCCGGCCTGGAAGGGCTATACCAATACCGACGTCTATTATAATTTAGACGAGACGCTGCCAAAGGATTTGGAAAGCATTATCGCAAATGCAAAGCTGGAGGAAACCTTTGAAATGAATTCTACCCATATGCTTTTGGTAGACAGCAGCCTTTCTGCCAAAGAGGTACATGCGATGTCAGAGGAAATGAAGCAGGTAGATGGGGTGAAGATGGTATTAGGGCTTGACGCTTTGATAGGGCCAAGTATGCCTAAGGAAATGGTACCGGATTCGGTAAGGGAGATTTTAGAAAACGAACATTATCAGCTTATGCTGGTCAATTCCGAATATAAAGTGGCGACCGATGAGGTAAACGCACAGATTGAGGAATTAAATACGATTTTAAAACGATATGATGCCAATGGAATGCTGGTAGGAGAGGCTCCTTGCACCAAGGATTTGATCCAGATTACGGATCGGGATTTCCAGATTGTCAGCGCGGTTTCTATCGGAGCCATTTTTATTCTGATAGCACTGGTATTCCGTTCCGTTTCCCTGCCGATTATTTTAGTCAGTGTTATTGAATTTGCTATTTTCATCAATATGGGGATTCCATATTACACCCATACTGAGCTGCCATTTATTGCTTCGATTGTCATCGGAACGATTCAGCTTGGCGCAACGGTAGACTATGCGATTTTAATGACAAACCGTTACAAAAAGGAGCGGTTCCGCGGGAAGGAGAAAAAAGAGGCGATTTCGATTGCCCATCAGACCTCGGTACGTTCGATTCTCGTCAGTGCGTTTAGCTTCTTTGCAGCGACCTTCGGGGTAGGAATGTATTCCAATATTGATATGATAAGCTCGCTCTGTCTGCTGATGGCACGGGGTGCAGTAATCAGTATGGTGGTTGTTTTAACAATGCTTCCGGCCATGTTTATGATTTTTGATAAGGTGATTTGTAAAACCTCTGCCGGCTTTCTGCCGCGGTCAGGGCGGCCGACAAAGGGGAAGCCGCTTTCCGGCAGCCTGGAACCAAGTCCGGCCAAGTAGAAAAGAAATAAAAAGAAAAGAAATAACAAAGAAAAGGAATAAAAAAAGAAGAAGTAAAAGAAAAGAACACCACTTTACAACTTTATAAGTAAGAACTCTGTTTCCAGCATAGATGTTTCA
>CASCWU010000127.1 GCA_949155905.1 uncultured Lachnospiraceae bacterium
TATAAAGAGGTAAAGGAAAACCCGCCGGACCCTCCCGATCCGCCAGATCCACCCGACCCGCCGGATCCGCCCGGGGTAGAGGTAGAGGAGTCCGAGGTAATCGAGGGGGAGTTTACACAAGGAGAGCCGACGGCAGTGATTGGCTCCGGGACACTGGAGGCTTCTCCATTTGACGTCGGGCAGGGAATTCCGACAACAGAGGATCTGTATACCCATGTTCTGACGCCGCGCTATTTGGCCGGTTATCGTTTTACCAAAAAGGTTGGGATAAAAACCTATACGGCCAGAGGGACGATTACCTGGAATCTGACCTGGACGGAGGGGGCAGGAGAAACAGCGGTAGTAGAAAACGCTACGCAGACCGTGACGTATACCGCTCCTGTAAAACGAAGCTTTGCTTACTGGGAGATAAGCAATCTGGAGGTATATGGTCTTACGGCAGCACAGGTGAAAAACGGAGCGTTTCCGCTAGGGAGTGTCACTCTGATGCCAAAGGGCTATACGGCTCCGGCGGTTTCCTGGCAGCATGACGCAGGGGCAGACAGCCATATTCAGCCGCCGGAGGAAATCGGTCAGGTATTGAACCTGGGAACGATGTCCTATGGAGGCCCGTCCCCGCCGACCTACGATGCTTCCTCGCAGCTAAACGCCATGGTCGGAGAGTGCAAGGTAAAAAATGATCGCCTGCAATTTGAAGGAAAGACGATTTTAAACGATGCCTGGACGGTCAGGTCAGCCCTCCGCCCGGCAGAACTGGAGACAGAACCAGGAAATGCTGCGGAAAAAACCTTGTATGCCGACCGGCTGACTATTCCGGCCGAGCGGGCAAACGGTCTGTATGAAAGCGCGGCAGACGTCACCTATGGAAGAATCGCCGCCGTCAACCCGGAACGCGCCGCTTCTCTTATCCTGCCGGTGGAAGAGGTCAATCCGGTTATCGTGCATACGCCGGTCGTCTGCGAGCCGGTAATAGAAAACCAGAAGCGTTGGTGTCAGATGCTTTACCCGATGCAGGGAGCCGTCAGCCTGATTCTTCATACGTCGTTTCAGGTTTCTCTGCCGACGGTAGGGGAGCATTTGGGGATTCCTGGCTATGGCTTTCGGGATTACGGGAAATATACGGCTTCCCGTCAGGTAAAATTTCCGTTTGATACCTATAAGGAGCTGCATACCTTTGTCCCTGCGGATACCTGGACGGAGGTAGGCGATGCTACAAGCTTTTATTTGCCTCCGTGGGTAGAGGAAAAGCCCTATATCGTAGAATTCCGCAGCATTGCGATAAACGCAGCCGCAAATAACGGGATTTCCTCTGCCGGAACACAGGCAAACCTAAACCATCCGGAATACGTCGCGAGAAACCAGATTTTGGTAGAAGTATCCGGGAGTCTGTATGGATTTGAGGTATATGATATTTCCGATTATCCGATCTGGCAGTCAGTATTCCGTACCCAAGATGGAAGTGTAAACGGATTTACCTATAAGGTAGGGACGAAAAACGAGAGGGGGTTGGAAAATGGACAGGATATCGCGTACACGCTGCCGCTTGTTGCCGGAAGCCATCCGGTGTATCCAAATATTGGAGTCATAAAAACCGGGTATCTGTTCCGGTTTCGGATGAAAACCATTGGGGATTATGACGGAAGAGGAGATTTTATCCAGATCAAACCACGCTTTTTTTACATCAACAGAGACGGAACCAAAAGGCAGGAGGTCGATGTATATTATACGGAGCGTTTTGAAAAAACAGGAGAAAGAGAGCAGCTTGTAAGGATTGGAAGCAGACGGGACAAGCAGAACCTGCATACTATCCTGACCGGCGATCCGGCGATGAGCCTGCCGGAATACGATCTGGAAACGACTGCCCGTATCCGGGGACTTGATTTGGAGGTATGGAAATGGCAGAAACGGGATGTGTTTACCTTTGAAACACTCCTGCTGCCAGAAAGCCTGATGACGTTTACGAGGACGCCGCTGCCGGTGGATATCCGTCTGGCAGCAAAAAGCGAGGATCGGGTAGCAGAGCATATGCAGACCTGGTATGGGATGTATTATCTGCCCCGCGAAATTCATGTATGCCCCAAGGACTTTGATTTGGAGGAATGGTGTAAGCGCTATGGCAGCTTGGATTATCAGGAGGAATTTTGGCTAAGGGACGGGTACGTAGCCCTCAATTTTGACATTGAAGCGATTCAGGATGAAAACCGGTATTTAAGCTATCAAAACAGAGAAAATAGCGCCGGAGGATATTGTAATATGTGGAAGCTGGAGGGGGCTGTTAGCAGTAAAAAAGATTACTATGGAGGAAGCTTTTCCTTACAGGATGGGGATGTTCTGTTTTACGATACCGATAAGTCGATTGGAAATGACTATCAAAGTGAAGGAATTTATTAAAAACCATACAAAGTGCATCAGAACCTTAGAAAAGCAGGAACCATATGATACGCTCTGGAATATACTGAAGTAGTATGCAAACCGTAACCGTCTGTTCCGGTGGTGCGGCTGCGCCCGCAGCCGTTATCCGGAAAAACGGCTACCGCAAAAAAGGAGGAACACATATGGATCTTGTAGGAAAGAGGGCTGTCAAAAACCTGTTTGCCAGGCTGCTGCTGTTAAGCCTGCTGCTCGGGCTTATCGTTTTAGCACAGGGCTGCAGCCAAAAGTCGGATCTGAAGAAGGTAAAGCTGAATGAGGTGGCCCATTCTATTTTCTATGCACCGATGTACGTTGCATTGGAAGAGGGGTATTTTAAGAAGGAGGGTCTTGACGTCGAACTGGTCAACGGCTTGGGAGCAGATAAGACGATGACTGCCGTCCTCTCCGGGGAAGCAGATATCGGCTTTATGGGTTCAGAGGCCTCGATTTACGTCTATCAGCAGGGAGAAAAGGACTATGTCGTCAATTTTGCCCAGCTTACCCAGAGAGCCGGAAATTTCCTGGTAGCAAGGGAAGGCTCTCAGGCAGCGTCAGACGTGAAGGCCGGGAAAGCCTTTGACTGGAAGAGCCTGGCCGGAGCCGAGGTAATCGGAGGCCGTGCCGGCGGTATGCCGCAGATGGTGTTTGAATATGTATTAAAGAAAAACGGTCTCGATCCGAAAACCGATCTTTCGATCATTCAAAATATTGATTTCGGAATGACCGCCCAAAGCTTTGCTGCCGGAACCGGGGAATACACCGTGGAGTTTGAACCGGGGGCAACGGCGTTAGAGACGGAAGGAACCGGAGTAGTGGTCGGCTCCCTCGGCGTAGAAAGCGGTATGGTGCCGTATACGGCTTATTCGGCGAAAAAGAGCTATCTGGAGAAAAATCCGGAGGTAATAAAGGGCTTTGTAGCGGCTCTGCAAAAGGGAATGGACTACGTCGGAAGCCATACCCCGGAGGAAATCGCAGAGAAAATTCAGCCGCAGTTTGCCGAAACAGAGCTGGCAACGATTACAAAAATCGTAGAGCGTTATCAAAGCCAGCAGACCTGGAAGGCAGACCTGATATTTGAGGAAGCAAGCTTTGACCTGCTGCAAAATATCTTAGAGGAAGCAGGGGAATTGACAGAACGCGTACCATATGCCGATTTGGTGGATACCAAATACGCGACCGAGGCTGCCGGAAAGTAAATTGGGTTGTTGACAGAAGAAACAGCACCTCCTATAATAGAAGAAATGGCAGAAAAAACGGTAAAACCGGATCATAGGAGGTGCTGTGGCATGAAGAAAAAAGCATATAAAAGAAAAAGTAAAACCTATCATAAATGGCTGCTTTCCTATGTGCTGCTGATGGTGATGCCATTGCTGTTTGGCTGTGTGATCTACTGGTATGCGATGGAGCGGATCGAAGAGGATGTGGAATACGTACAGCGTCAGACGCTGACACAGGTCAAGGATACGATGGAAGGAAATTTGTATATGTGCGACCATATCGGTCTGGCTCTGACCAATAAGTCCGAGGCAGAGCATTTAAAATCCTTTGAAGAAAACGGAAGCTATTCTGTCAGGCAGCGTCTTTATCCAAAAGCCTTGGTAGAGGACATGCTTCTTTATTCCGCTTCCAATGAAATGATTGATGAGATTATGCTTTATTTTCCGAAAACCGATTATATCGTAAAGCAGTCCAGGTTCTGCCCCTTGGAGTATTCCAAGATCAAGGAGGAAAGCGATTATAAAATGACCTTAGAGGAGCTGCGGAGCTTTTCAGAAAGAGGAAAAAACGGCCTTCATGCGCTGGAAAATGGAAAAAACGGTCTGCTTTATGTCTATTCTGTCTATAGTCAGCGGTCAGAGCAGGCGGATATTATGGTATTGATTTACTTAAATACCGAAGTGATCAGAGATTTGGTCAGTCTGGCGCAGTCTTCGGTATTTTTGTCTCTGGCAGACGGAAGCTGGTTTTCTTCTTCTGGACGGGAGCTTCTGGCAGAGTGGGAGCAGGCCGGGAAGGAGGAGGGAGACTATGCCCTTCTTTCCGGGAAGGAGGACTATCTGATGAAGCTAAGAAGCCCGGCGTATCAGATGGACTTTTTCAATGTAATCCCAAAGAGCTTGTATTTAGAGGGTATCAACCAGATGAAGCTTATCCTGGCTGTGTATATTATCGCAAGCAGCATCGGAGGAATCGGAATTGCCTGGTATGTGTCAAAGCGGAATTACCAGCCGGTAAAGGAGCTGCTGGAACTGACGGGAAAATCCATGCAGGAATCCGAGGACGGAAATGACTTTTTTGTGATCCGCACGGCATACCAAAGGCTGCTGTCTGCCTATCAGGATAACGAGGCGAGACTGCGGGAAAGCAGAGCCAGAGAAAAGAATAGCTGGATGAATGAGCTGCTAAAGGGACGCAGCAGCAGTATTGCCGCAGCTACGAAGGGATTTGACATCTGGGCAAAGGATCTGCAGCAGGAGGCCTTTGTGCTGCTTGGCGTGGATTTGATCGATATGGGAAGCATGCAGGAGGAAGAGGCCGAGGAGATCAGCACAGAAGTAATGGATATGGCTTATTTTATTGTCGATAATATCCTGGGCGAGTTGCTGGCAGAGCATTACCAGGCAGTCGAAGCAGAAACAGACGGAAAACTGTTTGCCCTTGTCAATGTCCATGCTCAGTTTGATCGAGGCAAGGTGATCCAGGATTTAAAGGCGATCAGTCAGAAAACCAATGATTTTATCACGAAAAATTTCGGGATGAAGCTGATGATCAATATCAGCGAGGTGCGCGAGGGAAGAAGTCAGATTCGGAACTGCTATAAGGATATCGAGGAATTGTTAGAATACCGTGATTTTGAAGGAATCCCGGAAAAAATGATTCTGGCAAGGAGCGATTACCGGAAGGAAGCAGACGAGCTGTCGCAGGAAAAGGGAGCCATCCATTTTGGACGGCTGTTAGGAGAACTGAAGTATCAGCTCCAGCAGGGAGAGTATGAAAGGGCGAAAGAGCTGATAACCGGGCTGCAAAGGGAACGGCAGAGAGAGGAGAGACAGGAGGCAGAGGCAGCAAAGTCAGCAGGGAAGATAGCAGATCCTGAAAAAAATAAAAAACAGGCCAGACAGCAAAGAACAGAAAAACAGCGGGAAATAGAAAAGCAATCAGAAACAGAGCATCAGAATGCTTCCGTCAGAGGCCAGAAGGAAAAGAAGCAAATCGACGAGCTGATCGACCGGATAGCGGATTACATCAAGGCGCATTATACAGACGGATTACTCTCTGCCGGAGTGCTGGCAGATGAATTTGACATCGGTTTGTCCTATATGTCCAGAAGCTTTAAAAAACGAAAGGGAATCGGGATTTTAGATTATATCAACCGTTTTCGTTTAAATCGTGCCAAGGAGCTGCTGGCAGAGGGCGCTACCGTACGAGAGGCGGCAGAGCAGGTCGGATACTATACGACACAGCCCTTGATTCGGGTATTCCGCCAGATGGAGGGGATGACGCCAAGCGAGTACCGAAATTCTCTGACCTCCGGGAAGCTGCCGGAGACAGCAAAGGAGGAGAGTGGTTTTTTGCCGGAAGAAAGAAAACAGGATAAAGAAGCTCGGTAAAAAAATAAGACATAGTATGAAATAGACGTGGATAGCCTTTCTCTTAGGCATTGAATTTGCCGGAAAAGCTTGCAAAACGAAGAAACAATCCTCTGACAGTAAAAATTCAATAAAGCAGAAAGACAGGAAAACAGTAAAATATTCAATGTAGAAAAGCTCTGCTGAATCGGTTATGATAGCCTTATCCAAAAACAAGGCAGCATGTCACAAGGTCAGATAGACATCATAAGCACGTGGGAACAGATGCGTCAGAACAGACAGATCAAAGCAGACACGTGGGAAGAAACATGTCAGAGTAGACAGGCTGCCAGAAAAGAGAGGAGAAAGGATAGTATGAAAAGAACGTGGAGTAAGCTGTTAGCATGTATGCTGTGTATGATTTTGCTGGTTTCTTTGCTGGCTGCCTGCGGGACAAAGGAGAAGAACGATGCTTCGGCAAATAACAGCAACAGCACGACAAAGGAAGAGGATAAGGGCAATGATAGCCAGAGTGGGGATCAGAAGCAAGACGACAAGCAGGAAGAGACCGGAAATAAGGCTGATTCGGGTACAGAAGGAGATAAGCTGACAGAACTGACCTTACCGCTTTCCGAGGAAAAGGCAGAGGTTTCCGTCTGGACGTTATGGAACAATCAATACGTAGAGAACCCAAATGATTTGGACAGTGTAAAGAAAATGGAAGAGCTGACCAACGTCCATATCAACTGGTCGTTAGTAACCATTCAGGAGGCCAGCGAGAAGTTCGGTCTGATGCTTGCCTCCGGGGCAATACCGGATATCGTGTATTGCTTTGGTATGGTTTCGTATCCAGGTGGAAACGATAAGGCGGTAGAGGATGGCATATTTTTAGATGCGACGGATCTGGTAGAAAATTATATGCCAAATTACCGTTCCTTACGGGAGCAAAGCGCAGATTTACTCAAGGATACGATGACCGACAGCGGAAGGCTGGTGGCGATTTACGGAATGAATACGGCAGATGCCGGAGTAGCAAGGGAAATGGAATGGGCAGGCTTGTCCGTTCGTCAGGATTTGTTGGATCAATGGAATGTTCCTACTCCTGTCACGATAGAAGACTGGCATACCGTATTGGCGACAGCCAAGAAAAACGGTATGACAGAGCCTCTTTTAGTAGGAATGAACGGCTATATGAATACTGGTGCATTTATGACGGCCTATGGTATCCTGCCGGAGTTCTATCAGGAAAACGGTGTAGTAAAATACGGTCCGGCAGAGCCAGGCTATAAAGAATGGGTACAGCTGATGCGTGACTGGTATGCAGAGGGCTTGCTTGATCCGAACTTTACGACGACCAAT
>CASCWU010000128.1 GCA_949155905.1 uncultured Lachnospiraceae bacterium
ATACACCAAAGTGCTTCATACGGCACTTTTTGTTAAAAACTTGTAAAGTGGTGTAGTATTAATATTTTGACAGGAAATAATAATTGTGGGAAGACAAGCGTATTAGAGCTTCTTTCCGGTTTGCGGGATCCGTATAGTATTTTGGCATGGACTGGTATGATTTTGAACCAGGTATCAAGAGCCAGGAAAAAAATATTTTATCAGGAGCTTTATAACCTGTTCCCAGTTGACGAGGATGGAAGAACAGAAAGAAGCGGAGGATATGGTTTTGACCAAAAATCATAAAAAAGCATTACCGTTGAATGTATTTGGAGATGGTATGAAAAAGGCGATTTTGCTGTTAAGCGCCGTTGTCAGGGCAAAGAATGGTATTTTATTGCTGGATGAGTTTGAGACGGCAATCCATACGTCGGCAATGGATTCTGTGTTTTCCTGGATATTAGAAAGCGCAAAAAGATTAAATGTCCAGGTTTTTTTGACCTCGCACAGCAAAGAGGCGATTGAAAAGGTACTCAAATGCAAGAAAGAGCTTCAGCCAGATATTCAGGTTTATACCTTATACCGAAAAGAAGAAAAACATCTGGTGCGTACCATGACCTGTGAGGAAGCGATAAATGCACAGGATTCTCTGGGATTGGAGCTGAGGCTATGAATAGTATATTGTTATCATAGCAGATCGGGATGAAATAGATACAGAACACGATTTTATGGAGAAGGTACGCAGGTTATTTCAGAAGGAACAAATAGATTGTGCTGGGGATCTTTGCAATAATCAGTGGATGACCTGTGAAATGGAAAATAACATGGGGGAATCGGTTTGCTTTTTGTTGCTTTTGATGGTGCTGCCCTTGGAAGGAAACGGTGCTATGGAAACGTTTTTGCTGAACGCAATAGCACAGAAAGATGCTTATGATAAAGAACTCATTGAAAAAGGGAATGATTTTGTAGATCATGCCGATCCGGAAAAAAGATAGTTGTCTAAAAGAAGGTTGGCTACAAAGGCGAAGTTTGATGTTTATTTTTCTATCAGGACATCTGCAGAGCAGTTTACCGAACGGCAGAATATTCTGAAAAATATAAAATGGGAAACATACACAGCCATACAGGAGGACTTTAAACTACTTGCAGAATTGTCGGGATAAGAAGGCAGGCTAAATGAGAAAATCTTATCATAAAAAACGATCAGGCAGGAAACTGGAAACGGTGTCCTGCCTTTTTTGTGCAAAGAACGGCATCCTCCAAAAACCTTACAAAAATGAATAAATTTATGCGTTCTGCAATTCCCTTTCGGGCAAACTTACACTATACTAAAAGGAGAGGAATAGGAGGGAGCCTGGATGAGAAAAAAGAGAAGAAAAGATTCGATTTCCTTTTTGTTTGCCAAATATCAGACGGTAATGTTTGTTATTCTGCTGCTACTTTTTTTAGCAAACAGTATCTCTCTTTATCTGACCGAGCGGAAAAATATGGTTGCAGAGCGTTCCTATCAGCTAAAGGCTGCGGCAGAGAAGGTGAATACCCGGATTGAGGGTCTTGAGGTAAGCATGATGGAGACATTAACGGCTATCCGCAATGATTATAAAGGGCTGTGGCTGGAAAGCGAGGTGGAGCAGTACTTTGACAAACAAAAGCTGAACCAGTTGATTCGGAACAAACAGATGCTGATAGAGGGACTGGGATTTTTTTATGTGCTGCGTACCGGGGATTTTACCTTGTTCCAGGGACGGACTGACACGGGAATTTATGAGCGGCTTTCCTTAAAGGATTTCATTGAGGAGTATGCAGCGGAGCTTGTCACTACCACCAGAGAAAATAGCTGGAAAATTTATCCGGTGGAAGGACAGGCCTATTTGTTTTATTGTTATTATTACAGGCTGGCAGATCTTTATGTAGGGGTGGCTGTCAGACCAGAGACGATGTTTGAAGAACTGATTTTGCTGTCAGAGGCATATGAAGGTTCCTTTGAAGTGGTTACGGAGGAGGCAGAACGGTATTCCTATCAGGAGAATCGGGAAATGACCTGGCTTGGCAGTGTAAAATTGGAGGAAATTCCCTTAAAAGGGACAATGTATTTGTATTCCTGCTTTTCGGTAGGGATTTTGGAGGTGCTTTGGAATAACCTGATTTTAAGTATGCTGATCGGATCGTTGCTTTGTCTGCTTGGAATGGCGTATATGAATGAGTTGCTTAAAAAAATGCTTATCCGTCCGATTCAGGAAATGGCAATTTCGGTAGAACATATCAAAGATATAACAGAAAAAACAAGGATTTTAGAGCAGGCGGAAATTTATGAGCTTCACGAGCTGGAACAGACGATCAATACGCTTTTGCAGGAGGTGGTGTATAACCGGGTAAATATCTATCAAAAGGAGCTTCAGGAAAAGAAGCAGGAGCTTGCCTTGCTGCACGCACAGATCCGGCCGCATTTTTTTCTGAATGCCATTACAACCGTCAGTGTTATGACCTATCAGGATCGGAATGATGATATTCGGCGGTATTTGATGAAGCTTTCTGATTTTTTGCGTTATACCATAAACAGTTCCGAAAAGCTGGTTGCATTAAGGGTAGAGCTGGAAAATATAAAAAACTATGCCGAGATGCAGGAGTATCGTTTTCCGGGAAAGGCAATGGTATTTGAAGAGCATACGCCGGAGGTAGAGGAAGTAAAGGTTCCGCGTTTTTTGCTGTTGACGATAGTGGAAAATTCCTATAAATATGCGCTGGGAAGCAATGAGGTGATGCAGGTACTGATAGAGTGCGGCAGATTATACGAAGCTGACTTTTGCGGAACCCAGATCGTGATAGAGGATAACGGGCCGGGCTTTACGGAGGAACAATTAGTTTATTATAACCGGCCGGACAGGATACAGAGGCCGGAGGAGCAGCATATCGGGCTGCTCAATATAAAGCAGACAATGGCTTTGCAGTTTGGGCAGGATGGATTGCTGCAGGTGGCCAATGCGATACCAAATGGAGCGAGGATTGAAATTCGGATACCAGATAAGGCAGATAGGGATGAGAAAAATGAAGATTCTGATTGTAGACGATGACAGGAACATTGTAGAAAGCATCCGGGGTATGGTTCCGTGGATGGAACTTGGAATTGAGGAGGTGTATGAGGCAGATCAGGGACAGAGAGCGTTGGAATTGATTTATGAAAAGAAACCGGACATTGTGCTTTCGGATGTAGAGATGCCGGTGATGGACGGGCTGGATCTGGCAGAAAAAATAGCGGCAGATCCGAGGCTGGATCCGGAAGTGATGTTTCTTACCTGTCATGCGGATTTTCATTATGCGCAAAGAGCGATTCATTATGGGGTGAGAGAGTATCTGCTCAAGCCCTTTCTGCCGGAAGAACTGGTTGCTCTTCTGTCTAAAGCGGTGGTTCGGTGCCTGGAAAAAGGAAGAAGGCAGCAGAGTCAAGGCGGGGAGGCAGCAGGCAGCAAAAATCAGGATTATGTCTGGAGGAGTTTTGTTTGGGATATTTTGGATCGCACGATTGAAAGCGATAGGGAAGAAATCAAACGGGTAGCAAAAAAGAGAAATATTACATTGGATACGAAGGCAAAAACAAGGCTGCTGGCAATCGGCATTCATTTTAAGACAGTAGGGAAGCGGTTTCGTCAGGCAGATCTGAGGTTTATTTTGCGTAATATTATTTTGGAAATTTACTATGGCCTGGAACGGGAAAAAAGCGAGTTTTTGATCGAATATACTCTGCCGGATTATTATAGAGGATATGCGGTGATTTCAGAGGAAAAGTATGACCGTATGGTGTTTGAGGATAAATTTAAACGGCTGAATGATGTGTTAAAGCAATATCTGGATCTGTGCGCCACCTGCCTGATATCAGAACAGATCGGAATGGAGAAATATGCAGACAAACGGGAGCAGATGGATCAGTTTTTCTCCCATAATATATCGTTTTCTTCCAGCATGATCTGGTTAGAGGAGCTGGAACAAAAGCCCGCTCTGGAACAGCATAAGCTGAGTCAGCAGGAGATTACCCGCTGTCTGCGGGAGCGGAAAAAGAAAGAGCTGTTTTTGTATTTGCAGGGATTTCTTGGACAGCAGGGGAACGGGTTAGATGCGAAAAATATGAAAGTGATTCATCATGATTTGATGCAGGTGTTTTACGGCTATTTGTATGAAAATCAGATCAGCACGCATGGATTGTTGGAGGATGAGGTCAGTAGAAAGGTACATGAGGCGGCGGAATACAGCTCGATCCATATGATCAAATATGCCGGTTATATGTATGATTATGTCATTCGACAGATGGAGGCTGCCAGAGAAGCAGAAACGGTAATCGAAAAGGCTCGGAAATATATTGCAGGACATTTCAGAGAGAACATCGGCAGAGGAGAGGTGGCGGAGGAGGTCGGGCTGGCACCGAATTACCTGGGGATGCTGTTTCGGAAGGAGAATGGTCAGACGATCCGGGAATATATCAATTTCTGCCGGATCGAGGAGGCAAAGCGGCTGATGGAAACGACCAATCTGAACATTACGGAAATGGCGCTGCAGGTCGGCTTTGACAATATCACCTATTTTTCGACGATTTTTAAAAAATATACCGGGCTTTCTCCTATAGAATACCGAAAGAGCCTGAAGAAAAAGAGCTGACAGTACAAAAATAAAGAAAAAGGAGTTCTTTTTGATACTTTTGTTAGAACACGGCGGGTATAATCGAGGTATCAAAGGAACCATTACAGAACAGGAGGTAAAAAGAAATGAAAAAACTCTTAGCAGTCATGTGTATTTTGACGTTATCCTGTCTGATGTTAGCAGGATGTTCCAAAGGGAAACAGGCGGATGATAAAAAAACGCCGACCGGGCAGGGCTCTATGGAACAGAATTCCACGGAACAGAGTTCCACGGAACAGAGTTCTGGGGGAAAAGGTCAGGAAAGCGTAGAGCCGGTGACGATTAAGGTTTCTTATCCATGTCTGGTAATTGTACCGCCAGAGGATTCGGTAGTAGCAGTCGAAGAGACTATCAACAAGCATCTGGAGGAAAAGGGCTCCCGGATCCGTATGAAGCTGGAGGCGATGGATGCGAACAACTACATGACCTCGATTGATATGAAGCAAATCGGCGGGGAGGAGGTGGATCTTTATATGTGCCTGGGAGGGATTGCCGATCAGGTGACATCCAATAAGGTGCTTCCGCTTTCTGCCTATACCAGTACCGCCTTAAAGCCGATTCTGGAGATTACCGGGGAAACGATTTTGGACGCGACGACCTTTAACGGGGAAGTATATGGGGTACCATGCTATAAAACCTCTGTTTTGACCTATTATTGGGTCTGTGACTATGAGGTGGCCAGCCAGGAACTTGGCTTAAAGGAAGGCGATACGTATACAATGGAGGAGCTGACCGCCGCCCTAGGGAAACTGCATGAAAATCATCCAGATAGGATAGCAATGGCAGTCCGTCCAGGTGCGAATGGGACGGCAAACAATTTCTGCTTGAATGCGATTTACGGCGGCCCGGATTACTATACCGTAACGGATTTGAACAATGGCGTTTGTATCGTTGGGGATGATACGACTGTTGTAAATAAATACGATACCGAATATTTTAAGACTGTCTGCGAAACAGCCTATCAGTGGAACCAGGCAGGCTATGTCAATAAGGATGCCTCCGTGGTGACAGAGGAAGGCTATGATCTGGTAAAGGCAGGCCGTGCGTTAAGCTATATCATAGGCTTTGGTGGTTATAATCCGCGGGTAACAGATGCAGAGGAAGATATCCAGCATGGAAAGAGTGTTATTTATGTGCCGGTTGAACCATCCCTCAATATGCCAACAGGGTTGGATTGGTGTGTGTCCTATGGCTGCAAGGATCCAGAGGCCGCCTGCGAAGCATTGAGCCTGTTTTATACCGATCCGTTTGTAATGAATACGCTTTTATATGGAGTGGAAGGCAGAGACTATATTGATACAGGTTTAGGAACAAAAGAGGATAAGGTGATTGATTATCCAGAAGGTTTGGATATGTTTACAGTGCCATATACGGCAGGTGCTACTTGCGGTATTATGGGAAACGAATTTATTGACTGGATTCAAGTAGAGAGCGACGGAACCTTTGAGGATAGACGTCAGGCGAATAAGGAATTTATGGAAAGTGCCGTTGCTTCTCCGATTTTCGGCTTTGCTCTGAACCCGGAAAGCGTTAAGGGAGCGGTAGCCAGTATTTCCAACGTAGAATCCCAGTACCTGGGAGGCCTGCTGACCGGGGAGCTTAACCCGGACGAATACATTCCGAAATTTGTGCAGGCGCTAAAGGATGCCGGAATCGACGAGGTGATACAGGAAGCTCAGACACAGCTTAATACCTGGCTGGAGGCCAATCAGTAATAAAAATAAGAAGGATTTTAAAACGCGGCAGGACGGAGGGAAATCCGCTCCTGCCGATACTATTTGCTGCCAGAACAGGAGAGAACTGGCAGGGAAGGGGAGGGAACATATGGGTAAAATCAGCTTTCCCAAAAGAAAAGGAAGACGTGTCAATTATCTGCCGCTGGTTTTGATGATGCTGCCAGGGATACTTTATTTGCTGGTCAACAATTATCTTCCGATGTTCGGGATTGTGATTGCGTTTAAAAAGCTGGACTATGCCAAGGGGATTTTTGCCAGTGAATGGGTGGGTTTTGAAAACTTTGAGTTTTTATTTCGGACAAAGGATTTTTTTATCATGATCCGGAATACGCTGCTGTATAATCTGGTCTTTATTTTCGGCGGACTGGCGGCTTCTCTGGCGATTGCCGTGATGATGACAGAGATCGGCAAGCTGCGGATTGCCAAGGCGATCCAGCCGATTATCTGTTTTCCGAACATGGTTTCCATTATTATCGTCGCTTATCTTGTCTACGGGTTTTTAGGAGGGGATGGCTGGATCAACAATACGATTCTTCATGGAAATGGGATTTCCTGGTATTCCCAGCCAAAGTATTGGCCGTTTATTTTAACCTTGGTGCATTTTTGGAAGGGAGCCGGGTACGGTTCGATCATTTATATCGCGACGATGTCCGGGATCGATATCGGCCTGTATGAAGCGGCTAAGTTAGATGGGGCGACGAAAATGCAGCAGATTCGCCTGATTACGCTGCCGATTATCCGTCCGATGGTGATTTTAATGCTGCTGATGAGTGTCGGGCGTATTTTTTCTTCGGATTTCGGCCTCTTTTTGCAGGTGCCGATGGATTCCGGCGCGCTTTATAATACGACGCAGACGATTGATACGTATGTATACCGTGCGTTGATGAAGCTAAATGATGTCATTA
>CASCWU010000129.1 GCA_949155905.1 uncultured Lachnospiraceae bacterium
CCTCCACCGGACGTTATCCGGCATCCTGCCCTGTGAAGCCCGGACTTTCCTCACGGAACCGGAGTTTCTATGGTTCCGTGCGACCATCTGTGCTGCTTGCAGTTGCCATTTTAGCATGGAACGAATCATTTGTAAAGTCTTTATCCTATAGAATTACGGTTTGCTTTGGCAAATCAGGCCAGAAGTAAAATCATTATGCAAAAATCATACTATAAGAAAAGGTGACAGTCTCTCCCGGCGCGGCAGTCTGTCCATACTCCCGTTCCTCCAGGCTTCCGTTAAAGTCCGTGGCGTCGCACCTGCCGTACCATGGCTCGATACAGACAAACGGTGTTTCGGCTCCCAGAGGCGCCCATAGCCCAAAGAGCGGAGCGTCAAAGGCTACAGTAATATAAGGAGGTTCTCCTTTTCGTGCCAAATCGACGCGGTGTGCCTGGTTCCCTTCTAAAATCAAAGCATCGCCGTCAAAAAGGTGTTCGGAAATGGTCAGGATATGTTCGGCAGTTTCTGGAAGCGGAAGCTCGGTATGGACATCGGCCAGGCCGCCCTCTGCAATCGCGTGATAGGTCAGAGGAGCCAGATTGTCAAAACGGAATTCATAGTCGTTACGTTTGGTGCCTGGGGTAATCGGGCAGTAAAAGGCCGGGTGGGCACCGATAGAAAACGGCATAGGATCTGTGCCGTGATTTGTCACCTGCCAGAGAACGGTCAGCCGATTTTCCTCCAGCCGATAGCCAATTTGCAGCTCAAAATCAAATGGATAACGGCTGCGGGTGGAGTCGTCTGCCTTTAAGAAATACCAGACCTCATTTGGGGTGGTAGACAGAAGCGTAAATTCCATATCACGGGCGAAGCCATGCTGTCCCATCGGATAGGAAACGCCTTGATAATGGTATTCCTTGTTTTTCAGGCTTCCAACAAATGGGAATAAAACCGGGGCATGACGTTTCCAGTAGGCCGGATCGGCATTCCAGAGATATTCTGTTCCATTGGCATTTTGAATGCTCGTAAGCTCTGCTCCCGCGGAGTCGATTTTGACCGTTAAATGGTCGTTTTTTAAAATATGTTCCATGATTTTTTCCTCCTGATTTTTAAATTTTTTCTTCCTTATTTCCTGTGACTTCCCAAAGATTTTGTCAGAATTCCTTCAGGTAGGAGATAGGGAAGGCTGTTTTTGTTATTTGGATTTCTTTTTTAATGTTCCGGCAAGCTGTTTTGCAGCGTCTACTTCTTCTTTGGTGCAGGCCTGGCCGCTGTAGCGTGCTTTCTCATAGAGACTGGAAAGCTCCTTGGCAGATTGCTGCTCTGTTTGGTTTCGGCCGATATCTTGGCTTAGCTCAGAAGGCGCTAACTGGACAGGGACGTCAAAAATATGACTTTTAATCATCCGATACCAGGTCTTGCGAATACGATGCTCCGGTGAACTGCCAAACAGACGATTCCAGAAGTGAGGCTCCTGGCGCGGTTCTCTGGCAAGCTTTTCTTTTTTATCGTGATCAAATGGATTTAAAAACTCCACACGATCCGATGCCAGTGTCCGTTTGCTGTAAAAGGTCTTGACCAGCAGAAGAATCAGATAAATAAGCAGAGCCAGTGCGCCAATAACCGCGGCTGCAAGCAGGATCACAAAGACTATTTTTCCAAGAAGCATCCAAAAGGAGGAAGACTCCTCGGTACCGAAATCCCGGTGGATATCTGCCGGGGAAGGCTCTTCGACGACCTCTTCTTCACTTTCCTCAATACGCAGCAGCCAGAAAATCAACATTAAGATAGCGCGGAAGCCGTCCACAAATAGCGTAATGAGGGATGGGAGGAGATGCTCTAACGGCAGAAAACAGATAATTGTCATCAGAAGGGTAGCAAGCAGGAAAAACACGGCCAAAAGCCAACTGTTGGAGCTGCTTATCTGCCCGAGCGGAACGTCTGCCGCGTTTTTTACTTCTTCCAAAAAGCCAAGGTACTGCAGCAGATATTTGTTGTAAAAATAAAGTAAAATCTGTAAAACGGCGCCTGCTAAAATCCAGAAGGAGAGCCCTCGTGTATGCAGAGAAAGGCTGGCGATTTGAACCAGAATCGGAACACCCAGTACGGCAAGCGGGATATTGCTGCCCAGATAATTTTCTGGACGGCGAAGCTTTATCACAAAGTTTCCGACAAACATTGCTACTGCAAAGGCAGTATAAAACAGAGTCAGAAGAATCCGTGGGCTGGTGAGATCAAGCAATTCTACTGTCCCCTCTATTTCATAGATAACTGTATCTGGCAAATGAGCAGGAAGCACGGCGGCAAATTGCCAGACGGTAAGCGGTATCACAGCATAAAACAAGTTACATAGAATAAAAACGGGCAGGCTGGTACAATAGCTTTGCAGCAGAAAGGAAAGCACAAAGGCTATGATTGGAAATACAATAGTCCAGGATAAGGACAAGGCATCTAGAGAGCATAGCACCAGCAGGAATACCGGAAAAAAGGTCAAAAAGGCTATGGTAGTGTTGAGAATGCGGGTAAGCCGTTTATAATGGGCAATGGACATAAGTAGAACAGCTCCTTTCCTAGTCAAATATATGAGGATGACGGCTATAAAAGCTTAGGAACATCCCAGCGGAGCAGGCAATCGCCGAGTTCCTCTGGAATCATCCATTCCATATCGTCATGAAGCGGGACAATCCAAAACACCGGAACCTGTTCTTCGAGGAGGGTACGGACGGCCTCGATCAGATCCTGACGTTGGAAGGTAGAAATCAGCACGAGTGTATCCTCGCTCATTCCTGTCATTCCTGTTATTCCTGTTATTCCTGTCGTTTCTTCCAGGATAGCATTCAAAATAGGAAGAAAGGCTGGTACACGGAGACTGGTGTCAATCCGGCACAACGCTTCGTCGATAGTCCGTGTATGTCCCGGCCCGGAGCCGGCCGGGATAGAAATCGGCTTTTTGGAAATCAAGTCGCAGCCGTTCGACTCTAAGGAAACGGGGATTCCCTGGCGGATAAATTCTCCGGTCAGAGTAGAGGCCAGACGTATGGCCTCCTCTAACAACTCATCGTACTGCCAGATGGTTTCTAACTCCAGGTTTAGCAGAAGATGGACACGCTGCGAGGAGGTATAATCATGCTGATTGACCTTTAGGGCTCCGGTTTTGGCAGAGGCCTTAAAATTGACCGAACGGAGACTGTCAAAGGGCTGATATTCCCGGATTCCGCGAAATTCAAACGGATCCTCGTTGATTACCCTTCTGGCTAAAATCGTGCCGAACATCTGGCGGAACAAAATGTCAAACGCTTCTGTATGAAGATAGCGGGGATATACCGAAAGCGACAGACTGCAGGGAATGACCTGTACCAGACTGGAGGAAAGGAACATATCGTTGCTGACTGCGTCAATTCGGTTGATGGTATAAAAGCCCCGTTTGGAACAGGTAAAATCCAGAGTTCTGGTGATTCGCTGATACATCAGGACAGATAAAATATCGTTGCGGTAAAACTGATCGGATATCTGGGAATTGTTCTGATCGTCGAACACCAGGAAACGCGAGGCAGAAAATTTAACACGAAGCACCGGAAGCGGAAGGAGCTTACGGTTAGAAACGATTTCATAAAGCTGCATCCGTTCTCCCTCACGGGCAGCGCTCCCGGAAAAGGACAGAGAAATATCCAGCCTTTTTGCCCAGAACTTCCGGGAAAGCTTTCTTTGAAGAAGAAATAATCCAAATATAAATCCCAAGGCTAGTATAATATTCATGAGGCCGTTTCCTTTCCAGTACATTTGATTTACCTTATTTTACAACGAATATGACAAAGATTCAATAAAAAAAGTATAAATATGAAAAATCAGGTTGAAAAGAGAACAGAAGCAGGGTATACTTAGGATATTGTCCCGGACGGAAGCTTTTTGAACGTTAGAAAAAGTACCTTCGGAACGGATAAAATAATAGGGACTGATAGTAGGAGGATTATGTATCGTTTATTACACAAGGATGGAACTGCAAAGAGGGGAGAACTTCACACGGTTCACGGAGTGATCCAGACGCCGGTTTTTATGAATGTTGGGACGGCAGCGGCCATCAAGGGAGCGGTTTCGACAGAGGATTTGTACCGGCTGCATACGCAGGTGGAGTTGTCCAATACCTATCATTTACACGTCAGGCCGGGGGATGAGGTTGTAAAAAGGCTGGGTGGACTCCATAAATTTATGGTGTGGGACAGGCCGATTTTGACCGATTCCGGCGGGTTTCAGGTATTTTCCCTGGCGGGGCTCCGCAAGATCAAGGAGGAAGGCGTTTATTTTCATTCCCACGTAGACGGCAGAAAGATTTTTATGGGGCCGGAGGAAAGTATGCGTATCCAGTCCAATCTCGCCTCTACGATAGCGATGGCCTTTGACGAGTGCGCGCCTGCCCTGGCAGAACGGGAGTATATCAAAAACTCTGTGGATCGCACAACCAGATGGCTGGAGCGCTGTAAGAAGGAAATGGCCAGGTTAAATGCGCTGCCGGATACCATTAACCCAAAGCAGCTTTTGTTCGGTATTAACCAGGGCGGGATTTTAGGCGATATCCGGATTGAACACGCCAAGCGGATTGCAGAGTTGGAGCTGGACGGCTATGCCATTGGCGGTCTGGCGGTAGGAGAAACCCATGAGGAGATGTATCATATCATTGAGCAGGTGGTGCCGTATTTGCCGGAGGAGAAGCCAACCTACCTGATGGGAGTCGGGACACCGGAAAATATTTTAGAAGGTGTAGAGCGGGGCGTGGATTTTTTTGACTGTGTCTACCCGGCGCGGAATGGCCGCCATGGGAATGCCTATACCAACCATGGCAAAATGAATCTGTTAAACGCACGCTATGAACTGGATGACAGGCCGATAGAAGAGGGCTGTGGCTGTCCGACGTGCCAGCGCTACAGCCGGGCTTACATCCGTCATTTGCTAAAGGCGAAGGAAATGCTGGGGCTGCGGCTGCTGGTCATGCACAACCTGTATTTTTACAATACGATGATGGAGGAGATCCGCACCGCTATTGAGCAGGATCGCTTCCAGCAGTATAAGAAGCAGAAAATAGAAGGGATGCGGGCCGGGTCTGAGGCATAACTGTTTTTGGCGGCAGGGGAAGTTAGAGCAGAAGGCGAAGTCAGGACAGAAGCCGCAGGACGAACAAGTAAACACAGAAACAGGAAAACAAGTAAGAGACAGGGAAAAACAAACCTATAAAAAGCTCTGTCGGAGAAGAAGGAGGATATCACAATTATGACAGGATTTTTAGCAGCAGGAGCAGAAGGCGGGATGGGCAGCTTTTTTGGAATTATGGTCGTTTATATCGTAGTCATCGGTGTAGCGATGTATTTTATCAGCTACCGTCCGCAAAAGAAGCAGCAAAAGCAGATGGAGGCATTACTCGCTTCCCTGGAAATCGGGGACAGTATCCTGACGACCAGCGGTTTTTATGGTGTGGTGATCGATATCATGGACGAGGTCGTTATCGTGGAGTTTGGAAACAACAAAAACTGCCGTATTCCAATGAAAAAGACCGCGATTGTCGAGGTGGAGAAGGCAAATTCGGCAGAATAGGAAAAAAGTCTAAAAAAGGTATAGACGAAATGCAAATTTTGTGCGAAAATAGAAGCAGGTGTGAGGACAGGCAGGAGTACCTCCCGCCGTCCCCTGCACAGCTCATACGAATATGTATATTGAAAGGAGTCTCAACATGATTTATTCACATGAAGTAGAAACAATGTGTCCAGTGGCACAGGGCGTTGCTCACGGCGCCGCTCCAATCCCGGAAGAAGCAAAATGGGTAAAGGCAAAAGAAGTGAAGGATATTTCCGGTTTAACACACGGCATCGGCTGGTGTGCGCCGCAGCAGGGAGCCTGCAAGCTGACGCTGAATGTGAAGGAAGGAATTATCCAGGAAGCTCTGGTAGAGACGATTGGCTGCTCTGGCATGACGCATTCCGCAGCAATGGCAGCAGAGATTTTACCGGGAAGGACGCTTTTAGAGGCACTCAATACCGACCTGGTATGCGACGCGATCAATACCGCGATGAGAGAGCTGTTTTTGCAGATTGTATACGGCAGAACCCAGAGCGCTTTTTCCGAGGAGGGTCTTCCAATTGGTGCAGGCTTAGAGGATTTGGGCAAGGGATTAAGAAGCCAGGTAGGAACCATGTACGGAACCTTAAAGAAGGGACCTCGTTACCTGGAGATGGCAGAGGGCTATGTAACAGGGATTGCTCTGGACGCAGAGGATCAGATCATCGGCTATCAGTTCGTCAGCCTTGGCAAAATGACCGACTTTATCAAGAAGGGCGACGATCCGAACACCGCTTATGAAAAGGCAAAGGGACAGTACGGCCGTGTGGCAGACGCTGTCAAGATCATCGATCCAAGAAAAGAGTAATCAAAATAGGTAGAATATTACTACATAAATTAGGAGGGTTTGAATACCATGGCTTTATTTGAATCATATGAGAGAAGAATAGATAAGATCAATGAAGTATTAGGCAGCTACGGCATTGGATCTCTGGAGGAAGCCGAGAAGATCACTAAGGATGACGGCCTGAACGTATACGATATGATTAAGGGAATCCAGCCGATTTGCTTTGAGAATGCTTGCTGGGCTTATACCGTAGGCGCTGCTATTGCGATTAAAAAGGGCTGCCGGAAGGCTGCAGACGCTGCTGCTGCTATCGGCGAGGGACTTCAGTCCTTTTGTATCCCTGGCTCCGTAGCCGATCAGAGAAAGGTTGGCTTAGGACATGGAAATCTGGGCAAGATGCTCTTAGAGGAAAGCACCGATTGCTTCTGCTTTTTGGCAGGACATGAATCCTTTGCTGCTGCAGAGGGCGCTATCGGTATTGCACAGTCGGCCAACAAGGTACGTCAGAAGCCGCTTCGCGTTATCTTAAACGGCCTCGGGAAAGACGCTGCACAGATCATTTCCCGTATCAACGGTTTTACCTATGTAGAAACAGAAATGGATTATTATACCGGCGAGGTAAAAGAGGTATTCCGCAAGGCATACTCTGATGGTCCTCGTGCAAAGGTAAACTGCTATGGTGCAAACGACGTCACCGAAGGCGTGGCTATCATGCACAAGGAAGGCGTAGACGTTTCCATCACCGGAAACTCCACCAACCCGACCCGCTTCCAGCATCCGGTAGCAGGCACCTACAAGAAGGAATGCGTCGAGCAGGGCAAGAAATACTTCTCCGTTGCTTCCGGCGGCGGTACAGGACGTACCCTTCACCCGGACAATATGG
>CASCWU010000130.1 GCA_949155905.1 uncultured Lachnospiraceae bacterium
GATTCGCTTAACCATACTCTGAACCGTGGCAATCTGGATGCGGGTTTCGCGGTCTATATTCTTATCATCCAAACCCTTGATATTGTATATATCATTAAGCGTCATCAAATCCTCCAGCTTAACCTCTTGGAATACGTCAAATGCCTGTTCGCCTAAAGCAGTTCTATCCACCAAGAAAAGAATTCTGCGAAACCGTCCTGTTTTCAGAAAACGGTAAATCATACCCAGAATGGTGCGGGTCTTGCCTGTGCCTGTCGCCATAGCAAGCAAAATATTACGCTGACCCTTGATGATTGCTTCTTCAGCAGCCTTTATTGCTTTGATCTGATATTCATAGAGACTCAAGCCACCCTTGTCACGTAACAGATCATAGGACATCTCCTGCAAATCCTGATTTCGTGCAGGAATATCTTTGTCAAGCAGCTCCATAATTCCATCTGGACTCATCCAGCCCCTCAAAGCTTTTGGCGCGTTATCAGGCTGCCTCAAATCCAAAAACCATATGCCGCTTTTTGTATCATACTGCTCCAAATATGGCCGACCATTAGTAGCAAAGGTGAAGGGTACACCATAGCTGCCCCATGTACCAATTTGATATACCTGATCAGCACTACGGATATTTTTTGAATAATCTTTACATTGATAATCGATCACAGAAGGAATATCTTTATGAATTGCCTTGGCCTCAATCGTAGCGACTAACTGCATACCAACAAACAGAGCATAATCGACATAACCTCGATTGCCAATAGTGGAATCTGTAGGCCATTCAGCGATAGCAATATTATGACCCTTGGCAGGGCGTATTCCCTTGGAATAGCGCAGCTGTTCTGTGTTGGCTTCCCAACCAACCTTGCGGAGCTGCTCATCAATCAGATAACGTGTTTCTGCCTCGGATTTAGTTCTCTGACTTGCCGCCTTGCCAGATTGCTTCTTTCGAGTTTCCTTTTCTATGGCGGGAGTTGCTATCGCTGTTTCTTCCGCTTCTTTTATCAACTTCTCTTCCTGAGTCTGTTCATCACTCTTATCGTTGCTGACAGGCTCGATAGTTTCAGATGGCATAACAAAGGGGCGATTTTGATAGTTCCAATCTCCATAGGTCTGCATAAACCACTCGCATAAGCTATATGCCATTTGAATCAGGGCTTTTCCATCCGATACAGAAGCATAGTTTTCATGTGTTGCCTTATTTCGGCTGATGCGCAGGGCATGAAGAATATCTTTCAAATCATGGGAAATCATTCCTTCACGAAATAAGTCGTTGATCCTATTTGATGCTGTATTATCCTGGGGCAGAGGGATTCTGTCATAGGTAAAGCATAAATTAACGATAGTTTCTCCAATCATTCCCAATTTCATCAGACAGGAGTTGGAATCGCTGTATAGATACTTTTCTGCCAATTCACCAAAATTCGCCAGAACAGGAAAATGGCTGTTCAAAAATTCAAAATTGGACTTCATGATTCCATCTCCTTGCTGACCAATTTCAGGAATGAATTTGCATTTTCAAATTCATTCTTGTTAAACATTTTATACTCACCCTTTACTGCTGCTAACACATCATTTCCCTCCTTGTCGCTTAAAAGCTTTCTCTTTTTTATTATATTTTATATGACAATGATTTTCAAGCAATTTTCTTCTTGACCTCCTGCCAATCGTTCTATATGATAGATACAAACGCTTCTTTGCGTTCCAAACCCAATCACTCCCGGCAAGTTCGGGCAACCCCGGCTTCGCCGGGCTAGAAGGAGGTATTCTATGTATTGTTTTGATGAAATCAAGTCCTTTGATCCGGATCTGGCAAGAGCCATGGAGCTGGAAATCCAAAGGCAGGAGGATCATATCGAACTGATTGCTTCTGAAAACTTTGTCAGCAAGGCTGTTATGGCAGCCATGGGAAGCCCGTTAACAAATAAATACGCAGAGGGCTATCCGGGCAAACGTTATTATGGCGGCTGCGAATTTGTCGATATGGCAGAAACGCTTGCTATCGAACGGGCAAAGCAGCTCTTTGGCTGCACCTACGCCAATGTTCAGCCGCATTCCGGCGCCCAGGCCAATATGGCCGTCTTTTTTGCCCTGCTGACCCCGGGCGATACGGTCATGGGCATGAGTCTTGACCACGGCGGACATTTAAGCCACGGCAGTCCTGCCAATATGTCCGGAAGCTATTTCCATATCGTGCCTTATGGCGTAGACGACAACGGCTTCCTGGACTACGACGAAGTTGCCAGAATCGCCAAAGAGTGTAAACCAAAGCTCATCGTCTGCGGAGCGAGCGCTTATGCAAGAAAAATTGATTTTAAGCGTTTCCGGGAAATTGCCGACGAGGTAGGCGCCTTTCTGATGGCAGATATTGCCCATATTGCCGGGCTGGTCTGTACCGGCTACCACGAAAGCCCGATTCCTTATGCTCATGTCACGACCAGTACCACCCATAAAACCCTGCGCGGACCGCGGGGTGGCCTAATCTTATCCAGTGCAGAATTTGCAGAGGAACACAAGCTGAACAAGGCAATCTTTCCAGGGATTCAGGGCGGGCCGTTGGAGCATGTTATTGCTGCCAAGGCCGTTTGCTTTAAGGAAGCTCTGGCGCCGGAGTTTCAAACCTATGCCAAGTCCGTTATCGACAATGCCCAGGCGCTTTGTGCGGGACTGCAAAAGCGCGGCTTCTCTATTGTATCCGGCGGCACAGACAATCATCTGATGCTGGTGGATCTGCAAAGCCGAGGAGTGACAGGAAAAGCTGCCGAAAAGCTTCTTGACGCTGCCAACATTACCTGCAATAAAAATACCGTTCCAAACGATCCAGCTTCTCCGTTTGTCACCAGCGGTATCCGGCTCGGTACTCCGGCTGTCACGACCCGCGGCTTTCAGGCTGCCGATATGGACACCGTAGCCGAAGCGATCTCTTTGGTGATCGAAAACGTCGAGGCCAATAAAGAACAGGCTATGGCACTGGTAAGAGAGCTGACCGAACGCTACCCACTGCACAGATAAATTTGTATCATAGAGAAGTTCGGCGAACTTTTCTATGATATGAAAAAGAATTCCACAAAGTAAAATTTCCGCACTGGAGTGCGGTTGTGGCAGTAACCATTCCTACAAAAAAGGCAAAAAGCGAGGATGAGATAACATAGGCTTTGTTATCCCATCCTCATTTCTTTCCTGCTTCTATTTTCGTGCTTTCATACGTTTGCTTATTGGTGATCAGTTTCTTTTTTTCGTTCCGTCAGGCTCTCTACTACTCCTCTACCCGGATCACGATAGAATTCTTGAGTTCCTTTGCGGTTCCCTTCATGGTAATGACCTCGTCTACTCCAACCATATTGACTCCGGTGCTGGAAATCAAGGCTCCGATGTTCGGCTGATATTTCAGCTTTGCCGAACCGTCTGCCTGCTTCTCCCAGTAGAAAACCCCGCCCTTCTCAGAATACAGGTATTTCTGATCCATCAGATACGCCATATTTACGGTACCGTTATAGACATCCTTCGCACCTGTCAATGCTACCAGTGTTGCATAATCGGTAATGTTATTCCCGGCCGTATTGGTTACACTGTAATCCAGATAGGTTTCCTGCGGCTCGTAGCTGTTTCCTTTCTTTTTGATAACGGCATTTCCATTGAACCAAAACCGCTCGATCCCGGCTGTCTCTGCTACCTTTAAAATCACATTTTTCGGTATAGAGGAGCCGCCGGAAAGAATAATATTGGTCGTTCCGGTTGCTGTTTTTCCTGTCGTTCCGGCAGAAAGCGCATAGGCTAAATACTGCTGGTTATCAATGATGATGCTGCCGATAGATTCTGTAGAAGCCAACTCCAGATTGGTCGCTCCTCCTACGTAAATCCCGACGGTCTTGTCATCGACACCCTTTCTTGCCAACCGGTTGCCATACTGATCCTTTGCAGATACGAGCAGATAATACGCTCCTGTTGTCGTCGTAGAGCCTGCATACGGCACTACGGTCATTCCGGTGGTAATCATATTCATATTGGCGTCTGCCATCTTCCGATAGCCCTCTACCGCATTCAGATAGGTATAAATACCCTTAAACTCCAACTCACTTACCATCGCCGGAGCCCCTAACAGCACCGTACTTTCGTTTTTAATATTCATGGAGCCATTATAAATCAGCGAAATGGAATAAGCCGTATTGATCTGCGGAGCAGTTTCCCTGATTCGTTCAAAATCAAGCATCATCACACCCTGCTCTGGGAGTGTAGCGACTCCGTTGTTGGCCCAGATTCCGATAAACTTACTGGTCGGATACAACGGGCTGGCAGTTACATCATTGCCGAACTGATCGTAAAGCTTATAATAAATATAGGCCTTTGGATACGTATTGCCGCTGATCACGGTTTTATCCAGAATCGCATAGTTGGAGGTCAGCTCGATTTTCTCCAGCCTGGACTCCTCACAGGTGATGTTAAAGGTCTCCACGCCGTTTACAATAACGGTATAATCTCCCTTTAACGGAGACTGGCTCGTTGTCACCAGCGCGCTCCGTTTGTTGTCTGGCTCCATCGTCATCGTAGAACTGACTACAATGCTGGTCTTTGTATTCCGCACCACAACGGACATAATATCCGTATTTGCCGTCACCCGGAATTTGTTGGAATCCACCTGTTCTACCTTTGTCGGTGTTTTGATTTCGATTTTGGCCGCTACGCTCTCCACATTATAAGCCGTAGCATTTGGGGAATTTTTCCCTACTACCTTTAAGTATACGGTTCCCTCTGTTTTTGCTGTCACCTTGGCAGTGCCGGATTCTGTTGTCTCTAACGTCGCAATCGTATCCGGTGCTGCTATTTTACAATCTGCATCTGCATAAAGACCGAAATAAAGGCCATAGGTAGACTTAATGGATGAATTGATTGCCACTGCCTTTGGATTGGCCGTCAGACTGGCTGTAAAGCTGGCGCTTTCGCCGATTTTTAATGTTCCGTCAAATCCAGTCATCGCTGGCATCAGAGAAACAGCAGTCGCCCTGGTAAGCGCACGCATTTTGCAACGGAGCTGTCTCGTTTCCCCTTTCTGCTTATATGTAAAGGTAATATAAGCAGAACCGTTGCCTACCGCCTTACAGATACCATATTTATCTACGGTTATCACGTTTGTGTTAGACGATTTCCACGTTCCCTTTACTCCGCTGGTTTTCCCGCTGATGTTGTAATCTAAGTTGATTCTTACCCCGCCTACATAGAGGTTGGTGTACTTTTTGTCCGTCAGCACGGTATTCGGACTCTTTTTATTATAAAGAATTGCAATCCCGTCTGCCTTGGCCTTGGCCGAAGGCAGCAGAGTTATTACCATAGCGCACAGCAGCAGCGCTGCCAAAAGCTTTTTTCTCATCTTGAAGTTCCTCCTTTATGCTTGTATTTGATTGTCTCAGGTTGTCTCTTTTCTCTATTCGTCCTTTTCCTTTACCAAATCCAGATAAAACTTCGTCCCGAAAATAATACCCACTACAAAAATACCAGTGATACACAAATAGCGGACAATTTTTGTCACATCTACCCGGATTGTAACGCTTGTTCCCTTCTCCTGCTCTCTTTTACACGGTCTCATCTGATTTTACCTTCCTTTCAAAGAAACAATTTTTACAAAACAACTCCGGCGGCAGAAGCTGATGATAAATCTGCTCCATCGCCCCAATCGTCTCTGCCAGAGAAGGCAGCTTTTGTCTGCTCCAAACCAAAATCCGGAACGCTACGCCGAACACTCTGGCCTGTACCCCCTCAATCATCCGGCAGCCAAGCCTTTCATAAAAATGAATCCGCCGTACCCGTACCGCCCGTTCCTCCTCGGAAGCTGCTTCCTGCGGATCCTCTACCTCAAACAGAATGCCCTTACAGGTAAGCCCTGCCAGTAATGTCTCTAAAAAAGCACTGCCAACTCCCTGACCGCGGAAGCCCCTGCAAACGGCATAATAGTCCAACAGGACATAAGAATCTGCCCCGTATGGCTGCCGCTTCTCCGGCTGAGTAAGAATGGCATAGGCATACAATTCCTTATCCTTGTACCAGCCATACGCCATACTGATTCCCTGTGCCTGCTTTTCTAAGAGCATCGGCAGCGGCCTTAGCTCATCCTCTGGAAAATCCGCCCGCATATGCTCCTCATACAGCAGACGCAGCTCCCTTGCAGATAATTCCTCTATCCTATATTCTGACATCAATATTCTGCCCCAATCCCGGATTGACAGACTGCTCCATCATCTTTATCATTGAAGCTCCGGTTTCTTCTACCTGATCCAAAGACATCTTCAGCACAGATATACTGACCTGTCCCTGCACCGTTGCCGGATTTGCCTGTGACGCTGCCGAAACAGCGCTTTCGATTCTCATATCCATCCCTGTTACCTCCTTTTTACCTGTTTCTGGTTTTTACTTCATAAAACCCCCACGTTCTTAGTGTAGCACAAATTTCCCCTAAACGCAATGCTATCCTAAACAGCTTTCTAACGATTTACGGCCTGCTTTAGCAGCCGCTTTAATTCCTCTACGCTAAACTCATAGGTTTTCCCGCAGAAATGGCAGTTGACCTCGATTGGCTTTCCTTCTGCAATCATTTCCCCAATCTCTTTTTTTCCAATACTGATAATAGCCTTTTCTACCCGTTTTTTATCGCAGTTACAAAAAAACTCGGTCTTTATCTGCTCATGAACCGTAACGCCCAGATCCCCTAACAGCTCTTGTAACATATCCTCTGGCGTCATTCCGCGATCCAGCATAGAGGTGACAGAAGAAATCTCTGCAAGCTTTGTTTCTAATGCCGTAATGATTTCCTCCTCTGCAAATGGCATAAGCTGGAGAATAAAGCCCCCTGCCTGCTTCACCTCGTTTTCCCGGCTCATTAACACTCCTAAGGCAACCGCGCTTGGAATCTGCTCGCTGGCAGCAAAATAGGCTGTGATATCCTCTGCGATTTCGCCGCTGACAAGCGCCGTCCGCCCGACATACGGCTCCTTTAAGCCCATATCCTTTATGACTACCAAATCCCCCTGGCCAACCGCACCGCCTACATCCAGCTTCCCGGCCAGATTGGGAGGCAGCAGCACCTCCGGATGCCCGACATACCCTTTCACCCTTGCCGACGAATCTGCCGTCACCGTAATCCCGCCTAACGGCCCGTCTCCCTTTATCTGAAGGGTAAGCAAATCCTTTTCTCCCTTCATCATGATACCCATCATAGCGCCCGCCGTCAGA
>CASCWU010000131.1 GCA_949155905.1 uncultured Lachnospiraceae bacterium
ACAGCTCCCGAATGACGGACTTGTTATTTCCTAATTCATACATATATTCTGTGTTCATACTTTATCTCCTCCATATTCCTTTGCCTCTGTAAATCCGCGTCCGCTTTAGCAGTAACTTTTTCGTTGATTTTTAGCAAATACCGATAATTTTGTCTTGTTTTACTATATTTTACTATATATCTACCCTTATATCAAGAAATCTATTTTTAAAAATATATAAATATAATCTAAAAGCTAAAAAGAGAGAACTTTTGTCTTTTGTCCTCTCTTTTCTCTAATATTTATTTTCTTTTCACATCTCTGCTATCTGATATACAAAATACAGTTCAATACTACTATTTAATACAGCTTTTTATATCCTATCTTCCCCGCCAGTGCTTTCTTATACTTGGAAATACTGCTGTTCGGCACATTGATGTTCCGAAGTATCTTTTGTTTCCTTTCGATTTCCGGCGGCTTCTTTGCTTTGATAATCAGGTTCTGCAGTCCCTTTCCAGCATTCGGCTCTTCGAGGCTGATACAGCTCCAGGCTCCGGTCTCGATTCGTTCTATCGTAGACGGCAGATTCAGCGATTTCAGCCAGAAGCAATTCCGAAAGGTTCCTTTTTCTAACAATTTGACTCCCTCCGGAACCCAAATCCGCCCGGTTGCACCATTTGCAGGATCGACCCCCTGGGAAACAACGCTGAACGCATAGGCATGGATACGGCGCACGGTTTTCGGAATATAATAATCTCCGGTCTTTGGCTCTAATGCCAGAATCAATTCGGTTTTGCTCTTGTTAAACAACATACCATCCTCTATGACATTGCCGTCTTTCCCGGTCAGCTTTACCAGGCAATAATTAGGAGAGGCATAAAACGCACATTCCCCGGCTTCCTTCAGATTTTTGGACAACACAACTTCTGTTTTTCCCGGTATCAATACCCCCGCTTCTATTGGATACCGATCCAACATCACCGCATACCGCTCCAGCCTTGTCACCGTGTCAGGAAGTACCAGCCTTTGCCACACAACCGTTCGATAAAACGTCCGATAGGGAACCGTATCCATAGAAGTTGGAAACACCAGTTCGCCTTCTAATTCTGCTTGTTCAAATACCCCGATTCCCATTTCCGTAATAGAATCTGGCAGAGAAATTTCCTTGATCCTCCGCTGGTAAAAGGCATAATCGCCCACATATGCAATCGTATCCGGCAGCGTAATTTTTCCATAACGGAATGATCCGACAAACGCCTTTGCTCCTATAGAAGTCACGGTATAATTTTTTCCATTTGCCTGAATCTTTTTTGGAATACAAATATCTCCCAGATCATAATCAAATTGCTCGTGCATCCTATCATAATCATATACCTCATCAGGCGTATATCCATATGGATCGGATTTATCCGCTCCTACCTGTGTCACCTCTGCTGTTCCATTCGGATAAAGCGTATATAAAATATTATCCAATACGATATAGTTCTCTTCCTCCGGCTGCCCGATCTGATACTTATCATCTATCTGAGGCTTGTCATTTGTCAAAACCTGCTCTCTAAATCTATCCTGCCTATAGTCAGAACTATCCTTATCATCATGATTACCACTGTCAAAGCTACCTGATTTTTCTTTTTTAGAAGAAATTTCATATAGCTGTCCATATTGAAGCTTTCCTTTAAAACTGGCCTTGAACTCTTCTGGATTTGCTTCCTCTGACTCTAATCTTACGCTTCCTACCTTATTTTCCTTTCCGATTTCCGGCGGTTTTGCGGATTGAAATACCAGAGTTTGAACCACGCCAAGTCTGGCCTCTGCAAAGGTTCTATCCGCAATCTTTTCCAGAGAAGCAGGCAAATAAAGGGTATCCAGCCAATAGCAGCCTGAAAAGGTTCCGGTTTCCAACTCGGTCAACCCTTCCGGAAGATACGCTCGAAACGTCAGTTCTTTCTTTTCTTGCTCCTGTTGAAACGCATACGTATCTACATTTTCAAACGCATACGCATGAATCCGCTGTATAGTATCCGGAATTACGATATCGCTGGAAGTAGGCTTCAAATATTTAATCAATTCCGTTTTATCTTTATTTAACAGCATTCCATCCTCTAGCACAAAGCCCTGCCTTCCTCCAATCTCTATCTTATCAGACGGCAGCTTGACAAAAGCTCCCGAGCCTATTTCATCTGGATCACACAAAATCCGAACCGGAGAAAAGGTAGAAACAGCCCGTTCTCCCAGCTTTGTTATAGTCTCCGGAATAACCAAAATCCCACCCCTTACTGTCAGCTCATACAACGCACCTTTCGGGATTTCCGTACAACCGGAAGGATAGTAGAAATCCTGTTTTACGGTCAGCTTATAAAAGCCATAGCTTTCTACCTTTGTAACTGAATCCGGAACTACCAGTTTCTCACAGTTCACCTGGCAGAATGCGCCTTTCTCAATCGTCTGAATCGTGTCTGGTAAAACAATTCTTCCATAAAAATGTTCGTTGTCTCCTCCACTGTAGAAGCATTTCTGTCCAATGGTGGTTACGGTATAGCTTTTTCCACCATAAGAAACTTTTGATGGTATAATAATATCGACTGCCTTTGCTTCCAGTCCTTCCATTACCGCTGCTTCGTCTGTCACCGTCGCCGTACCATCGTCATAAAGCACATAGCCCAAACGACCAATGACGACAGAGGCCACCCGCTTTTTCCGGACGGAAACAGGCTCTGGCTGACCTTTTGGATCTGACGCTGCTGCCTGGGCAATATTCGAGCTTTTTCCAGAAACAAACGCAGGCCTTCCCGCAAATACCAGAGAATTCACTACGACAGCCAAGCATATAAGCAACGCCGCTCCGCTTATTTTTCTTCTTCCTTCTGCCTTTTTCATACGCAAGTCTCCTTTGTCTTTTTTGTCTATCCTTATCTATACCGCCTGCCCTTTCTGGTTTTTCTTTTGAGGCAGGTATCCTTTTTTATTTTAACACAAAACACCGGAGAGGTTCCAGTCTCTTTTATTTCCTTTTCGGCAATTCTCCAATATAATCGGCCCATTCCGTCGGTATTGGTTCATAATTCTCGAACCTTATTTTTGCGGCATCTTCCTCGTCGATCTCTGTATAGTAGCGATAATAAAAGCAATTATCTCCAAACGCCAAGGTACATTCACAATCATTTACCCGCCCAAGTTTCTCTACCATAAACGCCGTCCCCTCGTAAACCGTTACTTCCTCCGGGTTCCCAGACAAAGGCCTGCTGCACAGATTCCAGTCCTCATTCAGATAATAAGCATAGCCCTGATGAAAGACATAGCCCGACTCAGAACCCTCCATAATCATATGTGCAAACGCATCACGGGGAGGATTCGGAGGGATTGCCGTTTGTTCCTGCATATCTGGGAATCGTATTTCTCTCCAAACCGTTTTTTCTGTAATGGCTCCTCCTTTTTTGGTAGCACATAATTTTTGGGTATAGCCATTTTTTTCAAATCGAAATAAGCCAAAATCAGCTCCTCCTCCCCACTATCTGCTAAAAACAACGCATAACCGCCATCAATGGAAGGAGCCTCTATCCCAGTATCCAGATCAAGACAAATCTTCTGTTTCCCGGTTTTCAAATTATAACTTAAAATTCCCCTTTTTCCTTCTGACCAGACAACCGCGTAAAAATCCTCCCCGCTTACTACAAAGTTAGAATGAAACGCCCAGGTAGATGTCCGGATTCCTGCTAGCACTATCTCTGTCTTTTTCGTTTTGATATGATAACGCAAATACTGTCCAGAAACCGCAGTATCCTCTTCCGGCCTGTTATCATAGATGGAAAAATATACCCACCCATTTTCGTAATACAAATCATGGGCATTGGCTGTTCCTTCAAAAATTAGTTCCGGATTACTTCCATCCGGCTCCATCCGATAAACCCTTTCCCCTCGATCCTGCACAAACAGTTCCTCCCCCAAAACCAGGAACATACAGTAACGTCCTTCCCAGACAAGCTCCTTGTCCCTTGTTTCTTTATGAATACGCCAAAGACCGCCCTTTGTAGTTTCATCCCCTGCCAGAGAATAATAAATCCAGTCATTAGTAGAGCCGGTCATGACTGCTTCAGCCGCAAGATTTTCCAAAAGTAACGTGATAGAAACTTCTTGATATTGAAAATTATGGTAAAAAAGCAGACAAATCAAAAGAAATGTTCCCCCAGCTATTCTGACAATTCTTTTTTGTTTTTTTCTCATTATCTCCCCTCTCCTTTGTTCTTTCTACACTTTATTTTCTATCTTTTACTTTCTATTTTATATTCCATTTCCTGATTTTTACATCTGTTTTTTATCCGTTCTATTTCCATGATACTGCTGAGCATCTTCTATTGTCCGAATCCAGGTCTGAAGCGTCACTATCTGTAAGGTACATACCACTATCAACCCAGGCCAAAAAAATAAACAAAAATGAATGAACTAATTCTTTCCAGGCAAATCCCCAATATAATCCATCCAGTCTGATACAGAACCAACAAAATCGGCACTTCCTCTGTTTAATTCTGCTTCTTTCTCGTCAAATGTCGTATAATAATGATAGTATAAATGATGCTTGCCAAAAGCCAAAGTACAGGAGTATTCTTTATATTTTCCCTTTACGCCGGATAATCCACCATTGAGATCTGCGGCCAGCGCTGTTCCATTATAGATAATTACCTCCTTCGATTTTCCAAACAAAGGACGGCAGCGTAGATTCCAGTCTTCATTGAGATAATAAACATAACCATCATGAAATATATAACCGCAATAGCTTCCCTTTTCCATATCCGGAAACTGTATTTTCCGCCATTTCGTTTTCTTCGTAATGGCATCTCCTTTCGGAGCAGCATACATACCTGTAGTAAAGCCATGCTCTTTGGCATATAGATAAAGCAAAACCAGTTGATCTCCGCATTCCGTTATGTATAGCTGACATTCGTCCTCCACATCGACGAGAGGAGCCGCGCGCTTAGTGGATAAATCTGTGCAAATAGTTTGCTCCCCGGTTTTGATATGATAACTGATAATTCCCCACTTTCCGTCAGAGGCTCCTATCGTATATAGATAATCCCCGCTTATGATAAAGCTGGTATATGCAACAGGCGCGAAAGCAGGTGTCCGGATATCCTGTAACAATCGTTCTGTTTGACCTGTTTGAGTATGATAACGAATAAAATAAGCGCCTCCCTGTTCTGTAAAATGCTTGGACCATATGAAAAAGTAAATCCAATCATTTTCATAACACAAATTCAGACAGTTTGTGCTGCCTTCAAAAATCAATTCCGGATTGCTTCCATCCAGATCCATTCGGTAAACACCTTCCCAATTTGTTTGTGCGTATATTTCTTCCTCCAAAACGAAAAAAGCTTCGTACTTTTCCCAGATATGCTCCTTTTCTCCTGTTTCTGTATGGATACGCCAAAGTCCCATTTCAGCGCCCTTGCCGGGTGGCAGGGAATAGTATATCCACTCGTCTGCAGAACCGACGATAGACTCTTCCGGAGATGCTGGAAGAGAACCTTTTGGTTCTGAAGATAAAAGATAAGAAAAAAGAAGCAATAAGATAGCCGCCAAAATAAAAATCAGAAAAGAAAAACGCTTTTTTGTATTTTCTTCCATATTCCCTCCAAAAGATAACTTTGAAAAGGACTGTGAGAAACATATTTTCTACACAGTCTATTATTTTACCACCAGTTTACAACTTTTTGATTTGAAAGAAAGCTGGAAACCAACGAAAAAACTCTCCAAAGCGGCTCCATGTTTGACAATACTATTCTGGTAGTTCTCTAATCGCATTATCTTTGTCGTTAAAATATACGATTTTGTTATATTTTACTATATATTCAGGCTTCTATCAAGAGATTTTTTATTAAAAATATATGAATATATTATAAAAATCAAAGAAAAGAGAGGACTTTTTACCTTTTATCCTCTCTTTTCTCTAATTCCTATCTCCTTTTATGTCCATTTCCTTTTATTTTTATTTCCCTTAATACAGCTTTTTATATCCGATCTTCCCCGCCAATGCTTTCTTATACTTGGAAATACTGCTGTTCGGCACATTGATGTTCCGAAGCGTCTTTTGCTTCCCTTCGATTTCCGGCGGCTTCTTTGCCTTGATAATCAGATTCCGTAATCCCTTTCCGGCGTTCGGCTCTTCCAGGCTGATACAGCTCCACGCCCCGGCCTCTATCCGTTCTATCGTAGACGGCAGATTCAGCGATTTCAGCCAGAAGCAATTCCGAAAGGTTCCTTTTTCTAACACTTTGACTCCCTCCGGAATCCAGATTCGCCCGGTTGCGCTGTTTGTAGGCTCAACTCCCTGAGATACGGCGCTGAACGCATAGGCATGGATACGGCGCACGGTTTTCGGGATATGATAATCCCCGGTTTTTGCTTCTAATGCCAGAATCAATTCGGTTTTCTTTTTGTTAAACAACACACCATCCTCTATGACATTGCCGCCTTTCCCGGTCAGCTTTACCGTACAAAAATAAGGAGAGGCATAAAACGCACATTCCCCGGCTTCTTTTAGATTTTTGGATAGCACAACCTCCATTTTTCCCTCCCATTCCGGCTCAAGGGCTTCTGGAGGATACCGATCCAGCATCACCGCATACCGCTCCAGCTTTGTCACCGTGTCAGGAATCACCAGACGACGTACCGACGTGCGGTAAAATGTTCGAGAGGGAACTGTATCCATCGAAGCCGGAAATACCAGTTCCCCTTCCACCTCTGTATCCTCAAATACACCGACTCCCATTTCTGTCACAGAATCCGGCAGAGAAATTTCTTCTATCTTTCGTTGATAAAACGCATAATCTCCAATATAAGTAATCGTCTCCGGCAGGGAAATCTTCCGGTAACGAAATGACC
>CASCWU010000132.1 GCA_949155905.1 uncultured Lachnospiraceae bacterium
GGCAGCCAGCGTTTTCCAGTCGATTATCGGCTTTGTGCTGGTGCTGGTCTCAAACTTGATTGTCCGCAAGGTCGATCCGGACAGCTCGTTATTCTGATGGGAGGATGGCTATGAAACATATCAATTCTGAAAAAAGGTTCCAGATGATTTGCTGTGCGATCATGATTCTGTTTGCGGTATTTTGCCTAGCGCCGTTTTTGCTGATGATCAGCGCATCTGTTACGGACGAAAGCGCCTTGATCAACGAGGGTTATAAATTTATTCCCTCTAAATTTAGCTTTGCTGCTTATCAGTATTTGTGGGCAAAGCGGGAGACGATTGGCCGGGCTTACCTGGTGACGATTTTTGTCACAATTGTCGGCACGTTGACCAATGTGATCATGACTTCTATGTTTGCCTATCCGCTTTCCAGGAAGGATTTTAAGGCTCGGAATGTGATTGCCTTTTTTATCTTTTTTACGATGCTCTTTAGCGGCGGGATGACGGCCTCCTATATTATCTGGACGCAGACGTTCCATATCAAAAATACTATCTGGGCGCTGCTTTTGCCGAATTATCTGATGAGCGGCATGAACGTCTTGCTGGTACGGAATTATTATATCAGCAGTATTCCGAGTGAGATTTTAGAGGCGGCACGGATGGATGGGGCGGGGGAGATGAAGATTTATTCCAAGATTATGCTGCCGCTTTCCAAACCGGTTATCATTACGATTTCGGTATTCGCCGGGATGGCTTACTGGAACGACTGGTCGAATGCTATGTACTATATTTCCAACCAGAGGCTTTACAGCATTAACGCATACTTAAACAACCTGCAAAATAACATTAAGCTTTTGACGATGCAGTCGAGTATGACCGAGGGAGCGAACCTGCAGGGCTTACAGCTCCCGACGGTAGGCGCACGGATGGCGATTGCGATGATTGCCGTGCTGCCGGTATTGATTATTTTCCCGTTTATCCAGTCGCAGATCATCAAAGGCGTGGTTATCGGCGGGGTAAAGGGATAGCAGAAAGGAGTGTTATCATGACAGTTAGAGAGATTACAGATGCGATTTTAAAAAAGACAGGTGTGACAATACCGGAGGGAAAAACCTGCGACCGCCTGATCACCGGGAGCCTTAATGCAGAGGTGACAAAAATTATTACGACCTTTCAGGTGACAATCGAGGTATTGCGGGAAGCGATCAGACGGCAGGCCAATCTGATTATTACCCATGAGCCGACGCTCTTTTTAGAATGGAAGTCAGAGGACCCTTTTACGGAAAACAATCCGGTTTACCGGGAGCAGAAACGGCTGATTGACGAAAACCAGATCAACATCTGGCGTTTCCATGACCATATGCACGCCGAGCAAAAGGATGGGATTTACCGGGGGCTGGAGAAGGAACTTGGCTGGGAATCCTATGTGCTGCCGGATATTCCGGGAAGCCCGACCGAGCATTTCGGCGCCTGCTATGAAATTCCTCCGATGTCCTTACAGGAACTGGCCGACTTTTTTAAGGATAAGCTGGCTATGGAAAAAATCCGGGCAGTCGGCGATCCAGAGATGAAGGTGACGCGGGTATCTATCTTGGTAGGCGGCGGCAGCCAGGGACTGGGCGATCCGTGGAAGCCGTTAAAGATTATGGAGGAACGGAATCTGGACGTTATCGTATGCGGAGAAATTCATGAACTGCTGTCCACTCCGTTTCTCCGCAATATGCAGGCATTGGGATATCAGCAGGCCATGCTGGTTTTAGGTCACGAGCGGAGCGAGGAGGCGGGGATGAAGCACTTAGGAAGCTGGCTTGCGTCGATTCTTCCTGATATCCCGGTGGAATTTGTCGATTCCGGAGAACCGTTTTGCTATTTATAAAGCATAGCATGCTTGCCGATAAACATAATAGTGACAGAAAATAATAAGGACGGCTATGGAGCCGCCGATTGAAGATAAGCTTCCACTGAAATGCTGCAAAGCGGCAATGAGGTTATGAGCAAGCAGCGAAGCGGACCCACGAATATCCGCTTGACAAGGAGGAGAGGACAGAATGAGCAAATGGATACCAGTCTGGAGTTACGTGCCGATTGACTACCATCAGGAGGCAGGTATACTGGAGCATATCACCCAAAAAGCCGTTTTTTTTAACAACGCAGCAGGAAAGGCTATCCGCGTCCGGTTCCAGAACCGGTACGGCGAGGAGACGATGACGATAGAGCATGCGGCGATAGAACTCAGGAACCGGGTAAGCGGGCGGCGTTCCCCAAGGCGGATGATAACGTGCCAGGGCAGGGAAAAAATCGTGTTAGAGCCAGGCTGCGAGAAAAACAGCGACGAGCTTTGGCAGGAGGTGACGGCAGAGGACGATCTGATCCTTTGGATGTATTTCAAAGAAAAAACGATTGTGCGGAGCGCCTGCGTTACATATGCGGCGTATTCCTGGCAGGGGATGCAGTTTTCGGGGGATTTTTTGGAAACAGAGGCATTGGGGTTTACGGTGAAGCAGGATCTGGCGCCTGTGCTGGCAGTAGATCCGTATCCAAATCAGTTTTTGGTTGGCCTTGCGTCGGTTTCTGTTTTCGCCCCGGAAGAGACAAAGCTGCTTGCCTTGTTCGGCGATTCCATTACCCATATGTCGTATCTGAGCGATTCCCTGATGGATCTGCTTTACAAACGCGCTCCGGGAGGCTATACTGTAATCAACGGAGGAATTTCCGGCAACCGTATCCAAAAGAGCTTTCCGGTGGCTGAGTTTTTGCCGGGAGGGGGCCACCAGTTCGGGATTGCAGGGAAGGATCGGTTTTTGCAGGATTTGTTTGCGGACGCCGTCCCGGATCTGGTGTTTCTCCTGATAGGGGTCAACGACTGTTCGCACAGCATTGTTTTCCAGGAGGAAACGGTCCCGGAGGCTGCCGATATTTTTGCAGCGTTAGAAGAAGTGATAAGACAGGGGCAGGAACGGGGAAGCCGGGTTCTGGTTTCGACGATTCCGCCGTTCGGAGCGTTTGGCGCACCCTGGCGGGAGGCGGCGGAGGCCAAACGGCAGGCGTATAACCAGTTGATCCGAACCAGCAGCCGGGCAGATGACTGGATCGATTTGGATCGGGTGATGCGCGATCCGGAGGATATCCACCGGATGCAGGAGGGGATGCACTTAGGAGACGGGGTACATCCGAACTGGGCGGGCGGCAGGAAAATGGCGGAAGCGATTTTGGAAGCATGGTTGGAAAAAGGGGGTGCCTGGAATGGGCTTTGAAAAACTGACCGCATATCTGGATTCCCTGGAGGAAGCCTATGGAATCCACAACCTGGATTGTCTGATCCAAAGAGAGCATCAGACCGTCTACCGGCATTTGGCGGGACATTCGGATTATGAGCAGACGATACCGGTAAAGGAAACCGATCTGTATTTTTTCTTTTCGGCTACAAAGCTGATGACAATGGCAGCGGCAGTCCAGCTGATCGAGCAGGGAAAGCTACATTTGTACGATCCGGTCTGGAAGTACTTGCCGGAATATGAAATCATGCACATCATCGACCGGGAGTTCCCGATTGGCGTCTTTCCGGCAGAAATGCCAAAAAAAGGAGAGCCGTCCCATTATGCCGCCCGGCAGATGCGGATTCTTGATCTGATGTCGATGACGGCGGGGCTGACCTACGATACCCAGTCGGAGGCGATCCGCGAGGTGATCGAAAAGACCAGGGGGCAGGCCGGGACACGGGAGATCGTCCGGGCAATCGCCCAGATGCCGTTGATTTTTGAGCCAGGTACCCGCTGGGCGTATTCGCTGGGGCATGACGTGATGGCGGCAGTGATCGAGGAGGTCAGCGGCGAGCGGTTTAGCGACTATTTAAAAAAGCATCTGTTTGCGCCATTAGGGGCGGAAGAACTGTATTTTAAGCTGCCCGAGGGCAAGAGGCTGTCTGCTTTGTACGGTTATGATTACCAGAAAAAAATCATCCATCCGATCCCGCAGAACAATCAGTTCCAGATCACGGAGCGCTATGAGAGCGGTGGAGCCGGGCTGATCGGAACGGTAGAAGCCTATGCAAAGGTCGTAGACGCTCTGGCAAACCATGGGGTAGGCGTAAACGGGGCAAGGATTTTAAACGAAGAATCGGTAGAGCTGTTTACCCACAGTGTGACAGCAGGAAAATCACAGGAGGATTTTCAAAAGAGCGGAAAGGGCGCGTATGGCTACGGGCTGGGCGTGCGGGTAAAAAACAGTATGGAAAGCGGGCGGACGCCGATTGGCGAGTTTGGCTGGGACGGTGCTGCAGGCGCTTATATACTGGTCGATCTGGTTCACCGGATTGGGATTTTTTATACCCAGCATGTCGTTGGCTTTGGCGAAGCCTACGCGACGATTCACCCGAATATCCGGGATTTGGCTTATGAAGCGATGGGCTTGTAACAAAAGAAGGAAAAGGAGGAAAGGGATATATGAAAAACCGGGAGGTTATCGAAAAAATTTTAGCGTATCATCCGCATCTGGAGGATTATCATGGATGCGACAACTATAAGGCAGGCGATCCGGAGGCGGAATGTACCGGCGTGGTGACGGCGATGACGGCGACGATCCATGTGATAAAAAAGGCTGCCGAGCTGGGAGCGAACCTGATTGTCGTGCATGAGCCGACCTTTTATACCTCAATGGACGGGGCGGGGTGGTTTGAGGAATTCGGCAACACCGTGTATGAGGAAAAGCAGAAGCTGATCGAAGCATACGGAATTACCATCTGGCGCGACCATGACCATATGCACGCCCATAAGCCAGACGGGATTTTTACCGGGGTATTAAAATATCTGGGCTGGGAGGAGTCCGCGCGGATTGATACCTCGACGGGTGCATTTGCCCATTTCCTGGTGGATATCCCGGAGATGACGTTAGAGGAGTTGATGGCGCACCTGACAAAAACCATCGGCTTAAACGGCGCACGCTATATCGGCGATCCAAAGAAAACCGTAAAACGGGTAGCACTGGTCGGGCATTTGTATCCGATGATGCTAAAGGAAACGAACCCGGATGGCTCGCCAAAGGAATACGGAGTACAGGTAATCCGGACTTTAGAGCAGGAGGCAGATGTCATCATCCCAGGCGAGGTGATCGACTGGACGGTGCTTTCCTACATCCGCGATGCGATGCAGCTTGGGCGGAATACGGCGATGATCAACTTAGGGCATTATAACTGGGAAGAGCTGGGGATGAAGTATGCCAAGGACTGGCTTTCCGAACTGCTTGGCGGAGAGGTTCCGGTGACGTATGTGCCGTCGGAGGATATGTATCAGTTTTATCTGAACCAGAGATAAAGTTTTTCAGGGGAAAACCGCATATTTTGTACTATAAACCAATGTGCAAGCTTGTCCAAAGGACAGGCTTGCACATTGCTATAAAAACCCAGTATCTTATCCTATTGACAAAGTCCGTCAACTAGCCTAAAATACAGGAAGGAAGTGAAAATTCGTTGATCAGGCAATGGAGATTTTTAAGATATGGTTGAAGGCAGTTTTAAATCAGGAAAAAGAAACTGGAAGCTGGCCGTAATTGGATTGGCGTTAGCTTTTATTTTTATAGGCTTATGCTACGAGGGAATCAGGCTAAAAGCGATATATGCTACACCTGACAGAACACAAGATTTACCGGCAAATCATGGATTGGAATACCATGAGTTAAAAGAAGGTGTTTATATTGGATCTGTTCTTGGAGATACGATAAGCGGTAGTGGAAGCCTGTATTATTTTAATGGCGACATTTATAAAGGTGAACTAGAAGAAAATCTTTGGAATGGATCAGGAACTCTTATATGGAGTAACGGAGAAAAGTATACAGGAGATTTTAAAAACGGCTTGCGTGACGGATTCGGTAAAATGCAGTGGAAGAATGGGAATTCCTATGTGGGGGAATTTGAGAATGACCATTTTTCAGGAACAGGGACGTATACATACTCGGATGGTTCTGTTTATGTAGGTACATTTGTTTCTGGAAAACGTTCCGGGATGGGAACGATAACCTATGCGGATGGTGCAGAATACAACGGCGAATGGGAAGAGGAACGATATGAGGGAGAAGGAATTTATACCTATTCGAATGGATATGTATTGGAGGGAACGTTTTCAGATAATAAATTTTCTGGAAATGGCAGTTATACAGTTAAAGATGAAAAAGGAACTTATAAAAGGCGGATACGAAAAGGAAAGGAATTTGGTTTGGTGACAATTACGTTGCAAAACGGAGATGAATGTATGGGTACCTATACAAATGGAGTTTTTACAGGTTTTATGTCAATAACGTTTGCTAATGGAGATACGTACCAAGGAAATGTTGAGGATGGATTGAAAAGCGGCCATGGAACATACACATGGGCTTCCGGTGCAGCTTATAGTGGGAAGTGGGCTTCTGATAAGATGCATGGACAGGGAACATATTATCCTACTTCTGGTTGGAAAACGTATTATAAAGGAAAATTTAAAAAGAATAAACCATCGGGAAAATTCAAATATTACGTAG
>CASCWU010000133.1 GCA_949155905.1 uncultured Lachnospiraceae bacterium
CTGAGAGAACGGGTGCTTCTGCAGGTCAACCGAGGATGCTTCATACCGGAGGCGCTTTTATGAATGCAGGGCTGCTTTTGTCAGGAATTCGCGGTGATTTCCAGGGACGGCTGATTCATTTGATAAGAAAAGATGAAACGGCCGTAAAATAAGCTTATCACTCCGAATCCAGGAAAGGAAGAAAGAAGGAATGGATGAGAGAACGCTGTTTAGCGAATTGCTTCAGGAGATGCTAGAGCAGGCACAAATCAACGGCAACCGGATCTCCCAGGCAGAAATTCAGGAATATTTTGAGGATCTAAAGCTGTCTGAGGAGCAGATGAATCATATTTATGCTTATCTGGTGGCGCATCGGATTACCGTACAGGGATTTGTGCCAGGTGCAGATACAAAACAGGTCAGCAGACAGTATCAAACATTTGGTATGCTGGAGGAGGCCAGAGAAGAGAAGGAACGTGCAGAGAAGGCACATAGGAGGGAACCGGAGACAAAGACCGGAATGCAGGTAACGTCTGCGGATAAAAATACAGAATTGACCTCTGAAAAAACAACGAAACCGGAGTCAGACAGCGCCTTTTTAAAGATGTATCTGCGGGAACTAAGAGTGGTGGAAAAGCTGACGAAGGGACAGGAAAGAGAACTGGCAGAGCAGCTTCTTCACCTGGCCGGAGCGGTTGCAGCAAACGAGGAAACAGGCTTTGTCGTAGATACGGTGGCCGACGAGCTGTTGGCAGAATTAAAGGAGCGTTTTGTTCATCATAAGCTGCGCGGTGTTGTAAAGCAAGCCAGAACCTATGCGTCAGGCGGAGAGTTGCTAGACGAGCTGGTGCAGGAGGGAAATATCGGTTTATTGACGGCGCTGCAAAGGCTGGAGCAGTACCAGGAGGCCGATGCGTTTTTGGCTTTTGTAGAGGAACAGATCGTCCGGGCAATGGAGGCCTATTTGGATGAGGCCTATGCCAAGGACGGAGAGGCACAGGCGATGGTGGCCAAGGTGCATTTTGTCAGTGAGGCCGCCAAAAAGCTGAAGGAAGAAAACGGCCAGGAGCCGACGCTGGCGGAGCTGGCAGCCTGTACGAATCTGACAGAGGAGGAGCTGTTAGCGATTGTCAATTTATCGCCGGAGAATCTCAGGGCATAATAAGCTTGCTTCTGACTGCCGCGAGTGGATTGAAACATTCCTACCAAAACCAGATGAAGAATGCCTCTTTTTTTGGTATTTTAGCCGAATTTCGCAAAGTTTGGAAAAAATAGTTGCGCGAAAGAAGGCAAAAGGGATAAAATAATGTCGGAATAGCGGATCCGTATGTTGTGAAAATGCGGGAGATATTCTGGAGAAAGAAGCTCTAAGGGGTATGAGATAACGTGCGCCAAATCGCACAGAAATGAGGATAATCATGGAAAAGAAGGAACTTTTATATGAGGGAAAGGCCAAAAAGGTCTACAAAACAGACGATCCGGATGTGTTAATCGTGGATTACAAGGACGATGCCACCGCTTTTAACGGCGAGAAAAAGGGAACGATTGTCGGAAAGGGTGCGATCAACAACCGTATGACAAACTATGTGTTCGGACTGCTGGAAAAAGAGGGTGTGCCGACGCATCTGGTAGAGGAATTAAGCGACCGGGAAACCGCAGTAAAAAAGGTTGAGATCGTTCCGTTGGAGGTTATTATCCGTAATGTGGCAGCAGGCAGCTTTTCTAAACGCTTAGGGATTGAAGAGGGCAGGAGGCTGTTGGCACCGACGTTAGAGTTCAGCTACAAGGACGATGCCCTGGGCGATCCGCTGATCAATGATTATTATGCGATTGCTCTTGGCGCAGCAACGAGAGAAGAGATCGATGCGATTACCAAATATGCGTTTCAGGTCAATAAAGTACTGACGAACTACTTCCTGAAGCTGGGTATTGACTTGATTGATTTTAAAATTGAATTTGGCCGCTATCATGGCCAGATCATTTTGGCAGATGAGATTTCTCCGGATACCTGCAGGCTTTGGGATGTAGAAACTCACGAAAAATTAGATAAGGATCGTTTTAGAAGAGATTTGGGCAATGTAGAGGATGCTTATGAGGAAGTGTTCCGGCGCCTGGGGATCAGCAGAAACGAGGGTTAAAAGCATAAGCAAAACAAAAAATGCGGGCAGAATAGAATCTGAGCTGAGAAGGAGAGTAAAAAGTGGACAACGAGAGCTGTCCACTTTTGCCATATAGAAGGCATGCCATATAAATGGCCGGACAGAAAACTGCATGGAATGGGGCTTCCGAAAAAGAAGAAAAACCGAAAACGAAAACAAAACAAAGAAAGGATAGGGGAAACAGTATGGGAACAGAAATTTATAACAGTCCATTGTCAGAGCGCTATGCGAGTAAGGAGATGCAATACATTTTTTCTCCAGACATGAAATTCCGTACCTGGAGACGGCTTTGGGTTGCCTTGGCAGAAGCGGAGCAGGAGCTGGAGCTGCCGATTACCGAGGAACAGATCGAGGAGTTGAAGGCACACCAGGAGGATATCAATTACGAAGTAGCCAAAAAACGGGAGGCCGAGGTGCGGCACGATGTGATGTCTCATGTCTATGCGTATGGCGTGCAATGTCCAAAAGCAAAGGGAATCATTCATTTGGGTGCAACCTCCTGTTATGTCGGGGACAATACCGATATTATTGTAATGACAGAGGCTTTAAAGCTGGTGCAGAAGAAGCTAGTCAATGTAATGAATGAGCTGGCGAAATTTGCAATGGAGTACCGGGAGCTGCCGACCCTGGCCTTTACTCATTTTCAGCCGGCGCAGCCGACGACCGTCGGAAAGCGTGCTTCCTTATGGTTGATGGAGTTAAAACTGGATTATGACGATATTTGCTATCTGATCGATAGTATGCTGCTGTTAGGCTCGAAGGGGACGACCGGGACGCAGGCCAGCTTTATGGAGCTGTTTGAAGGCGATCATGCAAAAATTAAGGAGTTGGATCAGAAGATTGCGCAGAAGATGGGCTTTTCCGGATGCTTCCCGGTATCCGGCCAGACCTATTCCCGGAAGATGGATACGAGGGTGTTAAACGTTCTGGCCGGAATCGCTGCCAGCGCTCACAAGTTTTCCAATGATATCCGTCTGCTGCAGCATTTAAAGGAGATCGAAGAGCCATTTGAAAAGAATCAGATCGGTTCCTCGGCAATGGCCTATAAACGGAACCCGATGCGAAGCGAACGGATTGCCTCTCTTTCCCGTTATGTGATGGTTGACGCTCTGAATCCGGCGATTACCTCTTCGACGCAGTGGTTTGAACGGACGTTAGATGATTCTGCGAATAAGCGTCTGAGCGTGCCGGAAGCATTTTTGGCGGTAGACGGAATTTTGGATTTGTATTTAAACGTGGTAGACGGTCTGGTCGTTTATCCTAAGGTGATTGAAAAACGGCTGATGGCAGAGCTTCCGTTTATGGCAACCGAAAACATCATGATGGATGCCGTAAAACGGGGCGGCGACCGTCAGGAGCTGCATGAGAGAATCCGTACTCTGTCGATGGAGGCCGGACGGAACGTAAAGGAGCGCGGTCTGGAAAATAACCTGTTAGAGCTGATTGCCGCTGATCCGGCGTTTGGGCTGACCTTAGAGGAGTTAAAGGAAACCATGGAGCCGAAGCGCTATACCGGACGTGCCAAGGAGCAGGTCGAGGAGTTTGTGCAGGAAGTTATTGAACCGATTTTAGAAGAACATAAGGAGCAGCTAGGGCTGCAGGCAGAGATTCACGTATAGGAAATTTTTGTTTTGCTTGCAATATAACCTGAAATACGTTATGATAGTTAGAAAACACAGTTTACCGTAGTAATGTGACAAAGAATATCAGGCTGCGGCGGCTGTGCAGAAAGGAGTATGAATAATATGGAGTACAGGATTACCGTGATTCCGGGGGACGGAATCGGGCCGGAGATTGTAAGAGAGGCCAGGAAGGTATTGGATGCCGTAGGGGAGAAATACGGACATTCCTTTACGTATCAGGAGGCATTGATGGGCGGCGCAGCGATTGACGCCTGCGGAGAGCCGCTGCCGGAGCAGACACTAAAGCTGGCAAAGGAGAGCGATTCTGTTCTGCTCGGGGCGGTCGGCGGGAACGTCGGCCAGTCGAACTGGTATCAACTTCCGCCGGACAAGCGGCCGGAGGCCGGGCTTTTGGCGATTCGCAAGGGGTTGAATCTGTTTGCCAACATCCGTCCGGCGTTACTGTTTGAGGAGCTGAAGGGAGCCTGCCCGCTAAAGGATGAAATCAGCAAGGATGGCTTTGACTTTGTCGTGATGCGGGAACTGACCGGGGGACTGTATTTTGGAGAGCGGAAAACGATAGAAGAAAACGGAATCCGCAAAGCGATAGATACACTGACCTACGATGAAACGGAGATTCGCCGGATTGCCAAATGGGGCTTTGATATCGCGATGAAGCGAAGAAAGAAGCTATGCAGTGTCGATAAAGCGAACGTACTGGATTCCTCCAGGCTTTGGAGAAAGGTAGTTGCCGAGGTAGCAAAGGACTATCCAGAGGTAGAGGTTTCGGATATGTTAGTGGATAACTGTGCGATGCAGCTCGTCAAGGATCCAGGTCAGTTTGATGTGATTTTAACCGAAAATATGTTCGGAGATATTCTTTCGGATGAAGCCAGCATGGTGACAGGCTCTATCGGTATGCTGCCTTCTGCCAGCCTTGGCGAAGGGAAGCTTGGCCTTTACGAGCCAAGTCACGGCTCTGCTCCGGACATCGCCGGGCAGGACAAGGCCAATCCGATTGCAACCATTTTATCTGCTGCGATGATGCTTCGCTATTCCTTTGATTTGGAACAGGAGGCCGACGCTGTAGAAGAGGCCGTCAAGCAGGTTCTAAAACAAGGCTATCGCACCGGAGACATTTACTCCGAAGGCAAAACCCTGGTCGGCACGGTAAAAATGGGAGATTTGATCAGAGAAGAAATTTTGAAATAAAAGAGATGGAACTTAAATAGGAGGAAATACTAAAATGAGAAGTGATTCTGTCAAAACGGGTATGCAGCAGGCGCCACACCGCTCCCTGTTTCATGCCCTTGGAATGACGAAGGAGGAGCTAGACCGTCCTCTGGTGGGAATCGTCAGCTCCTATAATGAAATAGTACCAGGGCATATGAACCTGGATAAAATAGTAGAAGCTGTCAAGCTGGGTGTTGCCATGGCAGGTGGGACGCCAATTGTATTTCCGGCGATTGCCGTATGCGACGGGATTGCGATGGGGCATGTCGGAATGAAATATTCTCTGGTGACAAGAGATCTGATCGCCGATTCGACAGAGGCAATGGCGATGGCACATGCCTTTGATGCTCTTGTCATGGTGCCGAACTGTGACAAAAACGTACCAGGACTGCTGATGGCGGCTGCCAGAGTCAACGTACCGACGGTCTTTGTCAGTGGCGGGCCGATGTTAGCCGGGCATGTCGGCGGGAAAAAGCGCAGCCTTTCCAGTATGTTTGAGGCAGTCGGTTCTTATTCAGCAGGAACGATGACGGAGGCAGAGGTAGAAGAGTTTGAGAATAAGGTCTGCCCGACCTGCGGCTCGTGTTCCGGGATGTATACCGCCAACAGTATGAACTGCTTGACGGAGGCATTGGGAATGGGACTGCGCGGCAACGGAACGATTCCTGCCGTATATTCGGATCGGATTGCGCTGGCCAAGCACGCAGGCATGAAGGTCATGGAATTATGGGAGAAAAACATCCGTCCGCGGGATATCATGACAGAAAAGGCATTTTTCAATGCGCTGACCGTGGATATGGCGCTCGGGTGTTCTACCAACAGTATGCTTCATCTTCCGGCGATTGCACACGAGGCAGGAGTAGAATTAAATGTCGATATTGCCAATGAAATCAGTGCAAAAACACCAAACCTTTGTCATCTGGCTCCGGCAGGCCCTACCTATATGGAGGACTTAAACGAAGCAGGCGGAGTATATGCCGTGATGAAGGAGTTAACAAAAAAGAACCTGCTGTATACTGATCTGATTACCGCGACCGGAAAGACGGTAGGAGAAAACATTGCAGATGCCGCCAACCGGAATCCGGAGGTTATCCGTCCGGTAGAAAATCCGTACAGCGAGACTGGCGGAATCGCTGTCCTAAAGGGTAATCTGGCGCCGGATTCCGGCGTGGTCAAGCGTTCCGCGGTAGCCCCGGAAATGTTAAAGCACGAAGGTCCGGCCAGAGTATTTGACTGTGAGGAGGATGCGATTGCCGCAATCAAGGGCGGAAAGATCGTAGCTGGTGATGTAGTGGTCATCCGGTACGAAGGCCCTAAGGGCGGTCCTG
>CASCWU010000134.1 GCA_949155905.1 uncultured Lachnospiraceae bacterium
ACCGGCATTTATCAAGGCTTTATTCCCGGAAGTAGTGTGGGAAGTTTGAGTTATTAAGAAACAATCTCAGGCAGATATCGCTGTCTCTCATATATACCCGCGCCGTCGCCGCGCAGTCCGTGAATCGTGATTTCCCCTTTTATAATTATGTTCGGCGGCATAATATTTCCCCTTTTCCCAATTTTGCTTGGCGCTTCTTTTTATTCTCTGTTTTTAGCTGGAAAAGCTGCCAGCCGGACACAGCCAGACAGCAGGCGAAATACAGCGCCATCCCGAATACCAGCTCCGTCCCGCGGTAGAGTACCGCCCTCCAGAGATAAGGCAGTCTGGAAAACGGGACAGATGTAAAAATCCGTTTGATGTTGATTACCTGCAGCAGCGTCTGTCCGATATAAGCCAGCGGCCAGATATTGATCAGCCAGAACCAATGGTTTGGAACAGAGTGTTTCCGGTTCCTGTCTCTGGTACGCCAAAGCGCGTAGACAACGACTCCTGCTACAATCAGCAAAGCACCAAATAAAACCGTATAGTCTCCCCGCTCGCGTTCCAGCCAGAGCATAGCAAGGAAGCCGGAAATGTCTAGGGCAGTAGCCAGGATAATTCCTGTCCATAGGTTCGTATTTTCCAGATGCTCCGTTTTTGAACCTGTTGTTTCAGAGTCTGCTGTCTCAGAATCTGCTGTTTCAGAATATTTTTCCTGGAAATATCCTTCCTTGGATGGTTCTGTTTCCTTTCCTTTTAAAAGATAGTCCGTGGAAACCTGGAAATAGTCGCTTAGCAGAACCAGCTTGTCCAGTTCCGGGGCGGACTGCCCGCTCTCCCATTTGGAAACGGCCTGTCTGGAAACTCCTGCCTGCCAGGCCAGCTCCTCCTGGGAAATTCCCTTTTCCTTCCGCAGTTCCTGAATTCGTTTTGCTAACATCGTTTTTCCCTCCTGTTGTGATAGTATGGGAAGTTTATCACAAAGCCTGGTTGCAGGACACCAACTGACACGTTCTATTTGGCAACCAGCGGTTGCAGGGTGTTATTTTAGCATTATCTCCACCATTTCAACTACCATTCTTGCTGTGTCCGGTTGTTCTTCGACGATCTGCTCCGGGACAGCCGTGCTGCACCGCCCGGTTATTCTATTGGTATCAAAAGCGTTTTCCCGGTCTTCCCTTTGAGGCTTTTTTTCGTCAGCTTATTCTTCTTCATCAGCTCCGTATCACGCGTTTCCTTACCGAGAAAGGTTTTGGCAATGCTTTTTAAGGTATCTCCCTCTTTTATCTTGTAATAAATGACGTCGCCCTTTCCGTTATAGGCATACGGCATACGCGACCGGACGTATTTTTCCGCATAGGAGCCTTTTTCTACATAACAGACAAACTGCTTTGAAACATCCTTTTCCGACCAGATCAGGCAGTACGCCCGTTTCAGCTTTCCGTGGACGATAAGCTTTTTCATCGCCGGACATTCATGCAGGCCGATTTGGAGTTCCTCTAGCTGCTCCGGCAGCTCCAGTTCCTTCAGCTTCCGGCAGCCGTAAAACGCATCCTCCAGATACGTCACCGCATCCGAAAGCTCCAACTCCTTTAAGGCCGTACAGAAATAAAATGCCCGTTTCCCGATTTCCTGCACGGAATCCTCCATTTGCAGCCGTTTTAGCTTCGCACAGTTTGCAAACGCATAGGCTCCGATTGCCGTTACCGTATCCGGCAGGGAAATCTCTGTAAATGCCGTATCTGCCATCGCATAGGCCGCAACCGCCGTAATTCCCTCCGGGATCTCCGCTTTGCCGGATACATCCTCCCTGGCGTCTATCAGCACATCATGGATCACCAGAAACGGCCTTTCCTCTGGCTGCCCGGCCAGCGTCTGCTCCAGCCATGGGGTACGGTAATAGGTTTTCCCATCCCCGCCGTCCGTCAGCGTATCCGGAAGCTCGATATCCGCCAGCTTCTGGCAGTTCCAAAAGGCATAGCTCCCAACCGACGTCGCACCCTCCGGGATTACCATATGCTGCAGGCTCTGGCAGTTGGAAAACGCCGCGTAGCCGATTTTCTCCAGATTCCCCGGCAACACCACGTCCTTTAGCTTTTTACAGCCGCGGAATACATTGTCCCCAATCTCCTTTAAGCTCTGCGGCAGCGTTATCTGCTGCAGAGCGGTGCAATTCTGGAACGTCGCCTCCTCCAGCCTGGTGATTCCCTCCGGCACCTCCAGACGTGTCAGCTTCGGACAGGAAGAAAACGCCTGCTTCCCGATTGTCTTCAGCGAACCCAGGCACGTCACCTGTTCCAGATCCAGACATTCCCGGAACGCGCCCTCCCCGATTTCCTCTAACGATTCCGGCAGGGTAATGCTGGCAAGCTGTGTTCTGGAAAAAGCTTTTGCAGAAATAGCCGTCACACCCTCTGGCACAACAACGCCTTCACCCATATCCTCTTCCCTTACCGCCACAATCGTTCCATTTAAAATCACAAAAGGCGTTTCGTCCGGCTGCTCCCCCAGCATATCCGTCAGCCACTGTGTTTCGGAAAAGATATCGCTTCCCATAAGCCCGGTCGCTTCCTGTGAAATCGCGACCTTGGCCAGCCGCTTGCAGCCGCTAAAAGCTTCCTCACCGATGCTTCTTATCCCTCCTGGAATCGTAATCTCCCTTAGCGACGGGCAGTAAAAGAAACCATAGGCGTCGATTTTCTGCAGGCTTTCCGGCAATTCGACCGCTTTTAAAGAAGTACATCCGCCAAACGCATAATTTCCGATTTCCTCTAGCCCCTCCGGCAGCTTCAATTCCTTTAATCCAATACAGCCCGAAAAGGCGTCCTTTTCTATTTTCCGCAGGCTGTTTGGAAAGCTTATTTCCTCCAGATATTCACATCTGCTGAAAGCTCTTTCCCCGATTTCTTCGATTCCCTCTGGAATTACAACAGAACGCAAGCTTCCTGGAACTGCCCCATCCCAAAACGCCGCTTTCCCAATCCGGGTTACGCCCTCTGGAATCATGACGTCAGGATCGTTCCCATGATATTTCACTAAAACGCCGTCCTGGATTTCAAAATCCTTTGGATCGTTTTTCCCAGCGGTATTTCCCGGCTTTTCTTTTTCTGGTTCTTCTTTGTTTTTATCCGAAGGATCCGTTTTTTCCGGCTCCTCCTCGCCGTTGTACGCCCAGGCCATCCTGGCCCATTCTGTATTTTTCCACTTATTTACATAGGCTTCCGCAAAGGAACCCCGATCAACATAAAGAACAAACTCCTTGGAAACGTTATCCGCTACCGGAACAGACACCAGGCTATAAATACGGGAAAGCTTGGAATGCGTAATCACCTTTTTTAAATTCGGGCAATTGTCAAATCCGATTGCCAGAGCCTCCAGGTTTTCCGGCAGCTCGATTTCCTCTAACTTCGGACAGTGATAGCAGAAACGCCTAAGCGCCGTAACCGAATCGGACATCCGCACATCCTTTAATACCGGGCAATAGGAAAATACCATTTCTCCAAACACCGTAACGGAATCCGGCACATACAGACGCTCCAGATTTTTGCACTGATAAAACGCACAGTTTCCAATCTCTGTTACGCTCTCCGGGATTTCCACCTCGCAATATTGCGCCTCTTCAAACGAATACGCGGCAATCTTCGTCACAGTATCGGGAATCACCGTTTTGCCCGTCACATCCAGCCTTGCCTGCACCAGTGTATTTCCAAGAATCAAAAAGGGCTGCTCTTTTGTCTGCTCCGCCATCCTCTTTTCCAGCCATGGCGTGCGGTAATAGGTTTTCCCATCTCCGCCCTCTACAATCGTAGACGGAAGCTGGATATCTGCCAAATGCAGACAGCTCCAGAACGCATAGCTTCCTATCGTCGTCACGCCCTCTGGGATCACGACCGCCTCCAGCCGTCTGCAGTTGGAAAATGCAGCATAGCCGATTTTTTCCAGGCTCCCCGGCAGTTCGATCCCCTCCAGCTTTTTACAGCCCCGGAATACGTTTTCCCCTATCTCCTGTAGGCCGTCTGGTAAGGGAACTTGCCGTAAGTTCGCACAGTTTCGGAATACCCCCTCTGCCAATACGGTAATTCCCTGGGGAACTACAGCTTTTTGCAGTTTCACACAATCCATAAACACCTCGGTTCCCATCCGCTCCAGACGGGACGGCATTTGTACCGATTCCAGTCTCTTACATTCTCCAAATACCCGGTTTCCGATGACCCGCAGCGAATCCGGCAAGACAGCGCTTTTTATTTCGGTTCCCTGGAATACCCCGGCTTCGATGTTAACTACCCCCTCTGGAATTACAACCTCGCTTCCCGGATTGTCTATGGCCAACTCCAGAAGGATTCCCTCCCGGATGACAAACCGCTCGCTCTTTGCCTCTGCCTCCTGGTGGGCCTTTTCCTGCCAGGCGGTATTCTGAAAGGCTCTTTCTCCTATGAGACATGTTTTTTTCTCTGGGAATTGTATGTCTGCCAGGCTGCTGCAATCATAAAACGCATATTCCTCTATCTCTTCGATTCCCTCTGGAAGCACAATCCGTTCCAGTCCCGTACAGCCGGAAAACGTGAACGCCCTGATTTTTTTCAGGCTTTTCGGAAGCGTAATCCGTTTCAAATGCTCTGCTCTTCCAAACACATTTCTTCCGATTTCTTCGATTCCCTCCGGAATCACCAGATCCTCGTCCTCTCCCTTGTAACCTACCAAAACCGTCCCATTTACCGAGAACTTCCCTGTACTGCTTTCCTGGGCGGCCTGAAGCGACGCCTCCTGTCCGACTGCCCCTGCTTCTGTTTTCGTGGCAGGAAACAACGCCGTCAGTATCATTCCCGCTGCTGCCAACATCGCTGTAATCTTTTTTGCTTTCATTTGCATGTCCTCCCTCTTGAAGTCCTAGTTCCGCTTTTATTATACCGCTATCTTGGGGTTCTGTAAACGGACAATCTTTCCTTTTTCTGTTAATCTACCAGCATATGTCCCATAAGATACCCGTCTTCCGTCTTTTTCAGAACCCGGTACTGCCCCCGGTAAAAGGCTTTTTCTTTCTCGAACGGATAAAGCTTTATCTTGACCGAAAACTCCCGGTTATCAGAATCGTCTCCTATTGTCTTTTCGTAAGGAGCCGCCACCCGGTACCAGTCCTTTCCTACCCGATATTCCAAAATCAGGTCTTCCAGGTAATCCTCCTCCGAAACACCGGCAGTTTCCCTTTCTACCCAAAACCCAATTTCATACCATCTCTCTTTCCCCTTTTCCAGCGTCTCTGTCGGTTCACAGGGTTCGTGATATCTTACCAGGATAGGAGAAAGTTCATCGCTATCTTCGTCACTGCCGAAATCCCCCGAAACACCTTTTCCAGCCGATTGGAGTGTCTTTTTCGTTATCCTTTTTTCCTTTTTCTCATATCCCTTCCGTTCCAGTGTCGTATAAACAGCAGCATACTTATCTTTCGCTACCTTTTTTAAAAAGCGGTACTCTCCGTCCCAAACCCTGTCCCAGTATAGGATAGGATATCCGCCAATCGTATCTATTACCCTCCCTACCAGAAAGACATCTTCTTCCTCCCCTCCTGGCTCTATATCGCTGGCAAACATCAAAGGATCGGCAAACGATTCTGCTCTTGCCTGATACCATTCCCCGTTGACCTTATATTCCCGAAGCCATTCTCCATTTAAGCTGTCCCCGTATTGCTTTATCGTTTCCTCGCTATTGTTCACAAATTTTATACGGATCACATAGCCGCAATAACTATACTCGTCCTTTGCATCCTCGTAACTTGACTTCACATACCCATATTCTATCCCGGTAATGTCTATCTGGTAATCCTCTGACTCGACGATTTGCTCCTCTGGAATCCCCTTTTCCAATGCCACATACGTCTGGATAAAATCCTGCTCCTTTTGCATGGCCTGCCACTGGGAAACCTGGAATACCAGATAGACTACTGCAGCCAGCAGTACCAGTCCTACGCCTGCCCAAAGCAACTTAAACCGCTTTTTTCTGCCCTGCTGTTTCATACTGCCTCCCCCTCCTTTCAAAAAATTCTTGACCTATTACCAGAATGCTTTCCTGGCTTCTGTCTGGTTTCCTCCTCGCCGGATCTTATTGGGCTATTTTCAGAATGTTTTTAATAATTATACAGGAAATTCTTCTGCCTGTCCTGATTTTTTGTTTATTTTTATAAAGTTTACACCACTTTACAAGTTTTTAACAAAAAGTGCCGTATGAAGCACTTTGGTGTAT
>CASCWU010000135.1 GCA_949155905.1 uncultured Lachnospiraceae bacterium
AGCCGTAGGCGGGCCGACTGCTTTGGTAGAGGAAGGCGATATCATCGAGATTGATATCAACGCCAATACCTTAAACGTTCAGGTATCCGAGGAGGAAATGGCAGCTAGAAGGGCAAAATGGCAGCCAAGGGAGCCAGAGATCACAACAGGCTACCTGGCACGCTACCGCTCTCTTGTCACCAGCGGGAACCGCGGTGCTGTATTAGAGGTGCCAAAAAATTAGTATAGGGAAAAGGAGCAGGGATAGATAGATGAAATTGACGGGTTCACAGATTTTAGTGGAATGTTTAAAGGAACAGGGTGTGGATACGATTTTTGGCTATCCGGGCGGTTCCGTTTTGAATATCTATGACGAGCTGTACCGCCATCAGGACGAGATCCGGCATATCCTGACCTCTCATGAACAGGGGGCGGCTCATGCAGCGGACGGCTATGCCAGAGCGACCGGAAAGGTAGGCGTTTGTCTGGCTACGAGCGGGCCTGGAGCGACCAATCTCGTGACGGGGATTGCGACGGCCTATATGGATTCCGTACCGGTAGTCGCGATTACCGGAAACGTTGGAACAGCTCTGTTAGGGAAGGACAGCTTTCAGGAAATTGACATTGCAGGAATTACGATGCCGATTACGAAGCACAACTTTATCGTCAAGGATGTAGAAAAGCTGGCAGAGACGATTCGCAGGGCTTTTACGATTGCCAGAAAGGGACGTCCGGGGCCGGTTTTGATTGATATCACAAAGGATGTAACGGCCAACTCCTGCGAATATGAGCCGCATGTGCTAAGTCAGGAGGAGATTGAGTCCGTTAAAGGACAGGTAAAGCCGATTTTAGAAGATCAGATTCAGGCTGCTCTGCGGCTCTTGGCAGCAGCCAAAAAGCCGGTAGTCTTTATCGGAGGAGGCGCAGTTATCTCCGGGGCAAAGGAAGAAATTGCTCAATTTGTAGAGAAGCTAGATGCCCCGGTTACGGATTCTCTGATGGGCAAAGGCGCGTTTGACGGATCGGATGCCCACTATATGGGAATGCTGGGGATGCACGGAACAAAGGCAGCGAACTATGCGGTGACAGAGTGTGATTTATTAGTCGTATTGGGCGCGAGGTTTTCCGACCGTGTAACCGGAAATGCGAAAAAGTTTGCCAGAAATGCAAAAATTTTGCAAATAGACATTGATCCGGCAGAGGTGAATAAAAATGTAATGATTGACCAATGCGTAGAGGGAGATATCAAAGCCGTTGTCCGGCTGTTAAACGAGTGGCTGGAAAATCGGGATCATGCCAAGTGGATGGCGCATATTCAGGAATTAAAGGAGAAGTATCCGCTGACGTACCATCCTGAGGGATTGACCGGACCTTATGTCATCGAAAAGCTTTACGAGCTGACCGGCGGGGATGCACTGATTACGACAGAGGTCGGCCAGCATCAGATGTGGGCGGCTCAGTTTTACCGCTACAAGGAGCCAAGGACACTGATTACCTCCGGCGGCCTGGGGACAATGGGCTATGGCCTCGGAGCTTCCCTGGGAGCAAAGCTAGGCTGCCCGGATAAGACTGTCGTCAATATCGCAGGGGACGGGTGTTTTCGGATGAATATGAATGAGCTGGCAACGGCTGCCCGCTATCAGATTCCGATCATCGAGATTGTCTTTGACAACCGAGTGCTTGGAATGGTTCGTCAGTGGCAGACTCTGTTTTACGGACAGCGCTATTCCCATACGACGTTAGAGGATCAGGTCGATTATGTTAAGCTTGCGGAGGCAATGGGTGCAAAGGCATATCGGATAACCAGACGGGAAGAAGTAGAGCCGATCTTGCGGGAGGCTCTGGCAGCAGGAGAGCCGGTACTGATAGACTGCATCATTGACAGTAACGACAAGGTATGGCCGATGGTAGCGCCGGGCGCCGCGATTGAGGAAGTTTTTTCTGAGGAGGATTTAGGAAAGTAACAAAATTTTGAGGAAGGAGTATAAAAAATGGGTAGAGTGTATAATTTTTCAGCAGGGCCGGCCGTGCTGCCGGAGGAGGTACTAAAGGAAGCCGCAGAGGAAATGTTAGATTACCGGGGCTGCGGGATGTCTGTGATGGAGATGAGCCATCGCTCTAAAATGTTTGAGGAAATCATTCAGACGGCAGAGCAGGATATCCGGGATTTGTTACAGATCCCAGACAACTACAAGGTGCTGTTTTTACAGGGCGGAGCCTCCTCTCAGTTTGCGATGATTCCGATGAACTTTATGAAAAACAAGGTAGCGGACTATATCATCACCGGACAGTGGGCGAAAAAGGCGTATCAGGAGGCACAGATTTTCGGTCAGGCCAATGCCGTTGCCTCCTCCGCCGATCAGACCTTTTCCTATATCCCGGATTGCTCGGATTTAGCGATTTCCGAGAATGCGGACTATGTGTATATCTGTGAAAACAACACCATTTACGGCACGAAATTTAAGACCCTGCCGAATACAAAGGGCAAGCCGTTGGTGGCAGACGTCTCCTCCTGTTTTTTATCCGAGCCGATGGAGGTAGAAAAGTATGCGATGATCTACGGCGGCGTACAGAAGAATGTAGGGCCTGCCGGTGTCGTGATTGCGATTATCCGCGAAGATATGATTACCGAGGACGTACTGCCAGGCACTCCGACGATGTTCCGCTACAAGGTACATATGGACAATAAGTCCTTGTACAATACCCCGCCTGCTTATGGGATCTATATCTGCGGGAAGGTATTCCAGTGGATTAAGAAAAGGGGCGGACTGTCGGCCATGAAAGAGTACAATGAGAAAAAGGCAAAGCTTCTGTATGATTTCCTAGATGAAAGCAGTTTATTTAAGGGAACCGTGCGGAAGGAGGATCGTTCTCTTATGAATGTGCCGTTTGTCACAGGAAACGAGGAGCTTGACGCTCGTTTTGTTAAGGAAGCAAAGGCAGCGGGCTTTGAGAATCTTAAAGGACATCGTACCGTAGGCGGAATGCGTGCCAGCATTTACAATGCTATGCCGATAGCCGGAGTAGAGGCTTTGGTGGCCTTTATGAAGGAATTTGAAAAGAACGCATGAGGAGCAAAAACGAGGAAAAGGAGTAAGATAGATATGATAAGGGTAAATTGTTTGAATAACATTGCGGCAGTCGGGACGAACCTGCTAACCGAACAGTATGAAATGACCGAACAACTGGCGAACGCCCAGGTGGCATTGGTACGAAGCGCGGCTATGCACGATTTGGAGCTGCCGGAGACTCTTGAGGCGATTGCCAGAGCCGGAGCCGGTGTCAACAACATTCCGTTAGACAAATGTGCCGAGCAGGGAATCGTTGTATTCAACACGCCGGGAGCCAATGCAAACGGGGTAAAGGAGCTGGTGCTGGCAGGTCTGCTTCTGGCCTCCCGTGATGTGATTGGAGGCGTTAGCTGGGTACAGACGGTGAAGGAAGAGGAAACCGTAGCCAAGCTGGTGGAAAAGGAAAAATCCAAATTTGCCGGGAAGGAAATTCAAGGGAAGAAGCTGGGTGTGATCGGCCTGGGGGCTATCGGTGTACTGGTGGCCAACGCCGCCAGCCGTTTGGGGATGACGGTTTATGGCTGCGATCCTTATATTTCGGTTGAACATGCTTGGAACTTGTCCCAGAATGTCATTCGTGTGAAAAACAACGAAGAGATTTTTAAGGAATGTGATTACATTACCGTACATGTACCGTTAATGGATGCCACCAGGCATATGATAAATGCAGAAACGCTTGCTGCGATGAAGGATGGCGTCATTGTGTTAAATTTCTCCAGGGATGCGCTGGTAGACGATGAGGCCATGGAGGCTGCTCTAAAGAGCGGCAAAGTAGCTCGTTATGTAACGGACTTCCCGAATCCGAAAACCGCCGGAATGGAGGGCGTGATTGCCATTCCGCATCTGGGCGCTTCTACCGAGGAATCCGAGGATAATTGTGCAGTGATGGCAGTTCAGGAGGCAATGGATTACATTGAAAACGGAAATATCAAAAATTCCGTCAACTATCCGGCCTGTGATATGGGCGTTTGCCGGACAAACGGCCGGATTACCATCAATCACCGCAATATTCCGAATATGCTAACACAGTTTACCGGAGTATTTGCTGCTGCCGGAATCAATATTTCCGATATGATCAATAAGAGCCGCGGGGAATATGCTTATTCCATGTTTGATATTGAATCGGATTCGACGGAGGAATTAAAGCAGAAGCTAGAGGCGATTGAAGGCGTTTTAAAGGTACGGATTGTAAAATAAAAAGGTTAAGAGCCAGTAGATTTATAATATCTTACCCCTATCTTCCAGAAAAGATAACAGGGCAGGAAAAAGAGGCAGGCAAGGAGCGGCAGCAGCCCATAGCCTGCTTCTTTGCGATATCCTAAAAGGTAAAGCAACGGATAATACTGGAACAGGGCGAAGGGAATCAGACAGGTGCAGATAGTCAGCACCCGTTTTCCGTAAATGCTGGCCGGATAACGGCCGAATTCCTTGCTTCCGTCGGTTAAAATATTAAAGACCTCCAGTCCGTCCAGCGTAAAAAAGCAAATGGAAGCACGCAGAAGAAAAAGACTAGAATAGACAACAATACCGCCGATCAACATAAAAATCAGCACAAAAACCCGGTAAGGCGTCCAGGAAATCCGGCAGGTCATTAAGGCATAGACAAGCATGATGACGGCCTGGAGGACACGTCCTAACCGGGTAAATTCTATTTTGCTGCCTAACACCTGGAAAATCAGACTGCGGGGACGAACCAGGATTCGGTCAAATTCTCCGTTGGCGATGATCTGCTGAAACAGGTCAAAGCCGCGGAAAAAGCATTCTGCTAAGGAAAAGCCCATGAGAATAATGGCATAGCAAAGCAGGCAGTCCGAGTAGGTAAAGCCTTTTACCGCAGAAAAACGCAAAAACATAAAATAAACCCCTAAAAAAACGCTAAAGCAAACCAAAAACTGTCCCAGGAAGGTCAAAAGAAACGAAATCTTATACTGCATACAGCTTTTGAAATGGATGGTAAAATAGCGGAAATAGGTTTGTATGGCTTGCTTCATACCGGCAAACGCTCCTTTCGTATGAGAAGCAGAAGGGTCATCCCCCCTGAATCAATGTTTTTTTTAAGCCCATATGCATTAGGAAGCGTCCGATCAGCATCAGCGCGGCTATCCAGAAAATCTGCAGGAACAACGTTTCGGCCAAGGCAGCTCCGGCGATATCCCCGCCATAGATCCGAAAGGGGGCATTTCCCATCGAAGCAAACGGAAGCCAGGAAAGAAGCTTTTGGGCACTTTCCGGGAAAAAGGGCAGGGGAATAACCTCACCGCACAGGAAGCTTGCGACAGACTGGCTGATGATCTTTAGCCCCTGGGGATTTAACAAATAAAAGGTCAGGCTGTGAATGAGCATTTGAAAAGCGGCAACGACCAACAGCGCCAACCATAAGGACAACAAAAAGCAAGCCATCTGCAGTCCGTTTTCCGGCGGAGAAAGGCGATAGCCTTCCGGCAGGAGCGGCGCCAGCAGCAAAATTGGAACACAGCGAAGCGCAGCATTGGACATACGGGTAGCGATAATCCGAACCAACCAGGCGTCGTAGAGCCGATAAGGACGGCAAAGCTCGTAAGCGACATTGCCCGTTTGAATCAGTTCAAACAATTCGTTTTCCCAGCTCCAAACCTGATAAAGAGCAAAAAAGGACTGCTGCAGCCAGAGGTAGGAGACGAGGGAAGAAAGGCGCATCGGAAAGGACGCGGGATCTGCTTCGTAAAAAGCATGATACAGTAAAATCAAGAGGAGTCCCCAAACAAATTGCGTAGCAGCTCCAGAGAGAGCGGCAATGCGGTATTGCAGCCCATTGACAAAGCGGATACGGAAAAAGGAAAGGTACTTCATCGCTGTTAGCACCTCCTTATATCTGGTAGCGCCGGTACAGCGCGGCTACTAATTCATCCAGGGAACTGGTCGTTTGTCCGGTAGGAAGCAGTTCTGTTTTTGAGGAATGCTCTGTAGTATGAGAAGCATGGAAATTTGCCATGCCAGCCTCTGCCCGCAGCGTCTCCCACGTTCCGTCCAAAAGGATTTTTCCATGTCCGATCAGTAAAATCCGGGTGGCCAGGGCTTCGATATCCTGCATATCATGCGTTGTCAACAGTACCGTCGTCTGGTGCAGCATGTTTTGCTGCCGGATAAAGTCCC
>CASCWU010000136.1 GCA_949155905.1 uncultured Lachnospiraceae bacterium
GAGGTGAAGAAGGTGTGCTGTGTAGATATGTTTCCACAAACAAGCGGGATTGAGACCGTGTGTTTATTATCCAAACCTCATGCACATTAGCATACACTGCTTAAATCAAGTAAATGCTTATTATGAAAAAATGCGTTCTATATTATAACTTATGCGCTATCCAACAAAATGAAGCAGATCGAGAAGCATCCAACAGTTGCGATTGCCGGTGACTGGTTTACGTCACATGGAAAAAGCGTCAATCTGGGATATTTTGGAAGAAAAAAGCCAGGAGATTGCGGCAACGTTAAGGAATGTTTTTGCAGCATGGATTGACAATAGTCACAATGATTTTACCGATGAACATACCTGTATTCTATGTATTCAGCTAACGGATGGCGTTCTGTTTTCTCATGGGACACGTTATGAAATTGATTTCCGGGAGTAAGATAGAACTATTTTTTGACGGAGTTGTCTGTTCTTTGCCTGTCCCTTTTCTATATCATAAAATAGAAAAGGGACAGGTTTTTTGCTATATGGCAAAAGACTCTCTAGGCAGGATAAAAAATATCAAAAAAATTGTAACGAATTCCTCCGTTTTGTCTCTAATCTATAACAGATAGTTGCAAACTCAAAGAAATATGGCTATGATACATACAACTGTTTGCAAAAAGAGGAAAGGAGGGAAGATGTGGGAACGGCTGATTTTGAGGATTTCGAGCAGCTTTATCAAACCTATTATATGCAGGTATATTCCTTTTTGATGGCGCTGTCAAAAAACAAAGATTTATCAGAGGAGCTGACACAAAAAACCTTTGTAAAGGTATTGACTGCTAAAAAGCCCTATCAGGGAATATCCAGTGAAGGAACCTGGCTGTGTGCGATTGCAAAGCATCTGTTTTTAGAAGAACTCCGCAGGCAGAAGAAGGATTCTGGAGACCTTGCTGGTGGCCTTGTGATAGGCGAGGAGCCAAAAAAGGATTTGGAGGAAGCTTTGGTGGAGGAGGATTCCGCTTTTCGGGTTCATCAGGTGCTGCACCAGTTAGAGGAGCCATACAAAGAGGTATTCCAGCTTCGCGTGTTTGGAGAGCTGTCGTTTCAAAAGATTGGAAGGTTGTTTGGCAAGACGGAAAGCTGGGCTCGAGTAACCTATCATCGCGCCCGGCTGAAAATTCAGGAAAGGATGGAAAAACTATGAAGTATCCATGTGAGATGGTGAAGGATGTCATGCCGCTGTATTATGACGATGCCTGCAGTGAAGAGACAAAACGGATCGTAGAAGAGCATTTGGAGGAATGTGTTTCGTGCCGGGAGGTGTTAAAGAAGTTAAAAAGCAGCACCTATGAGATGGATTTGGCAAAGGAACGGGAGGAAGTGCTGCAGTATCATAGAAAAAATGTATGGGGAAGACTTTCAGAGGCAATTGCGGTTACAATGCTGGTTCCATTGGTGATTTGCCTGATTGTCAATCTAGCTACTGCTCATACGCTCGATTGGTTTTATCTGGTTCTGACCGGGATGGCAGTTGTGGCCTCTCTGGTTTTAGTCCCGTTGCTGGCCGTGGAACGAAGGCTGCTGTGGAGCTTTGCGGCCTTTACGGGCAGCCTGCTGTTGCTGCTGTTTACCTGCAACCAGTTTAGCGGCGGTCATTGGTTTCCTCTGGCAGCAGCAGCGGTGCTGCTCGGCTTGTCTGTTATTGGTCTGCCTGTGGTGGTGTGTGAAATACCATTTCGAGGGAGAATCGCCAGAAATAAGGGCTTGCTTGTGATGCTCATAGACACGGGCTTGCTTTATCTACTGATTTTAGTATGCGGGGTATATGCCGGAACAGCTGCTTATTGGAAATCGGCGCTTTGGATTACTACGGCCTCTGTCGCATTTGTTTGGGTAATGTTTGGGATTATCCGTTATGCCAGGATGGATATTCTGATCCGGGCAGGGATTTGCTGTATTCTTGGCGGAATCTTTCTTTCTCAGATCAATGCACTGGTGCATTGGATTTTAGAGGGAGTCTGGAAAGGCGGACTGGAAAGCATCAATCTTTTGGTATGGAATGACAGTACGGTTCTTAATGCCAATATTAATTTTTTCCTTTTTCTTTCCTGTCTGTTGGCAGGAATCTGTTTGTTGGCAGCGGGAAGGAAAAGAAAAGGAACAAAGAAGTAGCTTTGTCAAAAGGAAGGGTATCCGTTCGGGTATCCTTTTTTGTGTTGCCTGTCCAAAATTCCATCTAAGTGTTAAAGATAAGCATCAGAACCGAATTCGCTGAATAAATCTGGATATTTATGCCGGTTCATGGTATAATAAGCCTGCTTTATTTTATCTGGTATTTCCTCTGGCCGATAGAAAAACTGGATAGTCTGCGGGAAACCTCCGGCATGGAAAAAGGCCAGCAGAAGGAGAAAAGAAGATGGAAAGGAGAAGGCGGGTCTGGCTAGCCAGAGAGGCGTGATGAAGGAATGGTATGACGGCTATCATTTTGGGGAGGAAGAGTACGCAAGCATCCTGTATTATAGGATTTCTTTTTACAAAAAACGATGTCTGGTAAAAGGGGGATTATAGCCAAAAGATAAAAAGTATGTGAAAAATTAAACTAGTGACTAAGTTTGCAATCAAATGCAACAATTTCCTCCTTTCCCACGTCTTTTTTAATAACAGACCAAAAGAAAACGGAGGGATATGCCATGAAAAAAAGAAAACCTGCCCGGATAACCATATGCCTGTTATCCGCCCTTGTCATTGTATCCTGCCTCTTTTTTTTCTTTGCCCTTACCAGCAGGAAAAGCTCAGGGAAAAAGCCCTACCAGGATTTAGATGCTGCACAGCTTAGCTCGGCAACCGTCCGTCTGACGCCGCCGGATAAAACCGTCCAAATCCCTGATTTGCAGGAACTAACAAACTACTTGAAGGACGTAGTAATCTATGAGGAGGATAATTCCTACCAGGAGTATAGCGGCCAGGGCGTGACGTTTACGCTGATGCGGACAGACGGCACCCAGACCAGTATAATGGCCTATAACCCTTTTCTGGTGCTCGATGGCGTCGGCTACCGGACAAAGTATGAGCCGTGCGAGGCGCTAAGCCATTATGCGAATCTGCTGCTGGAGGAGGAAACGGCAGTCCTTGTGTTAGAGACGCCGCCGGTATTGACCGTGGTATGCGAGGAAACGGCGGTGGAAACAGTGGGGGGAACGTATTCTTGGGAGAAAAGGAACGCGGACGGGATGTCTACCCATACCGAAGCCGACAGCGCTCATCCGCTCGACTGCAAGGATCTTCTTCTCCCGGTTGCCTTTGAAACAGAGGAACGGACGGCGGTGCTGCGGTTTGCCGAGGAGCCGGATACGATAGTAAGTATTCGCTGCTGGAGCGACGCATTTTGGGGAGATACGTCGGCGAAGGCCGAGGAGGTAACGTGGGACGGAATGGAAATCGAGTTAAAGCCCGGTGGCTATATTTATGAGGTAGCCGCCAAGTGGAATGCAGAAAACGGGTATGGCGGGGTGGCATATTATTCCTTTTATCTCAAAGGAAGTTCCAGTTCCAATTGAAATAACCGTCCATTTTATAGTCGGTGCCAAAGGCCTTCTGGTATTCTTCTGGCTCGACAGAGGTATATTTTTTTAAAACTCCGTGAAATATAGATTGGCATCCTGTTGAAAAAACCATTTGTCTAATCTGGGATTATAGGGTATAATGTGGATCATCGACATCATATAAAACAAAGCCGAAGCCCATGCGGCAAGGCTCAAATAGGAGGAATGGAACAATGGCATGGTATGATGAAGCAGTTTTTTACCACATTTATCCATTGGGGCTGACAGGAGCGCCAAAGCAGAATACCTACGGGACGCCGGAGCCACGTTTACGGACGTTGTTTCCGTGGATTACCCATATAAAAGAGATCGGCTGCAATGCGATATATATAGGGCCGCTCTTTGAATCGGTAGGACATGGATACGAGACGACCGATTATAAAAAGCTCGACAGCCGATTGGGAACGAATGCCGATTTGACAGAGTTTGTAGCAAGGTGCCACAAGGAGGGTATCCACGTTATTTTAGACGGGGTGTTTAATCATACCGGACGGGATTTTTTTGCCTTTCAGGATGTGAAGAAAAATCGGGAGTATTCCTTTTATAAGGATTGGTACTGCAATGTAAACTTTTGGGGGAACAATGAATTTAACGATGGATTTTCCTATCAGAATTGGGGCGGCTACGATTTGTTAGCCAAGCTCAATCAGGGAAACCAGGAGGTACGAAATTATATTTGTGACGTGATTCGCTTTTGGGTATCGGAGTTTGATATTGACGGAATCCGGCTGGATGCAGCGGATGTGCTGGATTTTGGCTATATGCAGACGCTGCGCCGGGTGGCCAATGAGGTTAAGAGGGACTTTTGGTTGATGGGCGAGGTCATTCACGGAGATTATAATCGTTGGGTAAACGAGGGAACCTTACATTCTGTAACCAACTATCATCTGCACAAGGCTCTGTATTCCGGGCATAACGACCACAATTATTTTGAAATCGCGCATACGGTCAAACGCTTGTATGAGATGGGTGGGAATCGGCCGGACGGCCTGAAGCTGTATAATTTTGTGGATAATCATGATGTGGAACGGATTTACACGAAATTGACGGAAAAAGCACATATCACTCCGGTGCATATTTTACTCTATACCCTACCGGGTGTGCCGTCGGTTTATTATGGCTCCGAATTTGGAATCGAAGGGAAAAAGGAGAAGTATTCCGATGATTCGCTGCGGCCTGCTCTGTCGCTTTCCGACTATGCAGATGCGCTTGAGAAAAATCCACTGACAAAGCTGATTGCAGCGTTAGGAATGATCCGGCAGGCGACGCCAGCGCTTTCTTACGGAGACTACAAGGAGCTGCTGCTGAGGAACCGCCAGTATGCGTTTTCCCGGAATTATGAAGGAACCTCTGTGCTTGTCACAGTCAATAACGATACCAGTGATTTTGTGATGACACTGCCTGCCGTATCGGCTGAAGTATACATCGGAGCATTATCTGGAGAACGAGTTTCGGTCAATGGCGGCAACCTGGTAGTAAACGTCAGAGCGAACAGCGGGGAGATTTGGATTCCTCTGACAGAGGGAGTAGGATTTAGCAACCTGCCACAGACAAAACCGCTTGCTGCGGCTGCAGAGACAGGCACAATGCAAGCAGCTACCAAGGAATCCGCTGCTGTCGGTACTGTCGCTGCTGCAGCAAAAACAGAGCCGATATCCCAAGCAGAGCCAGCAAAAACAGAAGCGACAGCCCAAGCAGATTCTGTAAAGACAGAAGCGACAGTCCAAGCAGATTCTGTAAAGACAGAAGCGACAGCCCAGGCAGGGTTAGCAAAGACAGAACCAATAGCCAAAGCGGAGCCAGGCGGCGGAAGCAAGGAGGCAGAGCAGGAGGAAACCAGCGAGCAGTTTGAAAGGGGCAGGATTGCCGGGCTGCAGGAGGCGATTCTTGCGATTATGGAAAAGAATGGTCCGGTGACAGATCAGATGAGACGTGATGTCAGAGAAAATGTTTATCATGATTCCCTGATTACCTGGATCAAGAGCTTTCGCTAAGAGATAAAAAATTCCCATAAGGAAGGGACTGTGAAAATTTTCATGCAGGAAATCTTTATTTTTCACAGTCCCTTTTTTGTATGTTTTGCTCTGTTTCCGGCAGCAGCAAGGACGGTTGGGACAGTGCTATTTGGACGGTACCAGCAAGGACAACTGGGTCAGTGCTATTTGAATGGTACCGGCGGATTTTTTTCTACAAGAACCTTAATAAAGGTTAAAAGCGCCTTTTTAAAAGCAAGGCGATCTGTTTTTTCCATATTTTCTAATAAAGTTCTCAGATATCCGGCATCATGTTCCAGAAAGGAATTGATATAGTCTATAGCATGATCCGTTGCCTGGATTC
>CASCWU010000137.1 GCA_949155905.1 uncultured Lachnospiraceae bacterium
ATATTCCTCGATAGCTCAATGGTAGAGCACACGGCTGTTAACCGTGGTGTTGCAGGTTCGAGCCCCGCTCGGGGAGTTTTAAAGTAAAAAGCAGATTGGATAATGATAGAAGATCCGGCGACGTAGCCAAGCGGTAAGGCGTGGGTCTGCAACACCCTGATCACCGGTCCGAATCCGGTCGTCGCCTTAAAGAACCCTGATTGTTTCAGGGTTCTTTTGCATTCTTCACTTTTCTCGCCGTGTCGTTTCCCGTTCCAGCAGCACAGGAGTGATTACCTTGTGGATTGGACCGGCAAACGGAGTGGGGCGTCTTTTTTTTCGTTCATTCATCTGCTCGACGAGCAGCTCCATGGCGGTGAAAGCGATTTTGTCAATCTGCTGGCCGACGGTGCTGGTAGGAATGACTGCCTCGCTGGAAATAGGAGAATTGTCGAAGCCGATAATACGATAATCATCCGGCAGGCCGCCGTGAAGCTGGAACAGGTAATTTAAAAGAATGTTGGCATAGGTGTCATTGGCAAGAAAAATGCCTTTGCGTTTTCCAGGATGCTTACGCTCTATTTCGTCAACTGTTTTTTGGATAGCCTGGCGGTTCTCCTCATAGGTATCGCCAAGCTCCCTTAGAAGAAGCTCATGAGGAATCTGTTGTTCCCGGCAGATGTCAAGAAAGCCCCGGATACGGCCGTAGGAAGGGACAAAGACAGGGACATCCACGTTGAGATGAAAAAGGATCTCACAGCCAGTTTTATAAAGAAGGCTGGTAGCCTGCACCCCGCCCATATAATTATCGGTATCTACGCTGCAGGTATAGTTGGATTCCCGTTCGATAGTTACGACCGGAATCCCGTAAGAAGCCAGTTCCTTAGAAGGGATGGTGTGGCTGAGGACGATCATTCCTTCGATGTTGTAGGCAAGCAGCTCCTGAATATAGCGGCGCTCTACAGCTTCGTTATTATTTCCGGCAAAGACAAGGAATTTGTAGCCGAACGTTTCATAAGAGGCCAGAAGCTGGTTAAGGATTGCGGAATAATAATGGAGATAAAGGTTGGGGATGATGATTCCTACAAATTCCGTTTTACCGTTTGCCAATATTTTGGCAACCTTATTTTCCTTATAATCCAGGTCAATCAGAGCCTGTGCGATGATCTCCTGGTTTTTGATGGTCAGGGAATCCGGGTTATTAAAATAACGGGAGATCGTCGTTTTAGAAAAGTTGGTGTATTTGGCGATATCGTCAAAGGTTACTTTTTGTTTGCCCATAATGAATTCCTTTCTGTTCGATTTCATATAGTGTACGCTCTTTTCTTATTGTAGCAAATTGGAGAAGAAGGTGCAATAGAAAAAGTAACCGATTTCGTAACCGGTTATGTTTAATTCTTACAAAAACTATCCCATACTTTTAGGAGATATTCCAAAAAAGAAAAAGCGGCTTGACAGAAAAAGAAAAAAAGGATATAGTAGAACTAAGAAAGTAACCGGTAACTTTATCGGTTACATTACCGGTTATATTTAAAGTCATTTTAGAATTCTTGAAGCAGTATTTGCTGCTGATATTCTGCTTCGTATGCCTGCAGGCGCGTTTATGTGCTTTTTGCCTGTAGGTGCCGCCTAAGGCATTCTTCAACTGATGTACTGATTTTAAAAAAAGAAAGGAGAGAGGGGACGTGGAAGCAAACTTGAGAAAAAAGCTTTTATACGTCAAAAAAAACTGGCAGTTGTATGTGTTTTTCCTCACACCGGCGCTGCTGGTGACAATTATTTTCCGTTACATACCAATGGGAGGCATCCTCATGGCGTTTAAGGATTACAACGTGCGCCTGGGGATTTTAGGGAGCGAATGGGTCGGCTTCGATTATTTCAAGCGATTCCTTTCCTCACCGGATTTTCTGTCCTACCTTTTCAACACCTTGAAGCTGAGCCTGTATGGGCTGCTGTGGGGGTTCCCGGTGCCGATTATCCTTGCGTTGCTGTTAAACCAGATCCGCAGCGTAGGGATTAAGAAGAAAATCCAGCTCTTGATTTATGCGCCGAATTTTATCTCGGTTATCGTCCTTTGTGGGATGATTAAAATGTTCCTCTCTCCGGTCGGGCCGCTCAACCAGGTACTGGGGACGACAACGAACTGGATGACGATGCCGGAGGCGTTCCGCACGATTTATATTGCAAGCGGGATCTGGCAGGGGGCAGGCTGGGCTTCCATCATGTATACCGCTGCGCTTTCCAACGTCAGCCCGGAGTTAGAGGAGGCGGCGACGATTGACGGGGCGAACCTGTTCCAGCAGATGTGGTACGTACAGCTTCCGGCTATCAAAAATATTATTGTGATTCAGTTTATCCTTTCTGCCGGGAATATCATGAGCGTAGGCTTTGAAAAGGCTTATGCCCTCCAGACAGGGATGAACCTGCCGACCTCGGAGATCATTTCCACTTACGTATACAAAATTGGTCTGCTAAACGGCGATTATGGCTATTCGACCGCAGTCGGTATCTTCAATTCCGTGATTAACGTTATTTTGCTCCTCGTAGTCAATAAGATCGTGGAAAAGCTCAACGACGGGGAAGGTTTATAGAAAGGAGGCGGCTAAGATGAAAGCAAAAGAGGCAAATGCCAAAAAGACAGTAGGCAGAAAAATAAAGCGGAGCAAGCTGGATCGGGCCATTTTGCTGGCAGGCTATACGCTGCTGGGACTGTTTGCAGTTGCCATTGTGATACCGCTCTGCTATGTGGTAATCGCCTCCTTTATGGATCCGAATGTCCTCAATAACCAGGGAATCAGCTTCCGTTTGGAGGACTGCTCGTTAGAGGCTTACCGGAGGGTGATGGAGGACAGCATGATCTGGCGCGGCTTTGCCAACGCGTTCTTCTATTCTCTGACGGCAACCGCTCTATCGGTGTTCGTCACCTTGCTGGCAGCCTACCCGATGTCCAAAAAGGAATTTGTCGGACGGAAATTTTTCAACGCCCTGTTTTTGATTACGATGTTTTTCGGCGGCGGACTGATCCCGACCTTTATTTTGATGAACCAACTACGCCTGGTCAATACGATTTGGGCGATTTTGCTGCCGGGCGCTTTTAACGTCTGGAATATGGTGCTGGCCAGAACCTATTACCAGTCCATTTCCAAGGAGCTGCGGGAGGCCTCGCAGATTGACGGGGCGACAGAAATCCAATATTTTTTCCAGATTTTAATGCCGCTTTGCAAGCCGATCATTGCCGTGCTGGCCTTGTGGGGTTTTGTCGGGATGTGGAACAGCTATTTCGACGCGATGATTTATTTAAACGATGCGAAGCTACAGCCGTTGCAGCTAGTACTGCGGTCGATTCTCGTCCAGGACACCCCGCAGCCGGGGATGATCGCCGATATCCAAAGCACGGCGGAGCTGGCGAAAATGGCGGAGCTGCTGAAATATTCTACGATTGTCATATCCAGTATCCCGCTGCTTGTGATGTATCCGTTTTTCCAGAAATATTTTGACAAGGGGATTATGGTAGGCTCGGTAAAGGGCTGACAGGAAGGAGTGAAACGAAGATGAAAAGACAGATCAGACGGTGGATGGCGCTTTTGCTGGTGCTGCTGATATCACTTTCCCTGGCCGCATGCGGCAGGAATTCCGTGGCTCAGGCAGAGATTGATCCGGATACCCCGGCGGAGGAGGTAGCGTTTCCGCTGGCCGAGCAAGGAGAACTGTCCTTTATTACCAATGCGCCTGCACGGACGGAGCAGGATCCAAATAAGCGGACGATTTTTAAACGGATGGAGGAGCAGACCAATGTCCATATCAAATGGACGTGCTTCGTCTCCGATCAGTTTAATGATAAGAAAAACCTTGCCCTGGCACAGTTCGGCGCTTTGCCGGATGGGCTGTTTGTGGCCGGGATGGGGGACTACGATTTGCTGCGTTATGCCAAGCAGGGAATTATCATCCCATTGGAAAAGCTGATTGAAAAATATATGCCGAACCTTCAGGCAGTGTTTGAGCAGTACCCGGAATACCGGGTGATGTGTACGGCACCGGACGGGCATATTTATTCCTTCCCATGGATTGAACAGCTCGGTTCCGGGAAGGAGGCGATCCAGGCGATTGGCGATATCCCTTATATTAACCAGAAATGGCTGGATTATCTGGAGTTAGCGATGCCGGAGACGACGGAGGAGCTGGAAACGGTACTGCTGGCGTTCCGCGACCATGCGAAGGAGCTGGAGGAGGCGTTTGAGATTACGGGCGAGGTAATCCCGATGTCCTTTATCATCAACAACGGCGACCAGGATCCGGCGATCCTGATCAATGGGTTTGGCGAGGGCTATGGAGATACAGGCGATCATTTTGCTGTAACCGACGAAGGGAAGGTGATCTATACCTGTGTGCAGGAGGGCTATAAAGAGGGGATTGCCTGGCTGCACCGTCTGGTGGAGGAGGATCTGGTCGATCCGGAGGCCTTTACGCAGGACTGGTCTACTTATGTGGCAAAAGGAAAAAATCATCGCTATGGCCTGTGCTTTACCTGGGATATTGCAAACATCGACAACTATGAGGATTATGTGATGCTGCCTGCCCTTGCAGGGCCGGAGGGAGTGGTCAATGTGACGCGGCAGAACGGCAGCGAGACGAGCGGCTTTGACCGGGGACGCTGTGTCCTTACCTCTAACTGCCGGGATACGGCTCTGGCGGCGGCCTGGATTGACCAGATGTACGCCCCGATCCAGTCTGCCCAGAACAACTGGGGGACGTATGGCGAGGAGGACAGCGCGAACATTTTTGAGATGAGTACCAACGAGCAGGGAGAGCCGATGCTGCGGCATATGGATCTGGGGGACAATTCCCCGGTGGAAATACGGGAAAACCAGTCGGTCAACGGCCCTCTGGCGATTCTCAATGACTATTACGGCGTCTATGTGACAGAGCCGGACGATGCGAAATGGCGGCTTGACCATATGCACGAGACGTATTTGGCGGATATGAACAGCAAATACGTATTTCCGAATGTGTTTATGAGCATGGACGATACGAACCGGATATCTCAGTTGGATACGGATATCAAAAAATATGCGGAGCAGATGAAGGCAAGCTGGATCTTAAACGGCGGTATTGAGGAGGAATGGGAGGGCTACCTTCAGAAAATGGAGGATTATGGGCTTTCCGAATATCTGGAGATCAAGCAACGGTATTTTGACGCTTATCTGGCGTCTCTTTTGGAGGAGGGTACAAAATGAGTGAATTATTGGAGCGGGCAAGAAAACAGGAAGCAGAGACGATGGAGAAGGTGCCGGAAGGAACGAGGCCGATGTTCCATTTTTCCAATCCGGCAGGCTGGATGAACGATCCGAATGGATTTTCAGAATACCAGGGGGAGCATCACCTGTTTTTTCAGTACAATCCGTATGCGACGTATTGGAATAGGCTGCACTGGGGACATGCAAAGAGCAAGGATTTTATCCGCTGGGAATATCTTCCGGCGGCGCTGGCACCGGACCGGAGCTACGATGGCTTCGGTGTATTTTCCGGTGGGGCGGTGGAGGCCGACGGGAAACAGGTGCTATTGTATACCGGCGTGGAGGAGCGCCAGCTAGAGGACGGGAGAAAAATCGTGCTGCAAAACCAGTGCCTGGCGGTCGGAAATGGGGTGGACTATGAGAAGCACCTGGCCAATCCGGTGATTACGAGCGAAATACTGTCGGAGGGAAGCAGCCGGGAGGACTTTCGGGATCCGAAGCTCTGGCGGGAGGATGGCCGCTATTATACGGTAGTGGGA
>CASCWU010000138.1 GCA_949155905.1 uncultured Lachnospiraceae bacterium
CTGACGACTGGCTGGCGGAAGAACCACCTTCCTGTTGCCCGGAAACGCTCTGTCTGTCGGCGCTCCTGGCCCTTCCCTCCTCTGTACCGGTAGCCGTAGCCCGAACCGTTCCCTGCTCTACAATACCCTCGTTGGCTTCCTCCTCTATCCGCTCCGGTATCTCCTGATACACATAAGAAACCGACAGCGCTATCCCAAAGCGCTCCTGATAAAGTTCCTTTAACCATTCTCCAATCCGCGGCGCACGGCTCCGTGTAATAAAGCTGTCTCCTAACGTCAACGTCAGCTTCCCGTCCTCAAAGCCCGCCTCTGCGTGTCGGAGCAAATTTCCGTCCAATACGCTTTTTAGAGAAAGCTCCTCCGTTAAGCTTGAAAAATAAGCACGATAGAGATTTTCCGGGGTATACTGTGCAGACAGGCTGTAATGCTCCGCCAACATCACCCGGTTTGGAAGATGGACAAAAAGCTGCTTCTGAAGCTGGTACTCCATCCGCCGGATATCCTGATGAGAAATCAGCCGATTGCTCCGAATATGTATCTGAACCAACTGTTTCGATTGAGAGGCAACCACTCGTTCCACTGTCACTTCTTCAAATACTGCCGCCAGACCCTCCGGCACCTGTAGCCCCTCAAAGGCGTCCAAAAATCGCATTCTCCCACCCCTTCTCCTATTCCTGCCTGTCCCATTGTTCTAATTCCTGCTCTAAAGCCGCCAGCAGCTCATGCTCCGGCACCTTACGAAGAATTTCTCCCTTTCGCAGCAGTAAGCCCTCTCCCCGGCCTCCGGCAATGCCCAGATCTGCTTCTCTGGCCTCTCCCGGGCCGTTGACTGCACAGCCCATCACCGCTACCTTTAAGCTTAGATGGTCAAAACGCTGCACCATCGTTTCCACCTGGTTAGCCAGCCCGATTAAATCAATGCTTGTCCTTCCGCATGTCGGGCAGGATATGACCTCAATCCCTCCCTGACGGAAGCCCAAAGTCTTTAAAATACGTTTGGCAGACTTTACCTCCTCTACCGGATCTCCGGTCAGGGATACCCGGATCGTATCCCCGATTCCTTCGTATAAAATCACACCCAATCCGACTGCTGATTTGATATTCCCCGCAGCAACCGTTCCCGCCTCCGTGATGCCGATATGCAGCGGATACCTGGTTTTTTCGGCAATCAGCTCATGGGCGCGGATGCACATCCGTACATCCGTTGATTTGATGCTGATCACCAGATGGTCATAGTCCATTTCCTCTATCATGGCCACCTTATCCAAGGCGCTTTCTACCAAAGCCTCTGCCGTTACATGACCGTATTTCCGTAGTAGGGTCTGCTCTACGGAACCGCTGTTGACGCCTACCCGAATTGGAATCCCTCGTTCCTTTGCACACGCTACTACAGCAAGCAGGCGCTCCCTGGCCGTTGTCCCTTCGGTTCCGCCGATGTTTCCCGGATTGATACGGATTTTGTCGGCTCCATGCTCCATCGCGGCAATCGCCAGACGATAGTCAAAATGAATGTCCGCTACCAACGGAATCGAAATTTCTTTTTTGATTTCGGCTAACGCCTCTGCCGCTGCCATATCCGGCACCGCACAGCGGATGATCTCACAGCCGGCCTCCTCCAAGCGATGAATCTGCGCTACAGTAGCCGCCACATCGTCCGTCCTTGTATTGGTCATAGACTGAATCAGAATCGGATTTCCCCCACCGATCACCCGGCTTCCAATTCGGATCTCCTTTGTCCGTGTCCGGACTGCAACCTGTTTTTCTGCTTCCTTCACCTGGCTCCCCCTCCCTTACCGTCCAAAAAGCCTGCTTACATCGTTGAATAAGACAAATACCATCAGCACCATCAGCGCAGCAAAGCCAATCAGATGAACAATTCCTTCCTTTTCCGGCGCAATCGGCTTTCCTCTGACGGCTTCTATCAGTAAAAAGACCAGACGTCCGCCGTCTAAGGCCGGGATCGGCAACAGGTTAATCACTCCGAGGTTCGCAGTCAGTAAAATGCTGATATTGGCCATATTTAACAAAATATACCAAAGCCCATCCTGCTTGCTCTGCTCATACGTATTTCCGATCATATCCACGATACCGACAGGCCCCGCAATGTCGTCTTTGGAAACACGCCCGGTAATCATCTGTCCCAGGCTTTCAATCGTACTACTGATCCAGAAGCGAACCTCGTTTAAGCTGTAGGTTAAGGTTCCCCAGACACCGGTTTTTACCCGTCCCAGGTTGTGGCTCATCCCAATCGAATACGATGCGCCTGCATAGGCTGGTGTCACCGACACCGTATATTCCTCCTCACCGCGTAAAAGTGTCACCTCTACGGCTTCCTTTCCCAACGGATTTCGGTTAAAATATTGACTTAGCTCCGATCCATTGGCGACGGCAGTTCCATTGACCGCGGTAATGATATCTCCGGCCTTTACACCGGCCTCGGCCAACACACTTTCCTCTGTCAGAGAGCTTATCTCTGCCGCTACTTCACTGGAATAATACTGAAAGCCCAGCAAATACACCTCTCGCTTCACCGGATGAAGTACGGTGCTGTACTGCTCCCCGTCCCTGGTATAGCTTACGGCAATATCCCGCTCAGAAACCGGATGAAACTGGAGATAATTGGACAGCTCTCTGCCAATCGTAATGCGCTTTCCGCCAAACGAGGTAATCAAATCCCCCTCCTGTAAGCCGGCCTCCGCTGCCGGAGAGCCCTCGTCGATGCTGACCACCAGAGCCGGATCGTATCCAATCCCGCCGATGACAAACAGCGACAGCAAAAAAGCAAGGATAAAATTAAACAACGGCCCGGCTACAATGACCGAAATCCGCGCCCAAACCGGCTTTTTATTGAACGCATTCGGATCGTCGCTGACCTCGTCCTCTCCTACCATCATACAAGAACCGCCGATAGGAAATAATTTCAGAGAATACCGCGTCCCGCCGCGTACAAAGGAGGCCAGCCTCGGCCCCATCCCAACAGAAAACTCCGTCACTGCTACGCCGTTTTTCCTTGCCAGCAAAAAATGTCCCAGCTCGTGTATCACTACCACTGCCGAAAAAATGATCAATGCCCAAACAATATTCATAAAGTCTGATTCCTCCTATAAGTCCCCTCTATCCAATCATATGTCTCCTGTTCCAATTCCAGAATCGTATCCAGATCCGGTTCGGCATTCTCCCCCGTTTGTTTGTTATACCAATCCATCGCTCCCCTAATCACAGACAAAATATCCAAAAAACCGATTTCCCGGTTTAAAAACATTGCCACAGACCGTTCGTTGGCCGCGTTGAACACCGTTGGCAGTCCGCCGCCTGTCTGCGCTGCCTCATACGCAAGCAGCAAGCCCTCAAAGGTCTCCAAATCCGGCTTTTCAAAGGCAATTTCCGTCAGGCTCCAAAAGTCCAGCCGCTCTCCCGGCAAGGCCTTTCGCTCCGGATAGAAAAGCGCATAGGAAATCGGCAGCTTCATATCCGGCGTGCCAAGCTGCGCTATGACTGCGCCATCGGCAAACTCGACCATCGAATGAATGATGCTTTTCGGCTGTACCACGACCTGAATCTGATCCGGTGCTACGCCAAACAGCCAGTGTGCTTCCATCACCTCTAAGCCTTTGTTGACCATCGTCGCCGAATCTATCGTAATCTTTTTCCCCATCGACCAGTTTGGATGCCGCAGAGCATCCTCTACCGTCACCTGCCCTAAATCGCTTTTCTTTTTTCCGCGAAACGGCCCGCCGGATGCAGTCAGCAAAAGCTTCGTAACCGGATTACCCGATTCCCCGTTTAAGCACTGGAAAATCGCAGAATGCTCGCTGTCCACCGGAAGGATCTGCACGCCCCTTTTTTTTGCCAACGGCATAATCAGATGCCCGGCTGTCACTAGTGTTTCTTTGTTGGCAAGTGCAATATCCTTGCCTGCCTCTATCGCGGCTATCGTCGGACGAAGGCCGATCATTCCCACGACCGCCGTCACCACCAGACTGATCTCTGGCATCGTGGCGCAGGAAACCAGTCCCTCCATCCCGCTTTGCAGCTCCGGGCAGGGAAGGATTCCCTCTTTTTTAAGACGCTTTTTTAGTTCCTCTGCCTTTTGGGGACTCCAGACACACACCAACTTGGGATGAAATTCTAAAATCTGCTCATACAACAGTTCGATGTTGCTTCCTGCTGCCAGGGCGGATACTTCGATTTCCTCCGCCTTAAAAGCCTCCTCTGTCCTGTTTTGAAACCGGATCACCTCCAAGGTCTGTGTTCCAATCGAACCAGTAGAGCCTAATATACTAATCCTTTTCATTATTCTATCATTTTCCTCTCCTTATTCGTTCCAAACGATACGCCTGCTGATAACGGTATTCCTCACCACTTGATTGCCCAGCGCCTATTTTTGAAGTAAAAACAACGCCAGATAATAAACAATCGGAGCTGTGACAATCACACTGTCAAAACGGTCTAAGATTCCACCATGCCCCGGAATCAGCGTTCCGTAATCCTTCACCTCATAGCAGCGTTTGATACCAGAAGCCGCCAGATCCCCAATTTGGGAAATCACGGATCCTACTCCGCCAATCAAGGCAAATATCCCAATCAGCTTTTCGGGTTCTCCTAAGCTTTTGCACATCGCAAGGCCAAACAGCGCCCCTAAAAGAGCCGCCCCGACGATTCCTCCTACCGAACCCTCAATAGACTTTTTCGGACTCAGCACCGGTGCCAGCTTATGCTTGCCAATCAGAACTCCCACCGCATACGCACAGGTATCCGAGCCCCAAGATGCGATAAAGACCAGCCACACCAGCCACTCTCCCAGACGGATATTTTCCCGTACCAGATACAAAAAGGAAAGCATGACCGCCACATAAAACAATCCAAACAGAGAGGTAAATAGCTGATCTGCCTGATATTTAGGATAAGCGAAAACAAAAACGGCAAGCTCTAATAAAAGCGTTCCTGCCAGTACCGGAAGTGCCAGAACCGCAAGACCGGAAAAAGAAATTCCGGCAGCCAGTATCCACCAGGCCAACACCCCAAGGTATCCGGCAAAGCCCATTGCCGTCCGCTCGATGTTCCTTATCCGGTATAGTTCAAACACACCGATAAGAGAAACCGCCGCCAGCACCGTCCATAAAAGAGAGCCGCCAAGCAGCAGAGAGGGTACTGCAATCAACAATAAAACAATGCTGCTGATAAGCCTTGTCCAAAACATCCCTATCCCTCCTCTACACCGCCAAAACGCCGGTTTCGGCTGCCGTAATACGCCACCGCCCGCTCCAGATCCGCCTTAGAAAAATCCGGCCAGAGAACCTCCGTAAAATACAGCTCGGTATAAGCCAACTCCCAAAGCAGAAAATTAGAAAGGCGCTGCTCTCCGCTCGTCCGGATCAGCAAATCCACCTCCGGCAGTCCGGCGGTATCCAACAGCCCGCCAATTCGCTCCTCTGTAATCTCCGCTTCTAATTCTGCCATCGAAAGCCCCCGCTCTGCTGCCTGGCCGACCAGCCTGCGGACGGCTCTCGTAATCTCATCCCGTCCGCCGTAGTTTAGTGCAATCGTCAGCTGCAGCCCGGTATAGCCTGCCGAAGCCTCCTCCAGCCGGGCAATGCTTTTTTGCAGATCCTCACTCAGTCCGGTGATGTCTCCGATTACCCGCACTCTCATATTATTCCGTTTGCTTAGCTTAAGTGACTCCTTCATATAATTGCCTAACAGCCGCATCAGCTCTG
>CASCWU010000139.1 GCA_949155905.1 uncultured Lachnospiraceae bacterium
TTTGAGACATTTTCCTGTGTGGTTTATTAAGACATTATCATAAATGGTTTATAGTCAAGTAAAAAAAATGAAAAAAGGGCTTGACAAATCGAAAAGGGCGGTGCATAATGCAGGGTATGAAAGGCAAGGGCGTCTTTGAGTGAGTACTCAGAGACGCCTTTTTTCATGTTATGCACAGAGCCGCAGAAGGAGATTTGCCGCTAGGCGGCACGCGGCTCGTGCGGCGAGCAGGGAAAGTTTTTCCTGCTCGTGAGGCTTGCTTTTTTATGCAGGGATGTCGGAGACATTTTTGCAGAAGGACGAGGGAAACGCCCGGAGGGAACCAGAAACGGTTTTTTACAGGCAGGTGGAGGAAAGGAGTATAAGTATATGATGGGAATGGTATCCGAATATTTTGGAAGCATGGTATTTGACGACAGAGCGATGAAGGCGAACTTGTCGGCGAAGGTGTATGCGTCGCTGCGGAAGACGATTGACGAGGGGGAGAAGCTGGATCTGGGCGTTGCCAATGCGGTGGCGGCGGCGATGAAGGATTGGGCGGTGGCGCGGGGAGCAACCCACTATACCCACTGGTTCCAGCCGTTGACCGGGATTACAGCAGAAAAGCACGATGGGTTTATTACCCCGTCTCCGGACGGCGGTGTGCTGATGGAGTTTTCCGGGAAAGAGTTAATCAAGGGAGAGCCGGATGCTTCTTCGTTCCCTTCCGGAGGGCTGCGGGCAACCTTTGAGGCCAGAGGCTATACCGCCTGGGATCCGACGTCCTATGCGTTTATCAAAGGAAATACGCTGTGTATCCCGACAGCCTTCTGTGCTTACGGCGGGGAGGCGTTAGATAAGAAAACGCCGTTGCTGCGGTCGATGGCGGCTTTGAATAAGCAGGCGCTGCGGATTTTGCGGCTGTTCGGCAACGACAAGGTAAAATGTGTCCGTACCTCGGTTGGGCCGGAGCAGGAATATTTCCTGATTACCAAGGAAATGTATGACAAGCGTCCGGATCTCCGCTTTACCGGGCGGACGCTCTTTGGAGCGAGCGCCCCGAAGGGACAGGAGATGGACGATCATTATTTTGGTGCGATCAAGCCAAAAGTAGCCGCTTATATGGAGGAGCTGAACGAAGAGCTCTGGAGGCTGGGAATTTTAGCGAAAACCGAACATAACGAGGTGGCTCCGGCGCAGCATGAGCTGGCTCCGATTTATACGACGACGAACATTGCGACCGATCACAATCAGTTGACGATGGAAATCATGCAGAAGGTAGCGGCCAGGCACGGGCTCGTCTGTCTGCTCCATGAAAAGCCGTTTGCCGGGGTGAACGGCAGCGGAAAGCACAACAACTGGTCGATTGCTACAGATTCTGGTGCAAATCTGCTTTCGCCAGGGGAAACGCCATATGAAAACGCTCAGTTCCTGTTGTTTTTATGTGCGGTCATCAAAGCGGTCGATGACTATCAGGATTTGCTTCGTCTTTCCGTGGCAACGGCAGGAAACGATCACCGGCTAGGAGCCAACGAAGCGCCGCCAGCGGTAGTGTCGATGTTTTTAGGCGACGAGCTGAACGCCGTCCTGGAGGCAATCGAAACCGGCGCACCGTATGAGGGAACCAAAAAGACGAAGCTAAAGCTGGGCGTAGATGTGCTGCCGAAGTTCAGCCGCGATACGACCGACCGGAACCGCACCTCTCCGTTTGCCTTTACCGGCAATAAATTTGAATTTCGGATGTTAGGCTCCTCTAACAGCATTGCCTGTGCCAATATCATGCTGAACGCCGCCGTAGCAGAAAGCCTGGAAATCTATGCCGACCGCCTGGAGGGCGCCATGGCGAAGGGAGCAGAGGATTTTGAAACAGCGCTACACGAGATGATCCGCAAGACCATCCAGGATCACAAGCATATCATTTTTAACGGAAACGGCTACGACGATGCCTGGATCAAGGAAGCAACCGAGCAAAGAGGTCTACTCAATTATCCGACAACACCGGATTGTATGCCGCACCTGCTGGATTCCAAAAATGTCAATATGCTGACCAGGCAGGGTGTTTATTCCAAGGCGGAGTTAAAATCCCGTTGCGATATTATGCTGGAGAACTATTGTAAAACAGTACAGATCGAGGCCAACACGATGGTGGATATGGCAAAAACCGAGATTTTACCGGCAGTCGAGGCATATACGCTAAAGCTGGCGCAAACCGCCTCCGCTAAAAAAGCGCTGGACGCCGAACTGGCCTGCCGCTACGAAACCGAGGCTGTCCGCAAGCTTTCCACTCTGACGGATGAAATCGCCAAGGGCGTCGAGGAACTGGAATGTGCGCTGGCCGCTCTCCATCTGGAAGGCGATATCATCACCGAATCCTACGCGATCCGCGACAACGTCCTGCCGAAAATGGAAGAGCTGCGTGCCTCCTGCGACGAAGCAGAGACGATTACCGCCAAGGAATACTGGCCGTATCCAAGCTATGGGGATTTGCTGTTTGGCGTCCGCTAGGGAAACTTTACAGACGCATCTCTTTGCGGCTGGAAATTATTCTGCCGGATTTGGGTACTGGTAAAAAGGGGAAGCCGAGCTAGCTCGGCACTAAAACAGTATCCCCTCTGGACAATACCTCAGAGAATTTACAGACGCGTTTCTGTGCGGCTGGAAATTACTCTGCCAGTTTTGGGATTGGTAAGAGGGGATACGGAACTTAAAATAGGGGAGATTCATATGGGATTAAATGAGGTTATTGGTGAGGTTTTTGGTATCTGGTATTTGATTGGGGCCGCTCTGGTTTTCTTTATGCAGGCGGGTTTTGCGATGGTAGAAACCGGGTTTACGAGGGCGAAAAACGCAGGAAATATCATTATGAAGAACCTGATGGATTTTTGTATCGGGACGGTGGTGTTCCTGCTGCTTGGTTTTGGACTGATGATGGCGGAGGATTATGCGTTTGGTGTGATCGGGATTCCGAACCTGGATATTTTCCGGGACTTTGGCGGATTTATCCAGAAAAATGCCTCCAGCTTTGTGTTTAACCTGGTGTTCTGTGCGACAGCGGCGACGATTGTATCCGGGGCGATGGCGGAGCGGACGAAATTCCTTTCATATTGTATTTATTCTGCTGTGATTTCGCTCTTTGTCTATCCGATAGAAGCAGGCTGGATCTGGAATCCGCAGGGGTGGCTGGCACAGATGGGCTTCCATGATTTTGCAGGCTCTGCCGCGATCCATTCGGTCGGCGGAGTAACGGCTCTGATCGGGGCGATTTTCGTCGGGCCACGTCTGGGGAAATACGTCCGGGATGCAGAGGGAAGGATAAAAAAGGTCAATGCGATTCCAGGACATTCCATTACGTTAGGCGCACTGGGTTGCTTTGTTCTCTGGTTTGGCTGGTATGGCTTTAACGGAGCGGCAGCCTGGGATGGCTCCTCCCTTGCTTCGATTTTCCTGACGACGACCATCGCTCCGGCGGTCGCAACCTGTGTAACGATGGTTTATACGTGGATGAAAAACGGGAAGCCGGATGTTTCGATGTGTCTGAATGCTTCCTTGGCTGGGCTGGTAGGGATTACGGCAGGATGTGATGCCCTGGATGCGTTTGGTTCTGTCGTAGTCGGCGTGGTGTCCGGTATCCTGGTGGTTGTGGTAGTAGAATGGTTGGATTTAAAGCTTCATATCGACGATCCGGTCGGGGCGCATTTGGCCAATGGCGTCTGGGGAACTCTGGCGGTCGGCCTGTTGGCGAATCCGGCTGCTCCGGCGGGCTTAAAGGGGCTGTGCTATACCGGCAGCGTCACCTTACTGGGGATTCAGCTTTTGGGAATCGCAGCGGTACTGGCCTGGACCAGTGTTTGTATGAGCGTTGTATTTCTGGTTATCAAGAAAACAGTAGGGCTGCGGGTATCGCAGGAGGAGGAAATCAAAGGATTGGACAGCACGGAACACGGCCTGCCAAGCGCTTACGCCGACTTTGCCCCGGCTGTGGAAAGCCTGGATTACGGTATCTGGGAGTTAGAACTGGAGGCAGCAGGAGAACCCTCTGCCGTATCCGGGACAGCGTCCGGGAAAGGAACTGCCGCAAAGCCTCGCCTTGTAGCCGGAGAAACCCCGTTAGCCGAGGCCGTTCCGGTGACACGGGTTCCAGCCTTTATGGGGGACGCACCGAAGCTGACCAAGATCGAGATTATCTGCAAGGAGTCCCGTCTGGAAACCTTGAAAGCGGCAATGATGGAAATCGGCATTGCCGGGATGACCGTCTCCCATGTCTTAGGGTGCGGTCTCCAGAAGGGAAAGCCGGAATATTACCGTGGCGTTCAGGTAGAAGCAACGCTCCTGCCGAAAATCCAGGTAGACATCGTTGTCAGCAAGGTTCCTGTCCAGAGCGTAATCGAAACCGCGAAGCAGGTACTCTACACCGGCCATATCGGGGATGGAAAAATCTTTGTCTATGACGTAGAAAACGTTGTAAAGGTACGTACTGGCGAGGAAGGGTACGATGCCCTCCAGGATGTCGAGTAGCAGAGGAGAATGTTTTTTGAAAGAATTTATAAGGCAGAGAGGGATTTATCTATGAAATATATTTTTGTAACGGGTGGGGTAGTATCAGGACTGGGAAAGGGTATTACAGCGGCCTCTTTAGGAAGGCTCTTAAAGGCGCGCGGCTTAAAGGTGGCAGCGCAGAAGCTCGATCCGTATATCAATATCGATCCGGGGACGATGAGCCCATACCAGCACGGGGAGGTTTATGTGACGGAGGATGGGACGGAAACGGATTTGGATTTGGGGCATTATGAACGATTTATTGACGAGGACTTGAACCAGTATTCCAACCTGACGACCGGGAAGGTGTACTGGAACGTATTAAACAAGGAGCGTCGAGGGGAGTATTTAGGCTCTACGGTACAGGTGATCCCACATATTACCAACGAAATCAAGGAATTTGTCTATCGGGTGGGGACGCAGACGGACGCGGATGTGGTGATTACAGAAATTGGCGGCACCATCGGGGATATCGAGTCCCAGCCGTTTATCGAAGCTGTACGGCAGATTTCACTGGAGGTCGGGCGGGAAAACAGCCTGTTTATCCATGTAACCCTGGTGCCATTTTTGCGTGGCTCCGAGGAGCATAAATCAAAGCCGACGCAGCATTCGGTCAAGGAATTACAGGGAATGGGAATCAACCCAGATATTATTGTGTTACGGTGTGACGAGCCGCTGGAAGAAGCCATTTTTCAAAAGATTGCCCTGTTTTGCAACGTCAAGCCAGATTGTGTGATCGAAAACC
>CASCWU010000140.1 GCA_949155905.1 uncultured Lachnospiraceae bacterium
GTAATTGCCGGAACCGATCCGAGTGTGGCCAGTGAAGAAAGCGACCGAGCCGATATGAGCCTTCCGTATGGACAGGATGAAAAAATCCAGGAGTTGTTGGCGATCAATCCGAATACCGTCGTGTTCTGTATGACCTTAGGCCCGGTGACAGGCGGCTTTATCGAGAAAGCTCCGGCGCTGGCAGCGGCTTATTTCGGTGGTCAGGCACAGGGACGAGGGATAGCGCATGTTTTATTTGGCGAATACAATCCATCTGGTAGGCTGACCGAAACTTGGTATTTGTCCGATGAAGATTTGCCGCCGATTTCCCAGTATGGCATCCGCCCGAAGGATACCGACACTGGAAAGGGTCGAACCTACCAGTATTTTACCGATCCGGTACAGTTCCCGTTTGGACACGGGCTCTCCTATACCAAGTTTTCTTATCGGAATGTTACACTGGACAAGGCAGAGTATGACGCGAATGATACTGTTTGTGTCCGGGCAGAGGTGACAAACGAGGGCAGTATGTCCGGCGGAGAGGTCGTCCAGCTTTATGTCAGAAAGCAGATACCGGAGAAGATGGCCGATAACAAACCGGCACGGCAGCTCAAGGGCTTTGCCAAGCTGTTTTTAGAGCCGGGAGAAACCAAAACCGTTACCATAGAAGTGCCGTGGAAGGAAATCACGTTCTGGAACAACCGGTTAAGCCATTATACCGTAGAGCCGGGAACGTATACATTCTGGCTGGGACGGAGCGCCGCCGAAGCAGACGTGATCGCCTCTGTAACCGCAACAGTAGCAGGAGAATGGAAAGCTCCGCTTTCTACCGTGACAGCCGAGGCAGAACGCTATGTGCTGGAAGCAGGGGAGCAGACCAGAGTGCTGGCGACTGCAACGAAGGAGGATGCCGTACATCTGTGTCTGTGCGAGCATAAGCCAGTCTTTACAAGCAGCAACGACGCCGTTGCTACCGTAGAGGAAACAGGCGTTGTGACAGCAAAGAGCGCAGGCGTGGCGAAGGTTACGGTCAGCGTGACGGTAGATGGGATGACAAAGAGTGCCTGTGTACCGATTGCTGTAAAGTAATGGATTAAGGGAATCGTAAAAATTTGATTTCCTCTACAGGAATCATCTTGCCCAGCATGGTACTGAACAGCCCCACTGCGGCCAGGTCGCTCTCCTCGGTGTTGCGGTCGAGGCCGTAGTTGTCCCAATCCTCTTTATAGAAGCAGGACGAATCGACCCTGCCAAAGGTCAGAACAACGGAAACAGGTGCTTCGCCGGCGTCTCGGTAGGCGTAGATCATCGCCAAAGCGTGTCCGGCCGATCCGTCGGCTATGGCCACTTTGTTGATGTGATACCCTATTTCCTCTGCGGCAGCGATGACAAGCAATAGCAGCAAAAAATAGTCTTGTCAATGGAGGCAGTAAAAATGGAACAAAAGTCGAAAAATGTTTCAACGTTCAGTAACGAGAGGCGAAACGCCTATGTGGTGGAACACCTCACCAGTTCTATGCTGGAACTGCTGAAAGAAAAGCCAATCAATGAAATCTCTGTCAGTGAAATCTCTGTCATTGAATTATGCGGCATGGCCGGGGTGGGACGGACCTCTTTTTTTGGACAGACAAATGCAAGGAAACCCCCGACCTTCCCGTAAGAGAAATCGTGCGAATAGTGTTTTCCCATTTTGAAGCAAACCGAGAGTTTTACATCCTGTTAAACAAGAGAGGATTGATTTATCTTCTCAAAGATATCCTTTTGGATTTGTGCGGCTTTGATCCAGAGCAGGAAATGCCTGCTGCATATTCCTCTGCTTATGTTGCGTTCTTTTTGTACGGCTGGATTGAGGTTTGGTTCCGGCGGGGAATGAGGGACACAACGGAGGAATTGATAGCCTATCTTCCGCAATAGAAAGTGCAATGCTTGTGGCCGGAAAATGACCAGTACAAAGCTTGACAGATATTTTTTGCTTTCCTATAATGAAAGAAAGATGACTTGTCTGAACTGCTGCATACAAGGAGAAGGATGAAGGAAAAGGTGGAAATATTGGAGCTTGATCGTTTTATTCAGTTTTGCCAGTCGGAAAACGGGCAAACAGGACTGGCAGTCGATAGAGACGGAATTTTGTGGAGGGGCGAGAGGCAGAGGCAAGAAGCGAGTGTTCAGGAAGCGGTAGCCCAAAAGGAATCAAAGGCGAAGGAAAAACAGGAGATACCGGAGATCTCTTGGCACTGGAAACGATTTGACTTTAACAAGGAATATCAAGGCTGTTACCCGCCCTGCCGTTTTACTGCAGTTGCCTGGACAGGCGGAGGATTTCTAGCGACAGGAACTGAAGCTGGAGCCAAAGAAGGTAAAGAAGCCGGTTCGTTTCGTCCGGTTGCGTATTCTTCCTTACGTGGAGGTGTGTGGCAGCCAGAAAACTTGACTGCCCGAACTCCAGAGGGGATTGTGGCGCCTACAGAGCCAGTTTATGATATTTGCACAGATCAAGCATCCGGCCAGATTTTTTTACTGGGCGGCAGGGGACAAGTAATTACACTGACCGGTTGCCCGAAATGTGTTAAGCTGAGTCATTTTACTGATCAGGATATCCGAAAGGGAGAGATTATAACAAAAACCATAGAGAACCTAACAGCTAAAACAAAGGAAACGAAGGAAGCAAACGAAGAGAAGGTTTTACAGCTCACATTAGCGGACGGAACGACTGCCGAGTTTCCCCTCCACGCTGCTCTCCAGCTTCATCTTTCCAGAGAAGCAGCAGAGGAAAAACGGCGGCAGGGCGGGATATTTGTCTATGTCGGAGACGGGAACGGAAGCGAAGCCGTGGAAGGGGCAAGGAAAGTCGGGGTATCGTCTGTAAAGGTATCCGGTATGCTGGTTTGCCCGCTGCCAAAGTTAAAGAGGTTTTTTGAGGCCTGGCCGAAGGAGCAGATCCTGGTATTTTTCTGTGAAACTGGGGTAAAGGCGGAGGCCGCCGCAAAAAGTGCCAGGGTGCAGGGGTATCAGCAGGCGTATTATGCAGGAGAAGGGGAGTAGAAAAAAGAACTCAAAAGCGTATTCGAAGAGTTACTACATAATAGGGAACAACAAAAATTGTTTCGTTCCTTATAGAAGATAATATAAATGATAGAAGGGAGAATGCAACATGACAATGTGGAACAATTTGGACACCGGGAAGTACGAGGGTATGGTCGCACAGACAATCGCGATTCCAGGGCATGGGGATAAGCCGCTCTGGGTATATGACAGCCGTCCGTTAGGAGTGGGGAAAGCGCCGGGAATCGTGCTGATTCCGCATATGCCGGGCTGGGACGAATTTTACCGGGAGACGGCCAGACGCTTTACGGCGCATGGCTACCATGTGCTATGCCCGGATATTTTCCGGGATTTCGGCACCGGAAATCCAGCCGAGGTAGCGACAGCAGCCAGAGAAGCCGGAGGCACGCCGGATGAAACCGTTATGGCGGATTGTAAAGCCGCGCTACAGTTTTTAAACATCCAGCCGGATTCCAATGGAAAGGTAGGGGTGATCGGCACCTGTTCCGGCGGGCGTCACGCGTTTTTGGCTGCCTGTACGGTAGAGGGATTTTCCGCAGCGGTTGATTGCTGGGGCGGTGGTGTCATGGCAGCACCGGAGGAAGCTACCCCAGCCCGTCCAGTAGCGCCAATGGAATATGCTGACAAGCTGAACTGTCCGCTTCTGGGGATTTTCGGAAACGATGACCGCAGCCCGACGAAGGAAGCGGTAGACGAGTTAGAGGCGAAGCTGAAGGAGTTGCAAAAGCAGTACCAGTTCTTCCGCTATGACGGCGCGGGACACGGCTTCTGGTATTACCATACTCCGATGTACCGCCAGGAACAGGCGATGGATTCCTGGGAAAAGGTGCTTGCCTTCTTTGAAGAACAGCTAAAAAGCTGAAATGGAGACAAAATGGAACAAAAAGAATTTGTAGTCATGGTAAAGCCAATCGGTTCTCTCTGCAATATGCGCTGCAGCTATTGCTATTATCTGGAAGCAGATAACGGAGCAGCGCCAATGCAGCGGATGAGCGAGGATGTGCTGGAGGCGTTTATCCGTAATTATTGTGAAAGCGCTGCCGGAGAAGTGATTTCCTTTACCTGGCATGGGGGCGAGCCTACGTTGGCAGGCTTGCCATTTTACCAGAAGGCGGTAGAACTGGAGAAACGGTACTGTCCGCCGGGAAAACAGGTCTGGAACAATTTGCAGACGAATGGCCTGCTCTTAGACGAGGAATGGGCGGATTTTTTAGCCAGGGAGCGGTTTGACGTCGGAATTAGCATCGACGGCGCAGAGTGGCTCCATGACCTGCACCGGAAGGATACCGTCGGAGAAGGAACCTATCAGAAAACAGCCGCGGCGATCCGCCGTCTGCAGGAGCGCGGAATCCAGCCGGATTTGCTTTGTACTGTAACCGAGGAAACCGCGAAAAACGGGGTAGAAACCTATCAGGCCTTAAAGGAACTTGGGACTGGGTGGATGCAATTTATTCCGATTGTCGTGCGGGAAAAACGGGAGAAGGAAATTGTTACTAAGGAATCCGTGAGACCAGCGTCTTACGGCGAATTTTTAAAGGATGTCTTTGCCTGGTGGCTGTTTCACGATATGGGCAGACAGCATGTGCAGTTGTTTGACGAGCTGGCGTTGACCTTGGCAGGCGGGCAGCCGCGGCTTTGCAACTTGCAGGAAACCTGCGGGAATGTGTTGGTGGTAGAACGGGACGGCGGTGTTTATTCCTGTGATCATTTTGTCGATCAGGCGCATCGGATTGGCAATGTCACCACGGATCGGCTGTCGGATTTGCTGGAGTCTGAGCAGCAGCGAGAGTTTGCCCAGAGAAAAAAGACCAGGCTGACGCAGGAATGTCTGGCTTGCCCGTGGTTAAGGCTGTGTCATGGAGGCTGCCCGAAGGATCGCTTTGTGCCAAGCAGCGAGGGAGAGGAAGGTCATTTTTATCTTTGCGAAGGAATTCGCTCCTTTTTTTCGTATGCTGGACCAAGGCTGAAACGGGCGATGGAACTTTCTGGTCAGAGGATAGCCGGGCTAGAGATAGAGCGGCGCTTAATTGAGGAGGAGCGGCAGAAATTCGGGAAAATCAACCGGAACAGTCCGTGTCCTTGCGGCAGCGGAAGAAAAGCG
>CASCWU010000141.1 GCA_949155905.1 uncultured Lachnospiraceae bacterium
GTGTAACAGTACAGCTGTATCGCTCAAATCTCCTACTCCGGAAAAATCAATGTCCGACGCATTGTCCAAATACAACAGCTTACATTCCCGGTCAATGTTGCCGGAACGCAGCAGCGGAGCGCAAAACAGCTCTCTTCCGGCCGCGCTGACCGTGCAGCGTTTCACCTGGGCGGACGGGATGGAAAACGGCATAAGGCTTCCTTTGATATCCTCTCTTCCAGCCTCCTCTGCCGCCAGGTTTACCTCCTTTAATATCCTTTCTGCTGCCTGCCTTTCCTCTGCGCTCCCACCGATTCGTACAAAGCTTAGTTCTTTAATAAAATCCAATAAATGATTCATCTTGTTATCCTTTCTCTTCTGACTGATTATGCTTCTTTTGTCATTATAGAACCAAGCCGGACATTTGTCAATCAATACCCTTCCGCTGTCACCTCCCAGCCTCCGTCTCGCCGCTCTACGGTTATGCTTCGGTTCGGATCCTGCAGGATGCCTTCCTTGGTGACGCAGACGGAAAAAACAACCATTTCCTCCCCGCTGCTTGTCACCTCCATAGACACCACCTCCAGCACCGTTTCCGCATAGTACGCCCTGGCTGCCTCTTCTGCCGCAGGATCCAATAAGACGGCCGGCTCCTTCTGCTGTTTTGCCTCCTCTTCCTTTTGCTTTTGCCTCAGCGCTTGTCTTGCTTGCTCTTCGATGCTTGCCCCGTCAGCCCGTCTGACAAACGCATCGCCTTCCTGAATGCTGTAATCGTCAAAGATTGCAAAGAAGCTTCCATCGTCCAAAAGAGAAATTTGAATCATCTTTACGGCTGTTTTTCCGTCGGCAAATGTGATTTCCATGACAATCCGATCCTCTCTCAGTTCCTCCGGCAGCGCAGCAATCGTCGTTCCGTCCTTTAAGGCCTCCAGGATTCCCTCCGGCTCCCAGCCAATCGTTAAATAATCATAATCCTCTTCTCTTTCCCCATATGGAATGGTAAAATTTCTCACCAGTCCATATTCCTCTCTGCTCTCTGTCCAGTCCCGGAAGGAAAGTAACTGCTTCTCACAGGAAAAACGTACGCTTTTGATCTGCTTGCCCGCCAAATAAAAAAACAACGGATGCCCCTTTTGCTCTCCCTGATCGGTAACGCTTCCGGTATCCATCACGGCGCCAGCAGCCGTCAGCTCCTTATCCGTCCCATGGGCATACGCTTTTATCGTAAAAGTATCCAAAGATGGAATTTCCCCGCCAAACCAACTGCCCAGAGGATGTCCTCCGGCCGAATACAGAGCTACTCCTATTCCTCCCGCTAACAGACAGGCGCCGAGAAAAATGGCTGCCGCAGCTTTTCCTTTTCTTCCAAAAAGCTTAGAGTTTCCAGAATAAAACTCCTCTGCTTCCTGGATATACGAATCGTTAATATCACTCATTGCCTTAGAAATATGCTTTAAATGGTTCATATCAAATATCCCTCCTTCTGCAAAAATTTTTTTAACTCTCTCCGCAGTCTAAAAAGCCGCACGGATATGACGTTGTTGCTGCTCCGAAAGCGTTTTGCAAGCTCTCCAATGGAATCTGCATACCAGTAACGCCGTACAAACAAGATCCTGCCCTCTTTGTTTAAGGTTCCCAAAAACTGATTCAGCAGCTTTGTCAGCTCTTTTTCCGCTATCTCCTCCTCTACAGACGCTCCTCCCAATATACAGTCTGCCAGCTCCTCCAATGCTACATCATACGAGCTATTTCGCTTGGCCGCCGTATTGCTGTGATATTTCGCAATCGAAAGATTCCGCACAATCCGGTATAGATAGCCCGGCAGATAGTCCGGTCTTTGAGGCGGTATCGCATTCCAGGCACCCAGATACGCGTCATTGACACATTCCTCTGCATCCTGCGCGTTGTTTAAAATCTGATTTGCTATTTTATGGCACACCCTGCCGTATTTTTTATCTAGCTCTGCAATCGCCTGTTCCGAGCGCGCATAAAATAGTTCTAAAATCTGACCATCCTCCATCCTTTTCACCTCCTGCCTATTGACTATGGATTGTAAAAGAAATCTTACCGGAAAAAAGAGACAGACCCCTACATTTATTTCGGCTGTCCGTCTCTTTTCTCATTTTCTTATTTTTTCATTTTCTTCTTTCAGGAACTTCCATTTTATCCCAATGTCACCTGAATTGTTGTCCCAATCTCGCCTTCCTCTGTAATGCCTTCCGGCCGGAGAACAGTCTGTCCGTTTTCCTCGCTCTGTTTTGCTCCTTCGGCGGCCAGAATGGTTTCTCCTACCAGCACGATCCGGCAGCTCTGCACACATTCTGCCCGTCCGGCTACAGAAACCTCAAGGCTCTTTCCATGACGCTCCATACACACGGATAGCTCGGCTTCGGCCTTTCCGTTATAAACTACCGCAGAAGCCTTCGCTCCATCCTGGATGGCATATGTCTTTAGGGTGACATCCTTTGCATACTCATAGACCGCGCCTCTCTCTCCTGAACCGACTGCAAGGATACTGTTTTCCTTTACATAGAGAGGAATGCTCAAGTACCCATGATGCTCTCTGATATAGCGGCCTCCCTCTTTCTGCTCTCCGGTCAGATAGTTCGTCCACGTTCCTTCCGGCAGATAAAATTCCGCCACCCCCTCCGGGTTAAAAATCGGAGCCACCAACAGGGAATCTCCCATCAGATACTGGCGATCCAGATACGTACAGACCGGATCGGTTTGATATTCCAAAACCATACTGCGCATCATTGGTATGCCGCTTTTTGAGGTTTCTATCGCATTCCGGTACAAATATGGCATCAGGGATGCCTTTAGCTTTGTAAAGAAGCGCAATACCTCTACGGACTCTTCATCATACGCCCACGGCACCCGGTAGGAACCGCTTCCATGCAGTCTGGAATGAGAGGAAAGCAGACCAAAGGCAGACCATCTTTTATAAACATCCGGCGTCGAGGTAGACTCAAAGCCTCCGATATCATGGCTCCAATAACCAAAGCCTGACATCGTCAGAGACAGGCCGCCGCGCAGGCTCTCCGACATGGACTCATAATTCGAGGAACAGTCGCCGCCCCAGTGAACCGGAAATTTCTGGCCGCCTGCCGTAGCGGAACGTGCAAACAATACTGCCTCTTCTTTTCCCTTTTTCCGTTCCAACAGCTCATAAACGGTTTTGTTGTATAAATACGTATAGTAATTGTGCATTTTGACTGGGTCGGCACCGTTGTAATATACCACATCCGTCGGAATCCGCTCACCGAAATCTGTTTTAAAGCAGTCTACTCCCATATCCAAAAGGGCTTCCAGCTTATCCTGATACCATTTGCAGGCGGCAGGGTTCGTAAAATCGACAATCGCCATCGCCGGCTGCCACATATCCCATTGCCAGACGTCGCCGTTTGGACGCTTGAGGAAATAGCCGTTTTTGACGCCTTCTTCAAATAAAACGGACTCCTGTCCGATGTAGCTGTTGATCCAGACACAGATTTTTAAGCCCTTTTGCCGAAGCCTTGCTAACATCCCTTTAGGATCCGGGAACACACGGGAATCCCAGGTAAAATCTGACCAGGCAAATTCCTTCATCCAGAAGCAGTCAAAATGGAACACATTGAGCGGAATATCTCTCTCGAACATCCCGTCTACAAAACTGTTGACCGTTTTTTCATCATAGTCGGTCGTAAAGGAGGTGGACAGCCAGAGGCCAAACGTCCAAGGCGCCGGAAGCGCCGGCTTTCCGGTCAGATCCGTATAACGCATCAGCACTTCCTTCATCGTCGGCCCGTTGATCAGGAAAAAGTCAAGGCTTTCTCCCGGTACGGAAAAGGCTGCCTTCATCACATGCTCTGTAGCTATCTCAAACTCTACTTTTTCCGGGTGATTGACAAAGATACCATAGCCGCGGTTGGAAATATAAAATGGAATATTTTTATAGGACTGCTCGGTAGACGTTCCGCCGTCCCTGTTCCAAATCTCTACTGACTGACCGTTTTTGACAAACGGCGTAAACCGCTCGCCCATACCATAAATAGCTTCCCCCACAGAAAGCGTAAGCTGCTCGCGCATATACGTATCATGCAGACCGCCGTCATCATAGGCAAGCCCCTTCCAGTCGGTTTTCATATAAGCCAGATCACGAAAGCCGCTGCTTGTAATCTGCTCCCTGCCGCTTCCGTCTGCTTTTTGCCGGTAATACGTCATAAACGCATTCTCTTTCTGGATCTCCAGTGTCACACTGCCGTTTTTTATCATCACCAGCTCTTCCGTTTCCGCTACCTCCAGGGGCAGGTCTTCTACCTGCAGCTCAAAGCCTGGCTCCCTTTGCTGCACCCCCAGGTAATGGGACGTTTTTACCCGTAGAGTATCCGGCAGCGGAGCTGTCACCTCAATCGTTAAATTCACGCCTCCTAACGTCATGCCGCGGTGCCGGATCGGCATGGACGGTGCTGTCATCACGACCCGGTTCGGCTCTGTTTTCGTAAAATAAATCTGAGAAGCTGCAAAGCAGGAGCCGCCTTCCTTCATCAACCATTCTCCATTGCTGAATTTCATCCTTCTATCCTCCTGTTCTATCCTGTTTCGGATCACTTTTTTAGATAGCTTTATTATACCCTTTGACAAGCCGATTGGCTAGTAGTATACTGGAATTAAATAGGACAATATTCACTTTTTGCTTCTGACCTATTTACAGCAGGGAGGCCTTTTATGAATCATTCTTCTTATACCAAGTATCGTCAAAAGCGTCAGCACGGCACTGCAGAATTTCCGGTGGCCTATTTTTATTCTCCCTTGATCTGGCCGAATGACACCATTCCCCTCCACTGGCACCCGGAATGTGAGCTGGTACATGTGGTGGACGGCCTGATGCAGCTTTCCATCAATGGCACAATCTATGAACTTCCTGCAAACACCTTTTACTTTCTTTCCGGAGAGTTTTTACACAGCGCCAAAAGCTGCGCCG
>CASCWU010000142.1 GCA_949155905.1 uncultured Lachnospiraceae bacterium
GTTGATTAACGAAGTGGACTTGGAGGAATACGTTCGCGGTGTCCTGCCAAGTGAAATGCCTGCTACGTTTCCAAAGGAAGCCCTGCAGGTACAGGCAGTATGCGCCAGAAGCTATGCCTGCCGTCAGCTATTAGAGGGGGGCTGCCGTCAATATGGGGCGCATGTCGATGACAGCACCGCTTATCAGGTTTATCAAAATGCGGAAGGAGACGAGGCAACAAACGAGGCGGTCAAAAATACCGAAGGACAGATTTTAACCTGGGAAAAAGAGGCCGCTCTGACCTCTTATTTTTCGACCTCTTGCGGGATGACCTCGCCTGCTGACCGGGTTTGGCTGGGAATGGAGGCAATACCGTATCTGACCGGAGCATGGCAGGGAGAGGGAGAGCCAGTCAGTGTAACCGGAGAGGAACATCAGAAAGAGAGGCAGAACGGAGGGGAGGCATCCGAAAAGAAGAAGTGGGATTTATCAGGGGAGGAAGCCTTTCGGACATTTTTGCTGGAAGAGGAGGGAGCGTATGAAGCAGAGGTAAGCTGGTATCGCTGGAAAACAGAGATTTCTTTAGAGCATCTGCAAAAAAATCTGGACAATACCTTGCTTTCCTGCTACCGGACGACACCAGCGCTGATTTTAACGTGGAGAGACGGAGCGTTTACCAGCATTCCGGTCGATACGGTCGGCAGAGTAGAGAAGATTCGTATTTTACAGCGGGAAAAGGAAGGACTGGTGACAGCATTAGAGATTACAGGCGATCAAAATCGGGTGCAGATATACGGCGAATATAATATCCGTACCGTGCTGGCGCCCTGCTATGATACGATTGTACGGAAGGACGGAAGTGAGCTGTCGGGAAATACCATGCTGCCAAGCGCCTATTTGCTAATCGAAGAGAATCAGGAGGGCAGCAGGCTGTCCGGGATTACGATCCGGGGCGGCGGCTATGGACATGGGGTTGGAATGAGCCAGTACGGGGCAAAGGCATTGGCGGAGTCTGGAATGGACTACCAAAGCATTCTGTCCCACTATTATCCGGGGACAGAATTGGAATTTTTGTATCAGACAGAGTGATAGGATAATGTCGGTTAGCGGTTCCGTTTTTGCAGCAGGCCAGGAAAGAGCTGCTGGGCTAACGTATTGATTTCCGCGCCGATAAAGAGGATATACATACAAAAGTAAAGCCAGAGCATCAAAAGAACGATGGCTGTCAGACTTCCGTACATATAGGAAAAATTGGAAAGATGCTCAATATAAAAGGAGTAGGCAAAGGAAAACAGCATCCAGCCGCAGGCCGTTACCACCGCACCTGGCAGCTCGGCCAGGGCTCTTGTCCTGCGGTTCGGAATCAGGCTATACAGCGCCCAGAAAAACAGGATTAGCATGATTAAAGTAAAAACAGTGCGTCCGTTGATTACCATGAAAATATAACGCATCATTCCAGGAAAGTGTCCGACGCACCAGGCATAGATCGTATTGCCAAAGACCAATAGCCCCAGGGTTAACATTAAAATAATGGCAAAAATCAGAGTATAAAGGGTTGCCATGATCCGAAGCTTGATATAATGTCTGGTTTCATGGATATGATATACGGAGTTAAGGCCGCGGATAATCGCCAGAACGCCGCGGGAGGCCGACCACAGAGCCGTCAGAGCCGTAATGGAAAGCACGGTTCCGCTGGAATTTTGGTACAGCTCGGTAATAATGCCCTGTATTAGCTGGCTGATGACCTCTGGAAAGGCAGGCTCAATAAAGCCTCTTAGATCTGCCTCTGTAAAAGGAAGGAATCGGATCAGCGTCAGCAGGAACATCAGAAACGGAAAAAAGGAGATCAGGATAAAAAGAGCAGACTGTCCCGAATAGGCCGGAACATCATCCTCTCCGATTTTACGGCTGAACTGGTTAAACTGTCGAATAAAAGATAATACCTTGCTCATGATAGCTGCCCTCCTGGTTCTAATATACGCAACAAGAGGGAAGTCCTATACCAAACCGTACGCTCCCCTGTGTCCTCTTTTTTCTTCTCTTTGTGTTGTCTGAATTATGTTTAGTGTATCACAAGCAGAGGGAAAATACAAAGGATTTAAAGCTTTCATAAGGAAATCCCAAAAAGAAAATATAAAAAACAGAGAAAAAAAGATTATAAATGAGTATAAACGAGAAATAATGAGATAAAATTAGGATAGGACAAAAAAGAAAGGGAAAACGAAACCAGAATAAGTTGCATATTGATGTGGAATCCGTTAATATAGAACCATGCGTTAGCACTCGATATGAATGAGTGCTAACAGAAATCAAACGAGAGCGAGAATGATAAGGAGGAATTATTTATGAAGCTAGTACCTTTAGGAGACAGAGTGGTATTAAAGCAGATTGCAGCAGAAGAAACGACCAAATCCGGGATCGTACTTCCGGGACAGGCACAGGAGAAGCCGCAGCAGGCAGAGGTAGTTGCTGTAGGGCCAGGCGGCGTTATCGACGGCAAGGAAGTCACCATGCAGGTGAAGGTTGGCGATAAGGTAATTTACTCCAAATATTCCGGAACCGATGTAAAGCTGGAGAAGGAAGAGTACATCATTGTAAAACAGAGCGATATTCTGGCAGTTGTAGAAGAGTAGAGTAAAAAATCCCATCAAGGATGGGCTCAAAGCAAAAAAACAAGAAGCAACACGAAACTCATTGGAGCGAAGCTCCACAGCCTCGAAACGGAGAACGCCCCTGGGAGGAAGTTCTGACGCGTCTCTTTGCGGCAGGATTTCTCTCCCCTCTTTAGGGGCGTTGCAGGGAAGAGGCGGAACTAACCCCATCATAGATGGGCTCAAAGCAAAAAGCAACATGAAACTCACTGGAGCGAAGCTCCACAGCCTCGGAACGGAAACGCCCCTGGGAGGAATTTCCGACGCATCTTTTTGCGGCGAAAATTCTCTCCCGCTATTAAGGGGCGTTGCAGTGAAGAGGCGGAACTCAAAATAGGAGGAAAAAATCATGGCAAAGGAAATTAAGTATGGCGTAGAGGCCAGAAAAGCATTGGAATCTGGTGTAAACCAGTTAGCAGATACGGTAAGTGTTACGTTAGGGCCAAAAGGAAGAAACGTGGTACTAGATAAGTCCTTCGGCGCACCGCTTATCACAAACGACGGTGTTACTATCGCAAAGGAAATCGAGTTAGAGGACGCATTTGAAAATATGGGCGCGCAGTTAGTGAAGGAGGTTGCTACCAAGACAAACGATGTGGCAGGTGATGGCACGACAACCGCTACAGTATTGGCTCAGGCGATGATCAACGAAGGCATGAAGAACCTGGCAGCAGGTGCGAACCCGATTATTTTAAGAAAGGGTATGAAAAAGGCCACTGACGCAGCAGTAGAAGCGATTGCAAAGATGAGTTCCAAGGTAAACGGCAAGGAGCATATTGCCAGAGTAGCCGCCATTTCCGCAGGGGATGATACCGTAGGACAGATGGTAGCAGATGCGATGGAAAAGGTGACAGGCGACGGCGTTATTACGATTGAAGAATCCAAGACGATGAAAACCGAGCTGGATCTGGTAGAAGGTATGCAGTTTGACCGCGGCTATGTATCCGCTTATATGGCCACCGATATGGATAAGATGGAAGCAAACCTGGAAAATCCATATATCCTGATTACCGACAAGAAAATTTCCAATATTCAGGATTTACTCCCGGTATTAGAGCAGATCGTACAGTCCGGCGCAAGGCTTTTGATCATCGCAGAGGACGTAGAGGGCGAGGCATTGACTACCCTGGTAATCAACAAGCTGCGCGGAACCTTTAATGTAGTAGCCGTGAAGGCTCCTGGCTATGGCGACAGAAGAAAAGCCATGCTGCAGGATATTGCAGTTCTGACCGGTGGTACCGTTATTTCCGATGAGGTTGGATTGGAATTAAAGGATACTACCATGGCAGATTTGGGACGTGCGAAGTCTGTTAAGGTACAAAAGGAAAACACCATTATCGTAGACGGTGAGGGAGATAAGGAAGCCATTGCTTCCAGAGTAGCTCAGATCCGCGCTCAGATCGAGGAAACGACCTCCGAATTTGACCGTGAGAAGCTGCAGGAGCGCTTGGCGAAGCTGGCAGGCGGCGTAGCCGTTATCCGCGTCGGCGCTGCTACCGAAACCGAAATGAAAGAGAACAAGCTGCGTATGGAGGATGCTCTGGCTGCTACCAAGGCTGCCGTAGAAGAAGGCATCATCGCAGGCGGCGGATCTGCTTATATTCATGCCAGCAAGGAAGTGGCAAAGCTGGCCGCTACTCTGGAAGGGGATGAGAGGACAGGCGCCAATATTATCTTAAAGGCTCTGGAATCTCCGCTGTTTAAGATTGCAGCCAATGCCGGAATGGAAGGCGCTGTGATTATCAATAAGGTACGTGAAATGGAGCCTGGCATGGGCTATGATGTACTGGCAGAGGCTTATGTAGATATGGTAGATACCGGAATTCTCGATCCGGTAAAGGTGACAAGAAGCGCTCTGCAAAATGCAACAAGCGTAGCGTCCACCTTACTGACCACCGAATCCGTAGTAGCCAATATCAAAGAAGAAACCCCGGCTATGCCGGCAGGCGGCGGAGCCGGAATGGGTATGATGTAATCGTTTGCTAACAAGTATTTTTTCGATAGGGTATTTATTTCGCAAAAGAGCAGCAGATGGTATTTTTATCATCTGCTGCTCTTTTGCATTTTTTCTAATGTCAGAAAATGAAACGAATATCAGAGTGGTTGGTCTTGATCTCGCATAGTTAAGCTATTATACTGATAGAAAAGAACCAGAAGAATTTTTTATATTTAAAACACCACTTTACAACTTTATAAGTAAGAACTCTGTTTCCAGCATAGATGTTTC
>CASCWU010000143.1 GCA_949155905.1 uncultured Lachnospiraceae bacterium
AGTATAAAGGAAATAAAGCCTGCTGTACAGATACAAAACCAAAGATTTGTTCCTTCTTGTCATACGTATTTCTTATTCCGACTATTCCATTTCAAAAAATATCGGTTAACGCATAGGAATCTTTCCGAAAAACGGCAAAAAGCTTCTTTACAAATCCTATTTTCTTTGTTATACTAAAATAGAATTCAAATAGTTTCCTAGGAAACCATTTCCTTAGAAACTATTTTACAAACTGTTTTTCTTGTTTCTATTTTCCTATTTTTAGATATTTTCTTATGTAGGGTTATTTTCCTGTTTGGAATTATTTCCCTCTTTGGAACGAAAAGGGAAAGGAAACAGAATACAAACAGATTTTTCAGATTGGAGAGCAGCATGAAACACAAAACACCCTTTTATATTATTTTATTTAAAGTCCTGCATGCCCAAAGAGGGCAGTCCAGACCGTATATGGAAACCATCGGGCTTTCTCCCGGACAGCCAAAGCTCTTAAACCACCTGGCACAGCATGGCGAATGTCTGCAAAAGGAACTGGCTGCTGCCTTAGACGTTGAGCCAGGCACGATTTCCAAGCTTCTGACCGCGATGGAAGAGGACGGCTATATTACCCGCAGCAGCATCGCCGGGGATCGGCGCGCGATCCAAATCGCCATCACCGAGGAGGGTCGGAGACGGCAGCAACTTTATTCCTCCCATATGGATCAGGTTGCTGCCCAGATGATGCAGGATTTTTCTGCCGAGGAACGGGAGGCTTTTGAGGATTTGCTTTGCCGCGCCTACCGGAACCTGACCGGAAAGGAAATCTTATAGCTGCCAGAAACAAAGAAAACAATGACCAAGGGGGAACCAAATCGTATGAATCCAACGAATCAAACGAAAACAGCCAGCGAGCTGCAATTTATTAAAATGACTGAAACGCCGATTCCAAAGCTGATTACCTCCCTCGCTATTCCAACGATCATCAGTATGCTGGTGACGTCCATTTACAACATGGCGGATACCTTTTTCGTCTCTAAGCTTGGGACAAGCGCAACCGGAGCAGTCGGCATTGTCTTTTCGCTGATGGCGATTATCCAGGCAGTCGGCTTTACCTTAGGAATGGGCGCAGGGAGCCTCATTTCCCGTCTGATGGGGCAGAAAAAGCAGGAGGAAGCCCAGGAGGTCGCTTCTACCTCTTTTTTTACTGCTATTTTATTCGGATTGCTTTTGACCTTTTTCGGGCTGATCTTTATCGATCCGTTTATGGATCTGCTCGGCGCGACGCCAACGATCCTGCCCTTTGCCAGAGGCTATGCCCGCTATATCCTCCTGGGCGCTTCGATTATGAGCGCTTCCTTTGTCTTAAATAACCTGCTTCGCTGCCAGGGACGGGCAATCTATTCGATGGTCGGAATCGGCTTAGGCGGATTGTTAAATATTGCACTTGATCCGATTTTTATTTTTGTATTTGACCTGGGGATATCCGGTGCGGCGATTGCGACTTTGATCAGTCAGTGCATCAGCTTTTCTATCCTGCTGTTTTTTGTCTGTTCCGCCAAAAGCGACGTCCATGTCAGTCTGCGGAAGGTTTCCAGACGTCCTCGTATTTATGCTCAAATCATAAAAACCGGATTGCCGACCCTAGCCAGACAGGGCTTAGCCAGCGCTGCCAATATCGCCTTAAACGTCAATGCTGCTGTTTACGGAGATGCCGCAGTAGCCGCGATGTCTGTCGTAGGACGGATTTTTATGTTTATTATTTCAGCGATTATTGGCTTTGGTCAGGGCTTCCAGCCAGTTGCAGGCTTTAATTACGGAGCTAAAAAATACGGACGGGTACGAGAAGCCTATTGGTTTACCGTAAAGGTAGGAACCGTATTTTTAACGGTTATGGCAATCCTCGGCTTCTTCTTTGCCCCACAGGCCATGGCGCTGTTCCGAAAGGACGACGCCGAGGTGATCGCGATTGGCGCTCTTTGTATGAGGGCGCAATGTATCTTCCTGCCAACACAGCCCTTTGTCGTTGCCAGCAATATGCTCTTCCAGTCTATCGGAAAATCCTGGCGGGCTACCTTCCTATCTGCTGCCAGACAGGGTATTTTCTTCCTTCCCGCTATTGTATTGCTGCCGATGCTGTTTGAACTGACGGGCGTACAGGTCGCACAGGCCGCAGCGGATGCGCTGACCTTTGCGGTGACAATTCCCTTTGTTATTCTATTTTTCAAGGAACTAAAACAAATAGAATAAATAAAACAGATAGAATAACTGAATCCCGCCCAGAAGGCTTTTTATTATAAGGAGAGTTTGGAGAACCTTCCTATATATAACAATATAATAAAAAAATATTTTTAAGAAAGAAAAGACCGTCTCTGGAAAAACTTCCAAAAAGACGGTCCTTTTTTCTGAATTTACAACAACGCATCCACCGAAATTCCTTTTAAATCCTCTTCTAACAGATTCTCTTCTTCCAGGATCGATTTTACCTTTTTCTGAACGTCTCTTACAACATCATCGGCATTTAAAATCTTTTCCGAAACCTCTCCGGCGGCCTCTGCTGGCTTATTCTTTATGCTTCCAGCAGTACCCTCCGGCCTCTTTCCGGACTGCGCCGCAGCCTCGGCCTGCTGCTCCCGTTCCTCTTTGGCTTCCTTCGCCTCCTCAAGCTTCTCCTCCTGCTCTTCCTTCTTCTCGGCTTCTTCCTTTGCCTTGTCCACTGCTTCCTGTATTTCCTCGTCCACATGGTCGATGGCTTCCTGCTTTAACATTCCGACGATTTCCTTGCTGGTCTCCTTCATCAGCTTTTCGGCATCGGTCATTGCATCTACCATCCCATGAGTTTTCGCATATTCCGTCTCCATGCTGGCAATCGCTTTTCCCAGTCCGGCACGCCCCATCATCGCAGACTCGGCACGGTTTGCCCACTCCTTCTCCATCTCATCAAACTGCTTCATGGCCTCTGCGTATTCCTCATCCTTTGGAATCAGCTCCTCTGGCGTATCGGCTGTCACTCCATGCTCCTCCTGATAAGCCTTCCGCATTTCCTGCACTGTGGCCAGCTCCGCCTGGGCGGTCTTTGCCTCGTCAGCCAGCTCGTCCTGCCGTGTCGTCATCTCCTCCAGGCTCTGATCAAAGTCGGAATCTATCGTATACTGATCCAAAATTCCTTTTAAAGCCTGCTTCTGCGCCTGAATCTTTTTGGCCAAAATGGAATCACTTTTTGCTAACGCCGTATCTCCGACATAAAGAGTTTTTCGGTTCTGCTCCTTTTTGGCTTCCTCCAAAGCCGCTTCCCGATTTAAGCTTTGGGTGCTTACATTGATATTCAAACTCATTTTTTATCCTCCTTACCCTAAGTCCCGGCGGGCTGTCCTGTCATACCTGTCCGCCTGTCACCAGTTCCTATAATATACTTATCGGCAGAAAAGGAAGAGTTCGCCAGTCTGGAAAAAGTAAAATAATATTTTTATTGAAAAATTACGCATGAAACAATGCTTCCATTAACTCTATATTAGTAGAAATAACACGTTCTGTATTCATATTTTTTTCTTCATTCAATAAAATCAAAACTGCTTTGCAGCCCGTAGATAAATCCTTTGGCGAAATAGCGCCAAAGACAGGAGATTCTATATACTCTCCTGTCACATAGGTAGAATCATCAATCTCATGTATAATTTGTTTTGCCATCTCACTTTGCAACCACTTTTGCCAAACATAGTTCCTCCTAAAATGATATTATTTTATCCTTGCTTCCAATGGCTCTAACCTGCTGAAAGATATGTCTGAAAAACTGATAACCAGAACCCGGATCCTCTATTATGCAAAGCTCTATTCCTCTATCAGAGGCTTTTGTAATATCATAAGCTTCATACGAATATGCCGGAATGATAGTGTTTTTTTCCATTTTTCTGAAAGCGGTTTTTAGAAAATAGCCAAAAACGTATTATTCTGTATTATCACCGCTTTAAACGTATCATTTTGTTATAGATTCGTTGTTTTCCATTCTGCTTTCTTTTCTCAAATAAAGGACTCTTTTCCTAAAATATATTTGTTGTCTCTGTTAAAGTTTTAAAAATTTCTTGCTTTTTTCTTTTCTGATTTTGGTGTAAATATCCATTGTAGTCTGAATATTGGAATGTCCCATTACCTCTTGGATGAACTTTATATTCACCCCGTTTTCGCATAGCCTAGTACAAAAAGTATGTCTGATACAGTGACAGGTAAAATTTGGTATGATGAGAGGTTCCCTAGATTCTTTTTTCGCCAGTTCAGATTCTATACTGTTATAAAACTTTACAATCCTCCGAATGGCATTATTTACTCTATGTGGGCTTATGACACCCCATTTTTTACTATAAAAGATAAAGCCAGTCATACCATCTATTTCTAAAGTACAAAATCCCTTTTTCTTTTGATGCTCATACTCTTTTTGTAATACCTCATAGATTTCATCGCACATCGGGATGATTCTAATACCAGCATCCGTTTTCGGTACTTCTATATGATATGCTGCCTTTTCTTCCTTATATAAGTAAGATACAGCATGGTTAATGCTAATGAACCTCTCATCAAAATCCAAATCTTCCCACCGTAACCCAATATTTCCACAAAAGATTCCGAAAGCCTATTTGTATCATTATAATTCAAAATTCAACAAAAGAAAACACTAAATTTTTTAATCAATTTTTCCTTCCCAGAAACTCCATAACTTCTTTCACTTTCTTAATTCTTCTCGTTTATTTTCTTTTTATATTTCTTAGAAATTACAATTTTTCTGCTAAACAATTTGCTTTTCTGACTTCCGGCTATGACGAAGAAAAAAAGACGCTGACCC
>CASCWU010000144.1 GCA_949155905.1 uncultured Lachnospiraceae bacterium
AAGTAGATGAAGTAAAGATAGAGGTACGGGAATTAAGGACAGAAGTAGATGAAGTGAAGGTAGGATTACAGGAATTAGGAACAGAAGTAGATGAAGTGAAGGTAGAAGTACAGGAATTAAGGACAGAAGTAGATGAAGTGAAGGTAGGATTACAGGAATTAGGAACAGAAGTAGATGAAGTGAAGGTAGAAGTACAGGAATTAAGGACAGAAGTAGATGGAGTGAAGGTAGAGGTACAGGAATTAGGAACAGAAGTAGATGGAGTGAAGGTAGGATTACAGGAATTAGGAACAGAAGTAGATGGAGTGAAGGTAGGATTACAGGAATTAGGAACAGAAGTAAATGGAGTGAAGGTAGGATTACAGGAATTAGGAACAGGAGTAGATGAGGTAAAGGTAGGATTACAGGAATTAAGAATAGAAGCAGATGACGTAAAGGCAGAATTACAAGAAACAAAAGAAGAGGTATACACTCTAAAGTCAGAACAGGTTGGAATAAAGACACAGCTTCAAACTGTGGAAACGGGACAAGCCAAGATGCGGCAGCAAATGACAGATATTCAACTGACTCTGGAAAACGAGACAAACCAGAATATCAAGATTATTGCAGAGGCGCATCTGGATTTGAGCCGGAAGCTAGATACAGCATTGAAGGTAGAAAACGAAAAGGAGATATTACTGATTCGGGTAAACCGGATTGAAAATGAATTGCGTCAGGTGAAGGATCAGGTAAGAGAGATAGCGGCTTCCTAATTCTTTTTCCAATAACAGATATTGTTAATAGATGGATACCTGAGAGAGATATCATTTTCGCCGGAAAAAATTTTAGTTGTGGTGTCCTTCTATAAGTGCTATAATTTTACAAAAGAGAAAACAGGAGAATGGGACATGGGACGATTGTTGTTTGTTTACAATCCGAATGCGGGCAAGGGGCAGGCCAGAAAGAACTTGTCGGTTATGTTGGAAGCATTGGGAGAAAAGCAATATGAAATGGTAGTATTCCCGACCAGGGGACAAGGCGATGCTGCAAGGAAGGTACAAGAGGAGGCATCCGATTATGAACTACTGGTGTGTTCTGGTGGGGATGGAACCTTAAATGAGGCTGTGGACGGTCTGATGCGGTTAAAAGAGGAAGGAAAGCCGGTTCCGGTGCTGGGGTATATTCCGGCAGGAACCGTCAATGATTTTGCTGCGAACCTGAAGATTCCGAAAATCCCAGAGGAGGCAATACAGGTTATTTTAGATGGAGCCTCTTTTGCACCGGATTTTGGTTCTTTGCATGACGGAAACCAGGAAAAGCTGACGGGGCATTTTGCCTATATAGCTGGCTTTGGAGCATTTACCGAGGTATCCTATGAAACGCCGCAGAATATGAAAAATGTGTTGGGTCGGGCAGCTTATTTTCTGGAAGGGGTAAAACGATTGACAGATATCCGTCCGTACTCTGTTCGGGTCATGTACGGAGAGGAAACGATAGAGGGAGAATTTTTGTATGGAATGGTGACAAACACCAAATCCGTAGGAGGCTTTAAGGGACTTACCGGGCCGGAGGTCTGCCTGGACGACGGTAAGTTTGATGTGATTTTAATCCGGCATCCAAGTAATGCAATAGAACTGCAAAATATTATCAATTCCTTATTGACCAGGGAGTTAAATCATACCTCTAATATTTTTTATTTTCATACAGAACGGGTAGTATTTGAGAGCAAAGAGAACATTCCCTGGGTGTTAGACGGAGAGTCAGGAGGAGTCCATCATAGGGTGACGATATACAATCATCAAAGAGCGTTGCAGATCATGGTGCCGAGAGAAGAGGCAGCGCGTTAAGAGGGAGGAGCCATTTTTGGAAGAGATAGAATATCCGATAGCGGAAATTGAAATCCTGCCAGAAAAAGTAATCTGTCCGGAATGCGGCGGATTAACGACAGAGGGACTGATATTTTGTGAAAGGTGCGGCGGAGAGCTAGAGCCAATGGAGCCGGAGGAATATGAACGCCTTAGGGAAGAGTACAGGGTACTTTCTACTAGGGAAAGAGAATAAGCAATCGGAAAAAGGGGGCTGCTATGGGTAAGCGATTAGGTATTATCGGTGGTTTGGGGCCGTTGGCCACGGCCTATTATTATGAACTGATTACCAAGATGACACAAGTGAGCAAGGATCAGGATCATATTGAAATTTTCATTCACAGCGTTCCTCAGATCCCGGATCGAACTGGATTTATTTTAGGGGAAAGTAAGGAGAATCCGCTTCCTATGCTGTTAAAAACCGGACACGGGCTGGTGAAACAGGGAGCGGAATGTATTGCGATTCCGTGTATTACGGCACACTATTTCCATCAGGAGTTAGTGCGGGAAATCCCGGTGCCGATTATTCATTTGGTAGAGGAGACAGCGGAGTATCTAAAGTGCAGCAAAAAGAAACGGGTGGGAATTATGGCAACGGATGGGACAGTAAGAAGCGGTCTGTTCCAAAAGGCCTTGGAAAATCGCGGAATAGAGGTGTTAGTACCGGAGCCGTCCTACCAAAAGGACGTCATGTATTTGATTTATGAGAATATCAAAATAGGACTGCCGCCGGAGATGGAGCGCTTTTTTCAGGTGGCCAGCCATTTGCAAAAGCAGGGGGCTGAGGTTATCGTGTTAGGCTGCACAGAGTTATCTCTAATCAAACGGGATCAGGCGGTTGGCGCAGGATTTTTAGATGCGTTGGACGTTTTGGCCAAAAAAGCGATAGAACTGTGCGGGGCAGAGGGAAGGGCAGAATATCAGGAGCTGATTACAATTTAGGAGGAAATACACTGCGGCGGAGTGGGGGATACTGCTTACACAGCCTGCCGCAGAAAGAAAATCCGGCAAAGCCGGATTTTCTTTCCTCATGATAAAAAGCCCTCCAGGCAGGATGCACACTACGCGCATAAGGAAAATGGTTGCTATCGCAACTACGTTCCGGTGCGGGAATTCCGCTTTGTGGAATTCTTTTTCATGCTTTGAGGGGAGAACTGTTTTTCTGTATGAAAAAATAAGAGCAGAAAAAGCAGGCAGACAAACAAGCAGCGGAAAGCAAGAGCGGGTAAGCCCACTGCTCCGCCGGGCAAAAAGGAGAGCGGCAGCTTGCGGGAAAGCTCCAGGCCGGTTAGGACGGTCAGAACGGCAGCAATCACAATACCTACCGGAGCCTGCAGGTTCGGAACTGATTTTCTAAGCGTATACAGGTGCATCAGGGTAAGACAAAGAGAACCAGCAAGCATTCCCCATAAATAACCGCTCATACCGAACCGAGGGACGAAAAAGAGCAAAAACAGGATACGAATTGCGCTGGCCAGAACATTTTGCAGGAAAACGGTAGGTGCCAAATCCAGGCCGTTTAAAATGCTGCCTAAGGTAGTATTGAGATATAAAAACGGGCAGAGCCAGGAAAGGGTACGGATATAGCTTCCTGCCGTTGTACTGTGAAAAAAAAGCCTTCCCATATCATAGCCATACAGCAGAAAAATACCTGTGCAAAGGATACTGATAAGGATGCTATAGCGGATACCGGCACTGACCGTACGGGTAAGGGCAGTATGGTGGTTTCTGGCAGCAGCATCCGCAACCGTCGGCAGCAGCATGACCGAAAGAGAATTGGTGATGGTAGAAGGAAATAAAATAAAGGGCATTGCCATTCCGTTTAATATTCCATAAAGGGAAAGTGCTTCTACCGGAGAACAGCCGGAAAGCTTTAAAAAAGTCGGCAGCAAAATGGCTTCGGCACTATGCAGCAGGCTGATGGTAAAGCGGTTTCCGGTGATAGGCAGGGAAATTTTAAACAGCTCCGGATAAACAGACCGCTTTGCGAAGGAAGAAGGGATTGGATGAAAAGGGCTGTCCGAAGAGTGTTGATCAGAGAACAGATGTGCTTGGCGCCGTTCTGTCAATAAAAAAGAAAGACTGTTAAACAGCATAGAAGCAATTTCTCCAAAAAGCAGGCCCAAAACAGCCATTTCACAGGTAAAGCGGCTGCCGGAAATAGAATGTCCCAAATGAAATTCTCCGGAAAGCATTTTGGTAAACATATAGACGACGGCAATCCGTACCACCTGTTCAATGAACTGGGTAGCAGCCGGAACTCCGGCTTGCTTTCGTCCGTAATAAAATCCGTTGATACAGGCAGTAACGGCGCAAAAAGGAAAGCTGAACGCCAGTACCTGAAGCGATCCGGCAGCCCGGCCTTCCTGCAAAAAGCGCTCTGCGACAAAGGGTGCCAGAAAAAACAGAAGCAGGCATAGACTCAAAGCTGTCGTCAGAGCAATAGAAAGTGTACGAAATAAAAGCTGACGATGCTTTTTTACCTCATAGGAAGCGACCATTTTAGAAAGGGCAGTCTGATTGCCTGCAGCGAATAAGGTAAAGCAAAGACCATAGACCGGAAAGACAAGCTGGTAAATTCCAAGTGCCTCTGCACCAAGTGCATCTGCCAGAAAAATCCGGTAAAAAAAGCCCAGAATACGAGTAAGCAGACCAGAGATCGTTAAGATGAGCGTACCACGGATCAGAAGATTTTTTTGCGACATAACAAAAGCCCCTTTCCGGCTGGAAAATGGTATAAAATATGTATATGGAAGGTAAGATAGGGATAGAACCTGATCCAAAAACATAATTTTTTCTGTCAACCATTTTTGAAAATGTCTTAAAAAAAGTACAACATAAGCACCAG
>CASCWU010000145.1 GCA_949155905.1 uncultured Lachnospiraceae bacterium
GTTTTGATCGCAGGCAGATACAAGGACAGCGGCCAGTTGACACTCGTTTTTAAATAAGCTAAAGGCGCCTCCATCGAATTCCAATAGTCCAGAAAATCCAGTACCAGTACGGCCAAAACACCTGCCTTTGACAGAGGAATCCCTATTTGGAAAAAAATCCGCAGCTCGCCTGCTCCGTCTACCCTGGCTGCCTCCAGCAAGGCCTCCGGTATCCCCTTTTCAAACTGCACCATCAGAAAAACCGGAAAGGCAGCGAAACAGGCAGGCAGAATAATCGCCAAATGCGTATCTAACAGCTTTAATTGCTCTAACACCAGATAACCCGACACCATCGTAATCTGAAAGGGCATAATCATTAACAGCATATAAAGAAAAAACAACAGCTTCCTCCCACGAAACCGATAACGCGCGATTGCCCAGCCTGCCGGAACGGCTATCAAAAGATGCCCTGCCAGCACAGGAAGCACCTCCAGCATCGAATTCCAAAACATATGGAAAAACTCCGGGGTATCCAAAAGCAGACGTATGTAGGATTGCAGCGTCGGATACCTTGGGAAAACCGGGAAGGAGGCATAGTCCTTTCCTCCGGCACTTCCAGCAAAAACAACCTGCAGATTTTCCCTTGCCTCCTCTGCCCCTAAAAAGGAACCGCTGACTGTCATCAGCAGCGGCAGCAGCATAAGCAGGACAAACGGCGCTAATAACAGCAGCCGGATCACCCGTCCCTTACGCTCCCATGCTTTCACCTTCTTCCCCCCTTTCCGTCCATTCCGATTCTTACTTCCATTGCCGGTCTGTCACTCTATAACCTATCATTCCGCTTTCTGCAAACTCACCCTATTACAAAACATCCTGGAACGCTTTTAAACGCATTTATACACGTTCCACCACTAAAATCCTGCTCTTATTCCAGCTTCTGACTGCGGGAAAAGAAGGCGAGGAATACTGCAATCACCAGAGTCATCAGCACTGCCCCGGCATACAGCTTCGTGGTATCCAGGTTTAAAAACCAGTTATGAAACAGATGCCAAAGTAAATAAATGCTTTCGTGCGGATAGCTTCCGGCTATCAGATATGCCTCCCGAAAGGCTTTAAAAGAATTGACTAGGGATAACACCGCAATCAGTCCGCCGATATCCGTCAGCGCCGGCAGTGTGACATAACGGAAGCTGGCAAAGCGTCCTGCCCCATCAATTTTAGCGGCTTCGTACAGGCTGTCCGGGATCCCGGACAGCCCTGCCAGCCACAGCACCATATCATAGCCTGTGTTTTTCCATACATACGTAAACACCAGAACCCAAAACGCCTTCCCACTGTTTAGAAAGCTGACCGGCGCCCTGTCAAGCTCGAGCAAAATACGATTTAACAATCCCTGATCCTGAAATAAAATCTGCCACAAAAAGACAACAGAGGCGGCTGGAACTGCCATCGGAACAAGGAAGGCTGTTTTCATCAGCTCTCTCGAGGCGGTTTTTCCGATGCCATGCACCAGCACCGCCAGAAGAAAGGAAACCAACAGAAGGAGCGGAACACAGATCAGCGTAAAGCGCGCTGTATTCCAGGCTGCCCGCCGGAATGCCTCGTTTTCCAAAACAAGCTGATAGTTTTGTATTCCGGTAAGCTTTTTTCCCATCACATCACTGAAGGAACGGCGGATTACATCTGCAAAGGGCAGAATGATAAACACCAACGTCCCGCACAGACTAGGCAGTAAAAATCCCCATGGAAGCAGCTTTTTACTCCGCCAAATAGGTCTGAAGCTTCTGGAAGACACTCTCGCTGACCGTCTCCACATCCTTTTCTCCTCTCCAGAGCGCCGGAAGTTCAGCCTCTATCATCTGCCGCACCGTCTCGTCCACGGACAGCACCTGATTCAGATTTTTCAGACCGATAACAAATTCCTCGATCTCTTCCTTCTCCGGACATTCTGCCGTAATCGAGCTTTCTTCCTTGCTTCCGTCCGGCAAGGTCTTGACAAAGTGCGTCCCGATCATTACATTTTCCTGCCGGTTCTCCGGCTTTTTCTCTAAAGAAGCCGGATTGACCGGAATCCCATCTAAATCGGCATCCTGGATAGACTCGCCTAGCAGTTCTCTGATAAACTCACCGGCCAGCTCCTTTTGCCCGGAAGCCTGATTCACGGCCAGACTGACCACCGGTAAAAAGCCTTCTCCTGCCCGAAGATAGCCCAGTCCGCTGTCCCGCATCACCTTTTCCGGCAGCATCAGGGAGCTCATACTTGGTATATCGAAATATCCCAGTTCCCCATTATTGCCGCACAAGGTGTTAATCGCACTCAGACTAGCATAGCTGTTTTCTCCATCGTCAATACCGCTCTGCTTTGCCAATGTCAGGTAATCTGTGAGAAAGCCTGTCACCTTCTCCCGGCTTATCTCACCCTTTGTCAGTTCTCCGCCATACAGATAATAGAGGCACTGGAATAACTGCTGATAATCATAGTTTTCTATACCAAAATACGGAACCGTTGCCTGGGCAGAAGCAGCAGCCAGTTCTTTTATACTGCCTGTCGCCTGCAACGCCTTTTGCGTCCCGATCCAAATTGGCACGTTCATTCTGGTAGGAATACGATAAGCCCCCTGCTCTCCCTTGATCGCCTCCGCAATATTTTCCATCAGCAGCCCGTCGCTTACTAAGGCATCTGACAGTTCTGACAGATCGGCTAAGACCCCTTTTTCCACATAGGAATCAAATGGAAGTCCGTCTGTTACAAGCAAATCCGGTCCCTTTCCGGCCAGCAGCTCGGTATTTAAGGTTTTGATGCAATCCTCCGTCGTAGCAGAGCTGTTTTCACTCATCATCGCCCGGTATTCTACTTTGACATTCCGATGCTGACGCTGAAACTCTACTACTGCCTGCCGAACCGAATCGCTTTCAGAGAGGGAATAGATCGTCAATGTAGTGTCCTGCTCGTTGCTTACCCCTTCCTGATAAGAAATCCGTACCAAACCGTACTGATAGGTCGTACTATCCAAATAAGAAAGATAGAAATCCCCGTCTGGATGACGCATCAGCCCTGTTGCATAATACGACGGCATTCCAAGTACAGACAAGCCGGGATCCAGCAAAACCTCCCATTTTGATCCTCCCTCAGCCAGATAGGTCAGTCCATCCTCCCCGGCCAGCCAGATTCCCTTTCCTGGCTCAGCATAGATTTTCACCTCGCTAAAGCCATACGTATATTCCCCGTCAACGCCCTGTTCCGATTTCTCATGCACCGTAATCGAATTGACCTGTTCTCCTGTCTTTCCGTCCAAAAATACCAGGTTTGCCCCTCCCTCACCGGTCGAGAGGATCTGATCCCCATACCAAATCGGTGTCCCATTCTCCGGCAGAAATTCAAAGAGGTATTTTCCGGTTTCCAGATCCGATACCGTAACGTTTGTCGGATAGGCTGACGGCTGCTGAAGCACCTTTCCTTCTCCATTAACATAAAGGTTGGCAATATATATGCCATCTTCCCCGCCGCCCTTCAGATTCAGCTGCTCCAACTTTCCGTCCTCTGCCTTTACCCGGTAAAACTCATTTGTGGCACCTGTCCAGCTTCCGTTTTTCAGCCGCATCACCGTCAGATAGAGATTGCCGTCCGGATCGTAGGAGAAACCGCCTACTACCCGTCCTGCCCAATCCATCTCATCCATCCAGGCCTCTCTTTCCTCCTTCCAAGTACCATCCGCCTGAAGAATATACCGCTTTAACTCCTGCCTGGCATCGGTAGGCATTCCTTCTTCATAGTCCTCCTGTTTCGTTGCATATAACACGATACCGCCCTCCGGAGCCATGCTGTTCGAGTTTCCAGGCAGAGATAAAAAATCGTTCACGGCATACTCACCGTTTGCAACCTCCTCTGGCAAGGCAATCTCTTCCTCTACATAAGCACCAGAGGCATTGCCTCCTACAGAGCTGCTCCCTTCTTCCTCTCCCTTCGCCGTGCTGTCTGTATCTGCCGCATTTTCTCCCTTAGGCACCGTACCGGACGGCTCCTTTTTTCCGTCTCCACCCTTACTGCAGCCGCCCAGCAGCCCAATTAGCAATACGGCCACCAGAGCCAATAAGTAAACCTTCCTCTTTTTCATAGTCCCATCCTTTCTTGTTTTTACTTTTCTTATTTTCAGGATTTGTCCTGCAACCTTTGTCTCCCCTGCCTCTTTGCCTCTTTCGTTCCAACGAGCTGCCGTTTCCTGCTTCTGCCTGCCACCTCCAGGAAGCATAAATGGGTTTCCTTTCCTGGAAGCTATCCTGGCACCTCGCTTGGATAAGAAAAAGTTTACACAGGAAATCTCTAAAAATCCTCAAGAAAGAATGAAGCTTTTCTGAAGAAGTTGCGTCAAACTTGTGTATCAAGGGCTTCTGCTCCTGTCGCAACTGGTTAAGGACATATCCAATAAAAGAGGAATAAGAGCAGAAATTTCTTGCTTCTTGTTTCATATGTTGTAATAAATAGGAAAAGGGAAAGCTATAGAAGCGGGTAGCCGTCACTATTGCAGTAGTGGCGGCTATTTTCTTTTGTCCTTAAAAATCTGATAAAGCAGACTGATAAGGGCA
>CASCWU010000146.1 GCA_949155905.1 uncultured Lachnospiraceae bacterium
CGATATGATTATGAAAAGCTTTCGCATTGTTTATGGCTTTATCTGTTTTATTTGCTGTATAATGGAGTACGATATATTTGATATTTTTGGTTTTCCGTTTTCTGCCATAAAAGAACTCTTTCTGAGAGTTATAATTTTGTGGCTATTGTTTTGAATTAAAGTGTACGATTTTTGGAACACATCTACTTTTATTTAAAATTTTAGATTATTTTAAAGGGGATATCAATAGAGATTTTTTGTTCTGATACAATATGTGGCAGCTCTGATGCTCTTAAAACTAATTCAAACTATTTGGGATATCTGCGGAGAAGAAAACGCAGGAGAGGAGCTTCGTACTGGAAAACGATCAACCATTACCTGGAAAACTGGAACCGGACGCCTTACAAGAGATTGTATGCTGGCTTTGCCGTAGACGATTGAGGAGCCGTGCGTTTGAAGCAATAAGAGTACAGGGAAAACGCTGGAAGATTCTGGCAGATGGGACACAGACGTACAGCACCAAGGAAGAATTTCCTGGATTGCCAGAAGAATAAGCCCATACCTGAATGAGAATCAAGCTGTCAAATTCCCGCCTGGCTTTGATACCAGGCGGGGATAGTTCGTTCACGCTTTTTTTACTATTCTCCCAATACTTCCCGCCAAAGCTGGTTATAAAGATTATCGGCCTCTTCTCCTAAATATTGGAATGTCTCGCAATTTTCCAGTACAGAAGAATCCGGGAAGGCAACGCTGCTGTTGCGGATATCTTCGTCCTCAATCAGCTCCTGTGCTGCGACATTTGGTGTGGAATAGGTGATGTATTCAAAGTTTTTCAAGGCAATATCCGGGCGGCAGAGGAAATTGATAAATTTCTCGGCATTTTCCTTGTGTTTGGCATTTTTCGGAATAACCCAGGAATCGATCCAGACGTTTGAGCCTTCCTTTGGTACGACATACTCCAGGTCGGAGTTTTCTCTTTGGGTATAGATTGCTTCGCCGGAATAAATGACTCCGATAGCAGCCATGTTGCCGATCATTTTATCCCGCACCTGGTCAATGACATAAGCCTGCACGACGCCGCTTTGCTTTTGCGCGACCAGCAAATCTCTGGCCTCCTGCAGTTCTGCTTCATTTGTGGTATTCAGGGAGTAGCCCAGATATTTTAAAGCGATACCCATCGCATCCCGTACACTTTTTTGCATCAGGATGTTGTCCTGATACTGCTCGTCAAAAAGAACAGACCAACTGTCAATCGGGCCGTTAACCATCGTTTTGTTGTAGAGGATTCCGACAGTTCCCCAGCAGTACGGGACAGAATATTTGTTTTCCGGATCAAATTCCCTGGAGCTTTCCAAATACTGCGCACCGATGTTGGAGATATTTGGAATGTTATCAAAGTTGATTTCAGCCAGCAGATCATCCTGAATCATACGCTGAATCATGTAGTCGGAAGGGCAGATAACATCATACCGGACGGCATTTTTGGCCACCTTTGGGTACATATCCTCGTTGGTGTCAAAAGTATCGTAGCTGACCTTTAGGCCGGTTTCTTCCTCGAAAATCGAAATCACATCCTCGTCCATATATTCTCCCCAGTTATAGACATACAAATCGTATTCCTTGCCGCAGCCAGAGAGCAGGGAAAGTCCAAGGCCAAAGACGGTCAATAAGGCGGCGGCAGTCAGAACCGAGGTCAGCCGCTTTTTGGAAAAGAGGCCGGAAAGAGGGACAAATAAGGTTTTGATAAAATAGGTTTTCATAATAGATTTTCTCCTTGTTTGAGTTTTTATTATTGCGGAATTCTTTTTCATTGCTTTGCTGTCTTGTCTGATCGGCGGTTAACAATCACCAGCAGGATCAGAACAGAGAGAAAGAGCAGGGTAGAGAGGGCGTACATTTCCGGTTTAATGCCCTTTCGGACTTCACTGTATATTTTGGTGGAAAGAGTATCCACGCCCGGTCCTTTGGTAAAGTGTGTGATCACAAAGTCATCGAGCGACATCGTAAAGGCCAGCAGAAAGCCGGAGAGGACGCCCGGGAAAATATCCGGCAGGATAACCTTGCGGAAGGCGTAAAGGTTGGTCGCTCCCAGATCGAGCGCCGCCTCGTAGGTGCTGCGGTTTGTCTGCTTGAGCTTGGGCATCACGCTCAGTACCACATAGGGAATATTGAAGGTGATGTGCGCCAGCAGGACACTGACAAAGCCCAGAGAAAAGTGCAGGGCAATAAAAAGCAGCATCAGGGAAATCCCGGTGACGATATCAGCGTTTAACATCGGGATGTTGGAAACGCCCATCATCAGGGTACGCGGTAGCTTTTTCATCCGGTTCATTGCGACACAGGCCATTGTCCCGATTAAGGTCGCCACGAGAGCAGAGGTAAAGGCAATGACAAGCGTGTTGCTGAGCGCGCTGATGATTTCACTGTTTTGAAAGAGAGCGGCATACCATCGGAAGGAAAAACCGCCCCAGACAGCACGGGATTTGCTGGCGTTAAAGGACAGCACGACAAGCGTGACAATCGGTGCGTATAAAAAAATGAAAATCAGGGCGATGTAGAAATATTTAGCCGCCTGAACTCCCTTTTTTACCATATGGCAGTTCCCTCCGCTTCTTTATCGTATTTGGACATGACAAACATGCTGATTAAAATAAATACCATAAGCACCAACGAAAGACCGGAGCCGGAATGCCAATTTAAAATCTGAAATTCCTGCTCAATGACATTGCCGATCAAAAGGATTTTAGCGCCTCCTAAAATATCGGAAATGACAAAGGTCGTCAGAGCTGGTACAAATACCATCGTAATACCGCTAATCACACCCGGAAGGCTCAGCGGAAGAATGATTTTTAAAAAAGTTTGAAAGCCATTGGCGCCCAAATCCCTGGCAGCGTTTTCTACATTGCGGTCGATTTTGATGAGGACGTTATAAATCGGCAGCACCATAAAGGGCAGAAAGTTATAGACCATACCAAGGATAATGGCAGCCGGGGTGTTGATGAGATTCTGAGGCGGCAGGCCAACTCCGGTCAGAAAGGTATTAAGGACCCCTGTTTTGTCTAAAAGCGTCTGCCAGGCCAGTGTCCTTAAAAGGAAGTTCATCCACATCGGTAGAATAAAAATCAGGACGATAAAGCTTGTGCTGTTCATCTGAAGGCTGCGCAGTATCATAGCCAAAGGATAGGCAAGCAGCAGACAGATTACCGTACTGACAAGGGATAGCTCCAACGACAGCCACAATGCCTTCTGGTTGACCGGATTGGTGATCTGTGCCAGTCCGGAAAGGGTAAGCCTGCCATCAGCATCTGTTAAGCCATAGTAAAGAATAAAAAACAGCGGGATAACGATAAATGCTGCCATCCAGAGGACATAAGGCGTGGCCAGAAGGTGGTTCCAAAGAGTTTGTCTTTTATTGTTCATTGTTGCTGACCGCCTCCTCATCTTCACTTTCTGGCTTGTTCATGATCTGGATATCAAACGGATCGACATGAATCCCTACCTCGCTGCCGACCGGGGAAAGATCCGTGCTGTGAACGAGCCATTCCGCTCCGGCGGCTTCTACCTCCATTTCATAGTGGACGCCCTTAAAAATCAGGGAGGTGACACGTCCGGTCAGTGTGCCGTCCTGCGGAGCTATCAGGTCGATATCCTCCGGACGGATAACAACGTCTACCGGTTTGTTTCGTCCGAATCCGGTGTCCACACAAGGGAATCTGACACCGAAAATTTCGACTAATTTATCTTCGATCATCGTAGCCGGAAAGATATTGCTTTCCCCGATAAAATCTGCAACAAACGCATTGACTGGTTCGTTGTAAATATCCTCGGGCGAGCCGATTTGCTGGATATAGCCCTGATTCATGACGACAATCGTGTCAGACATCGTCAGAGCCTCCTCCTGGTCATGTGTGACATAGACAAAGGTAATACCAAGCTCATTTTTCAGGCGAATCAGCTCGTACTGCATATCCTGGCGGAGCTTTAAATCAAGGGCGCCAAGCGGTTCATCCAGAAGCAATACCCGAGGCTCGTTGACAATCGCCCGGGCAATCGCGATCCGCTGCTGCTGTCCGCCAGAAAGCGAGTCCGGCATTCGTTCTTCAAAGCCATCCAAGTTGACCAGCTTTAAGGCATATTTGATTTTGTCTTGTATGTAGGCCTTGCTTTTTTTCTTGATTTTTAATCCAAAGGCGATGTTTTCTGCGATGTTCATATGGGTAAACAGGGCATATTTCTGGAAGACGGTGTTTAGCTGG
>CASCWU010000147.1 GCA_949155905.1 uncultured Lachnospiraceae bacterium
AATCGTTCTATGTCCTATTCGGAATTCTGCTGTTTTTTAGTTCCGCAGATTTCCTACTAGGACATGAGATCCGGAGAACAATTCTGTTGTTAAAAAAAGCCCTCCATCCCTGGTTTCCCATGGGACGGAAGACATTCCGCGTTGCCACCCAATTTGCCGCCAGGACATTCTGTCGGCCACTCGTTCGTATGATATGGGATACGACCCCTCGAAGCTTCCTCCGCCATACAGAGTAAGGCCTGGTCTATTCAGCTGGCCTCCTCTCAGAAAAAGTGGAAAGGTTCTTCTGTCCTACCGGCTCACACCATCCGCCGGCTCTCTGAATTGCTTTCGGAACCGTAGTTTTTTCTGCTGCCTGCCAGGAAGTGTTTGACAGACAAATATGTTACTCCTGTTTATATCACAATTTTCATAAAAAAGCAAGCAAAAAATTCCTACTCTGCAAAAATCGTTCCGCCGCCCCACACATGGCCGTCCTCATACAGCACCAGTGCCTGTCCGGGCGTAACGGCACGCTGCGGCTCTAAAAACTCACATCTTATTACATCTTCTTCTATCTGCTCTGCCACACAAGGCGCTCCCCGATGGTTGTAACGGATTTTCCCGATCAACTGCTTTTTTCCGGTTAATTGCTCTGCACTCATGAAATTCAAATGGCTGGCATACACTGTTCTAGTATACAGATCGACATCCTCTGCCAGAACAATTTCCCTGTTTTCTGGACGGATTTCAGCTACAAACATCGGCTTTCCAAAGGCTACTCCTAGTCCCTTTCTCTGGCCAATGGTATAATGAAGAATCCCCTTATGCTGCCCTAACACACAGCCGTCCTGGGAAACAAAATTTCCAGGCTCTTCTTCTATCCCGTATTCCCGTTTGATAAAGCCTGCATAATCTTTATCCGGTACAAAACAAATTTCCTGGCTATCTGGCTTTCCAGCCACCCGCAAACCGATTCTGCCCGCTATCTCCCGTATTTCCTCCTTGCTGTAAGAACCGACCGGCATCAGCGTATGCGCAAGCTGATGCTGTGTCAGGCTGTAAAGTGCATAGGTCTGATCCTTGGCCGCCGTCACCGCTGCAGCCAGAGTATAACGTCCAGTCGGAAGCTTTTGAATCTGCGCATAATGTCCGGTCGCAATATAATCTGCCCCGATTTCCAAGGAACGCTGCAGCAGAGCCTCCCATTTTACATAACGGTTGCAGGCAATGCAGGGATTCGGCGTTCTGCCATGGCAGTATTCTCTGACAAAGTAATCCATTACGGCAGCTTGAAACTCTTTCCGAAAATTCATTACATAATAGGGAATTCCAAGCTGTGCCGCTACTCTCCTCGCATCCTCTACCGCACTTAGGCCGCAGCACCCGCCATTTTCCTCTAGTGTCTCCTGGGTTTCCTCCTGCCAAATCTGCATTGTCACTCCAATGACCTCATAGCCCTGCTGCAACAGCAGCCAGGCCGCCACCGAAGAATCCACTCCGCCGGACATTCCTACTACGACCTTTTTTGCCATCGTACCTTCCCTTCTTCTACAACTTAATAATCTTCCTCTTCTAGCTCTTCCCCTTCGTGAATATCTGACTTTGGTTTTTCCAATCCCTCGATTTTGATATTGTGCTTTTCTGCATAATCCCAAAGAGCCGCATGAATTGCTTCCTCTGCCAGCAGAGAGCAATGAACCTTTACCGGAGGAAGGCCATCTAATGCCTCCATCACTGCTTTGTTCGTCACCTGCATGGCTTCTTCTATGCTTTTGCCTATCACCAGTTCTGTGGCCATACTGCTCGTTGCTACTGCTGCGCCGCAGCCAAAGGTCTTAAACTTGCAGTCTCTGATGATGCCATTATCGTCGATGTCCAGATAGATCCGCATAATGTCTCCGCATTTCGCATTTCCGACTGTCCCAACTCCACTGGCATTTTCAATTTCTCCTACATTTCTGGGATTTGAAAAATGATCCATCACCTTTTCACTGTACATACACTCTTTCCTCCTATTTTGAGTTCCGTCTCTTCTCTTCAGCACCCCCTTAAAGGGGAGAGAATTTCTGTCGTAAAAAGACACGCCAGAAATTCCTCCCGGGGGTGCTTTCGTTTCGAGACTGTTTTTTGAGTTCCGTCTCTTCTCTTCAGCACCCCCTTAAAGGGGAGAGAATTTCTGTCGTAAAAAGACACGCCAGAAATTCCTCCCGGGGGTGCTTTCGTTTCGAGACTGTTTTTTAAGTTCCGTCTCTTCTCTTCATGCCGGGCAAAGCCCGGCTTTTGTTGGGCTAATTGCTGGCTGGTTGTATTCTTAGATAATCCTCGTATAATGGTGACATGGAACGCAGCTTTGCTACAATCTCCTTGATGCTTTCTATGGTGTAATCCATCTGCTCTTTGGTGTTCTCATAGCCCAATGTCATCCGCAGAGAGCCGTGAGCAATCTCGTGCGGCAGACCGATGGCCAGAAGCACATGGGACGGATCGAGGGAACCAGAGGTACAGGCAGAACCGCTTGACGCACAGATTCCCTTCATATCAAGCATAATCAACAGCGATTCTCCTTCGATAAACTGGAAGCTGACGTTGACGTTGTTGGGAAGTCGTTTTTTTCGGTCGCCGTTTAGCCGTACAAACGGAACCTCGGCCAGAATCCGGTCAATCAGATAATCCCGCAGCTCTGTTTCCTTCTGCGCCCGTTCCTCCATGGTTTTCATTGCTATCTCGACAGCTTTTCCCATTCCAACGATGCCTGGCACGTTTTCGGTTCCGGCGCGGCGGTTCCGCTCCTGCGCACCTCCATGAAGAAAGGAACGAATCTTGACGCCCTTGCGGATGTAAAGGAAGCCGATTCCTTTCGGTCCATTCAGCTTATGTCCGCTTGCACTGAGCATGTCGATATGTCCTGCCTCTAAATCAATCGGAACCTGACCGAAGGCCTGTACCGCATCGGAGTGGAATAAAATTCCATGCTTATGGGCAATCTCTCCAATCTCTTTTATCGGCTGGAGCGTTCCGATTTCGTTGTTTGCATACATTACGGAAATCAATATCGTATCCGGCCGGATTGCTTTCTCTAATTCGGAAAGCTTGAGAATTCCGTTTTCATCTACGTCCAGATACGTCACCTCAAAGCCATTCTTTTCTAGATATTGACAGGTGTGTAAAATCGCATGATGCTCTATTTTTGAGGTAATGATATGCCGTCCCTTATCCCGGTAGGCCTCTGCTGTCGCCTTTAACGCCCAGTTATCTGACTCTGAGCCTCCTGCTGTAAAATAAATCTCCTGCGGCTTTGCTCCCAGTGCATTGGCAATGGTTTCTCTTGCGGCATCTACGGCTTCCTTATTTTGGGAGGCAAACTCATATACACTGGATGGATTCCCATATAGCTCCGTAAAATAAGGCAGCATTGCGTCTAAAACCTCAGGTCTGACCGCTGTCGTCGCTGCATGATCCAAATATATTTTTTTCTCCATAAGCCCTCCTATATCATCCCCGTTCTGTTGGGGTTCTTTCTAATTCTATTAGTTCTATTATGCTCCTGTGCTGTCTGCCGAACCCGTGTTGTCCTCCTTCGACCTGCTATCCCCTAACAGCTCTGACAGCATAAGATGATCGACTGCATCGTTGATACTATCACTTATACGTTTCCACACAATTTTTGTGACACACTGATCCCGTCCGCCGCAGGTGTTTTTTTCACAGGTGCCAGGCTCGCCTGTCACCTCTTCACAATCCACCGGGTTCAGATCTCCCTCAAGTGTCCGTAAAACCTCTCCTACGGAAATATCCTCCGGAGCCCTCGCCAAACGATAGCCTCCTTGAGCGCCACGCACACTGATGACAATCCCTGCCCGTTTCAGCTTGGCAATCAACTGTTCCAAAAATTTAGCAGATATGTTCTGACGTTCCGCTATCGCACTGATCGCGACCGCCTCTGTCTTTCCATGGAGGGCAATATCAATCACGGCTCGCAGTCCATAGCGTCCTTTTGTTGACAGCTTCATACGCGCCTCCTTTCCGTCCAAAATCCCTACCAAAATAATCTTTATTAAAATAGTAGGAATTCACCCTTGCTTAGCATACCATGAAGCTGCTATCCTGTCAAGAAAAAATTATGTTTTTGGATCAGGTTTATAAACCATTTATGATAATGTCTTAATAAACCACACAGGAAAATGTCTCAAA
>CASCWU010000148.1 GCA_949155905.1 uncultured Lachnospiraceae bacterium
TGCTGTTGTTGGTCAGAAGATAACAGCCTGCGCTACGACAGAAATTATTAACGAAACCTTCATGCGCCCGCAAGCGACCGCGCCACCAAGAATAAAAGTCTGGGGGCGCACTTGGAATACCTGAATTAATGCCGCCTATTCGGCGGCGGACTTTTAAAGTAATGTAGCGGTACTAAGGTACGGTTTCTCGCGTGCTTTAGTGCCGTTTTCGTTTCTTTCGTTGTACAAACGTGGGTTGGTGTAATTTTCTTCTGCCTGCACGGATCCATAAGCAGTATTGTTTTTTGCCGGATGTTCTTGCCAGAAAATTGACGTTCCTGCCAGATGCCTTGTTTCCCAGATGAAAACTTTTATAATAAAAATGGGGGAATTTATAAGAAATGACTCTCGGAAGCCGCATAAAATAAGGCTTTGAGATTCCGAGAGCCTATAAAATCCAAGAGGAGGAAAGAATGAAGAAAAAGCGTAGATTATTAAGTTTTCTGCTGTGCGGCACGATGTTATTTTCCCTTTGTACCCAGCCCGTATCTGCCGGGACAGGGGGACAGTCGCGGGATGGAGGTATGGCAAAACGTGCAGAGGGTTTGTGTGAACACCACACCAGGCATGATGCAGACTGTGGCTATGCGGAGGAAGCCCAGGGGACAGACTGCACCCATCAGCACACAAAAGACTGTTATACGGAAGTAACCAGGTGCGTCTATGAACATGAGGCGAATGGCGGTGTATCAGACAAAGACTCTACCCCCTCCAATGCAACGAAACAGGAGCCGGAAGAAGAGGCCCATATCTGCAGTGAAGAAAGCGGCTGCATCACGGAAAAATTGAACTGCCAGCATGAACACCGGCCAGGCAGCGGCGGTTGCGGCTATGCCCCTGCATCGGAGGGAAGTCCCTGCGGCTATGTCTGTGAAATATGCGGTCAGGAGGATACGGTTTCGTCAGGCGCAGAAAAAACAGCGGCTGCAAAAGGCGTACAGGTTATGATTGACGCCCTTCCCTGCGTAAAGGAAGTAAAGGAAATGAGCCTTGACGGGCAGAGGGAAATCTACGGCAACCTGCAGGCTGCCTATGATGCTTACGAAGCCCTGTCTGGTGAAGAACAGGGGCAGATCGTGGGTATAGAGGTTTTTGAAGAACTGTTTGGATGGTTTAATAGTCTGATTGCGCCGCTGGATGAAAGTAGTGCTTCCGGTGATTTTGGGGATAACCTTCACTGGTCATGGTCGCTGGAAGATAGAACGCTTATTATTACCGGTACAGGAGATATGCCGGATTTTAATAGTGTGGAGGATCGGCCTTGGTATGGGAAGACAACCTATATTCATAAGCTTATTATTGAGGAGGGGGTAACTTCGATTGGGAAGCTTGCGTTTGACCATGCGGCTAGCCTTGAAGAGATAGAACTGCCCGATGGGCTACGTTCTATCGGAACATCTGCATTTTCTACATGCAGTAACCTTAAAAGGATAGAGCTGCCTGACAGTATAGAATCAATCGGGGATAATGCATTTGGGGCGTGTGAAGAGCTTCAATTGGAAAAATTGCCAGACAATCTGACTGAGATTGGAGGAAACGCATTCCACGATTGTAAGAATCTTACATTGACAGAACTGCCAGATAAGGTGACATCCATTGGAAAGACTGCATTTTCACATTGCGAAAGCCTTGCGTTAACGCGGCTTCCTGAAGGGCTGACTGAGATTGAGAATCAAGCATTCGCGTATTGTTTTGCCCTTGCGTTAACAGAACTGCCAGATAGTGTGGAAACAATTGGATTACGGTCATTTTTGTATTGTAACAATATTGCCTTAACAAAGTTTCCCGCTAGCTTGACTGAGATCGGAACCCGAGCATTTGAAGGCTGCCAAGGGCTTAAACATCTAGAGATGCCTCCCAGCCTAACTTTGATGATGAGTGGGGCATTTATGGACTGCCCTAATTTGATTTCGATTACATTTACCGGCGAAGAAGCTCCAACATTGGAGGCGGACAACATATTTCGCTGGAGCGACTCTTTAGAAAGAATTTATATTCTGGCCAGGGCAAAAGGGTATGATCATGAGTACTGGCCTAAGGAGAAATTTGTAAAACTATATTCTGTGACATTGGAAACGGAGGGAAGCGGCACAGCGACTGCATCTGCAACATCTGCCACAGAAGGTACAGAAATCATCCTGACCGCCGAGCCGGGAAGGGGTTATCACTTTAAAGAGTGGCAGGTGGTATCTGGAAACGTAACAATCAGCGGTAATCAGTTTACATTGCCCCCAGAGGCTGTGTCCATCAAAGCTGTTTTTGAAGAAAATACCTATGCCGTGGCGGTGGAGGCAGAGGGAAGCGGTACGGCATCTGCATCTGCAACATCTGCCGCAGAAGGTACAGAAATCATCCTGGCCGCCGAGCCGGGAAGTGGCTATCATTTTAAAGAGTGGCAGGTCATATCCGGAAACATAACGATTAACGGCAATCGGTTTACGATGCCCCCAGAGGATGTGTCTATCAAAGCTGTTTTTGAAGAAAATACCTATACCGTGACGGTGGAGGCAGAGGGAAGCGGTACGGCGTCTGCATCTGTAACATCTGCCACAGAAAGTACAGAAATCACTCTGACTGCCGAGCCGGGAAGGGGTTATCACTTTAAAGAGTGGCAGGTGGTATCCGGAAACGTAACGATTAATGGTAATCAGTTTACGATGCCCTCCGAGGATGTGTCCATCAAAGCTGTTTTTGAAAAAGATACATACAGCGTAACGGTGGAAACAGAAGGGGTAGGCACAGCCTCCGCATCCTTAACCTCCGCTGAGGCAGGAACCGAGATCATCCTGACTGCTGAGGCAGGAAGCGGTTATCACTTTAAGGAATGGCAGGTCGTATCCGGCAGCATAACCGTAAGCGGAAACAGCTTCACCATGCCGGAAAGGGATGTGACGGTAAAGGCCGTCTTTGAAAAAGACAGTACATCGCCACAGCCCCCCGAGCCGCCAAAACCAACGAAATACAGCGTAATGGTAGAGGCAGAAGGGAACGGCACAGCCTCCGCATCCTTAATCTCCGCCGAAGCCGGAACCAAGGTCACCCTGACTGCTGAGGCAGGAAGCGGCTACCATTTTAAGGAGTGGCAGGTCGTATCCGGCAGCGTAACGATCAGCGGAAACCGTTTCATCATGCCAGAAGGAAATGTGACAGTAAAAGCCATTTTTGAAAAGGATACCGGAAGCAGCTACAGCGGCGGTTCAAATGGCAGAAGCAGCAGGTATGCCGCCCCGGTTTATGGTCAGGGAAATTCTGGTACAGGCACCATCTTTACGGATATAAAAGAAACCGACGGATTTTATCAGGATGTAATGTTTGCTTATGAACATGGCCTGCTGGAAAGCGTGGGCAAAACCACATTTAGCCCTCACAGCAATGCTCCCCGTATCCAGCTTGCGCCGATTTTCTACCGTATGGAAGGCTCTCCAAAAGTAGAAGGCAAGAATGGTTTTACGGATGTAGAATACGGCCCCGGTTCAATCCGGAATTATGATGCGGTAACATGGGTGCAGCGAAACGGCATTATGGACAGCTATGGTAATGACAGATTTGGTTCTGGCGATCCGGTCAGCAGCGAAGAGCTTGCCGTAATCCTGTACCGCTATGCGAAATACAAAGGCTATGATGTGGCAGCAGCAGGAAACCTTGACCAGTTTGCCGATAAAGACAGCGTTTCCGCCTGGGCGCAGGAAGCCCTTATCTGGGCAGTTAGTTCCGGTATTGTGGATGGCACAGAGAATAATCTTCTCACACCACAAGGAACCGTCACCCGGTCCCAGCTTGCGGCCATAATCCGCCGCTTTATCGAGAAATATGCCTTAAAGCCAGTACCCACATCTTCCGGTACGACAGTCTGGACAAATCAGTAAACCTTCATGCGCCCGCAAGCAGACGCACCACCATGAATAAAAGTCTTGGGGCGCACTTGGAATACCTGAATTAATGCCGCCTATCCGGCGGCAGATTTTTAAAGTAAATTATAGTACAGCACTTTACAAAATTTTTCATTTTAGGCAATAAAAAAACATACAATCTGCGC
>CASCWU010000149.1 GCA_949155905.1 uncultured Lachnospiraceae bacterium
TGGAGCAAAGCGAAAAATCCTGCTATAAAAGCTATGGTCTGGGGATGATGTATGCCAAGGGGATTGGCGTGCGGGAGGATATTGAAAAAGGTGTAAAGTATCTGAAAGAGGCGGGAAATTACGGGCCGGCAATCGAGGCATTAAAACATTACAAGAAAAGCCTGTTTGGGGTATGGCGGAGAAAATAAGAACATTTGGAAAAGGAGTGTGATGGTTTATGGGATATTCCCTGATGATTGCACCTTTCGATTTTGCTAACCATAATAAAATTGCAGCGCAACAGTTTTTTGATAATTACGCTTTTTTTGAGCTGACACCCAAACGAGCTAAGGAATATTTTTTGTGGTTTAAGAATGAAAAAGCAGTCAATGATTTCTTCCGGATTATTTTATCCTATGGGCCGGATTATAGACCAGTCAAGTACGGAAGAAGTGAGCCGGTGAAAGAACTATTTGACGAAAAGCACTTGGAGAAAGTAACGACTGCCTGGCTGGGCGGTAATGACTGTACCTGTGAAGTATTAGAAAGTTTATATTGTATGAGCCAGCTTATTCAAACCACCATTGCGAAGAATTTTTTAAAGAAGGATAAACAGGAGATGGACAAGTATGTGAGCCTGTGCAATGATCTGGTTTGCAGGTTTTCCCCAGTCCTATCATGATCTTACCTACGGGTTCTGCTTTACGTCCTCCTATATGCCGCCGATGCTGCAGGAGCATCTGAACCCAGATGAAGAAGCATTACGTCAATTTCTGATTCCAAAGTGGCTGTTTGGAATGGGAACTGTAAAAAACATGTGATTTTTTACAGTTCCTTTTCTCGTGAGAACCTTGATTTCTGAGGGGACAGGGCTTCTTTAGGCCGGATAAAAGTTTGTATGGGGATAGGGCTTCTTTAGCTGGATAAAAGTTTGTACGTGACAAGAGGCTCTGCATATGATAGAATAAGAGCAGCTTAGCGAGAGCTTTTTGGAAAGTAGAAGGAAACAGTAAGTCAGAAGGAGATAGAAAAAGAAGTGAAGCAGCCATATAAAATTTTATTTATCTGCCTGGGAAACATCTGCCGTAGCCCGATGGCAGAATTTATTCTAAAGGATCTGGTTAGACAGGCCGGGCGTGAGGAGGAGTTTGAGATTGCTTCTGCCGCGATCAGCGACGAGGAATACGGCAATCCGATTTATCCTCCTGCAAGGCGGAAGCTGGAGGAGCATGGAATTGACTGCTCCGGGAAAACAGCCAGGCAGATGAAACGGGCGGATTATGAGAACTATGATTGGGATGGATCGGTCGAATCTGCGGGGCATGGAGCGTATTTGCGGCGGCGACCGGGACGGTAAGCTTCATCTGTTGATGGAGTTTACGGACAGGCCTGGAGAGGTTGCAGATCCATGGTATACCAGAGATTTTGAAGCCACCTGGCAGGATGTATCAGAGGGCTGCCGGGGATTGCTGTTATGGTTTAAACGCCAGGAAAAGAACAAACAGAAGGAGGACCGCGCGTGAATCAAATACAAATGCAGGCAGCGAAACGGGTGATGATAGAATGGCTAAAGCACCCGCAGGAGCTGGGAAGGGAGCCGGAGCAAATCAGGTATGCGGGAACCTTTGATTTGTATGGTATGCACTATTATCTGTTTAAATATAAGCGGGCGCGGATGGGGAAATGGCTGCTTGGCGTCAGCGGCGGTTATGCAGGAAACGAGCTGGAAAACTGCGGTCATGTCTATAGCGAAATGCAGGAGTACCAGGAGGAAACGGCAAAGGAGGATGCGATTGTCCTGATAGAAACGGTTCGTGCCTATTGGAAGGAGCAGGCCGAGCGCGGAGAGCAGCAAAAGGAAAACGCTGGTACGTTCCTGGCCTTTGTTTTAATGGAAAAGCCGTTCTGGGATAAGGAGGCCTTTCGGGAGCAGCTAAAGGAAGTATGGGGAATCGAAGAAACGGCGTCAGAGGATTTTGGGGAGGCTGACAGACTCAAACAGGAAATGATAGATCTGGAAGGAGAGTTGGAGGATCTGGAGGGGGAACTCGATGCGTTGGAGTTAGAACTGGCAAGGTTAGAACAGATGCTGGAAGAGGCGATATCGGAAAAGGATGACGAACAAAGGGATGGCGAACAAGAAGCAGAGGAAGAAACAGCAGAAAATATAGAAGAATTTGCTCAGTCGGAGGATTGGGCGAAAAGGGCGCATCGAAAAGAAGGGGCGAAGGCGATAGAACGCTTAGAGGAGCTAGAAAAGACACAAAAGGGAAGAATCCTTGATTGGAAGGCTTATATAGAGGAAAAGAAGGCAGAGAGAAGGCCTCTGGCCTGGGAGGAGCATTCAGAAGAGGATTGGACAGAGGACGGCTGGAGGGGCGCCGGTTGGGAAAGGGAGATGGAAGAGAGCGAGGATATGCTCGTGTTCCATTACGGGGGAGCGATTGTTTCCATTGCCTTAATGCCAGGTCCGGTGCCGAATGAGGAGGCAGAAAACCATGCACAGCGTAATTTCCGCTGGCCGGATGCGGAAAAAACCGTAGAACGTCATGAGGCACATTTGATGGTGGCAATTTTGGATGGGATGATGCCAGTCGTTGAGGCGGGAGAGCTGTTAGTAAAGATTTTGACGCTTTGCTGTCAGCTGCCGGAGACGTTAGGAGTCTATATGAATGAGACGGTTTACCAGCCGGAGCTGTATTTGCAGATGGCAGAGATGCTGCACCAGGGGATGTTTCCGGTGCTGAATCTGGTCTGGATTGGCTTGTATCAGGGAGAACGCGGTGTCTGCGGCTATACATGCGGGATGAGGGCGTTCGGCTATGATGAAATGGAAGTAGTGGACAGCCAGGCAGAGGCAAGTGAGGTTTACAGCTTTTTGGTGGATTTGGCAGATTTTGTCATTACGGAGGATGAATTGCTTCAGGACGGAGAAACGGTAGGATTTTCCGAGGAGGAAAAGCTGCCGATTACCAAAAGCCGCGGAAATGTAGTAGAGGGTGAAACGTTAAAAATTGAGTTTCATGGAGAATCCTAGCAGAACTCAAAGAGGGGCAAAAAGAAACACATAAAACGACAGAAGGAGAAAAGAAAGATGTTATTTGTGGAATACCCAACCTGTTCGACCTGTAAAAAAGCAAAGGCCTGGCTGGACGGACAGAACGTATCCTATGAGGATCGAAATATCAAGAAAGAAAACCCGACGGAGCAGGAACTAAAGGGCTGGTATCAGAAAAGCGGGCTGCCGCTCAGGCGATTTTTTAATACGAGCGGTCTTGTATATAAATCCCTGCAGCTAAAGGACAAGCTTCCAGGGATGAGCGAGGAAGAGCAGCTTCGCCTTCTGGCCACGGACGGGATGCTGATAAAGCGTCCCATCCTGGTGACAGAAGATACGGTTTTGGTCGGCTTTCGCCAGGAGGAATGGGAAAAGGCGCTGGGATAATGCTTAGAGTCAGTCCGAACGATTATCCCAGCATAACATCTAAGAGCATCATAACGGCAAAGCCTGTGACGATTCCCATTGTGGAAAAATAGGGCTGTGTCTCCTGGTTTTTCTGACATTCTGGAATCAGCTCATGAACAGCAACCAAAATCATGGCGCCGGCAGCAAAGGAGAGGGCAAAGGGCAATATGGCCTCTACATAAACTACCAGGAGCGCGCCGATCACACCGGCTATCGGTTCCACCAGACCGGAAGCCTGCCCTAAGAGAAAGCTTTTTCTCCGGGAATAGCCCTCCCGTCTGAGCGGAATAGAAACAGCAGCCCCTTCCGGGAAGTTCTGCAGACCGATTCCGATAGCGATT
>CASCWU010000150.1 GCA_949155905.1 uncultured Lachnospiraceae bacterium
CTGGATACATAGCTTCTGGAAATATAGAGCTGCTCCGCCAGCTCCCGCTGTGTCATTTCCCTGCCGTTTCCCAGCCCGTACCGCATCCAGATGATTTCCTTTTCCCGTTCTGTCAGAGCATCGTTGACATAGCCGTATAATCGTTTGATATCCTCCCGCAGAGCCATATCTTCTACGATGTCTACCTCCGGCGCCATACAGATATCAAGCAGGCTGATTTCGTTTCCCTCCTTATCCGCTCCAATCGGCTCGGACAAATAGACATCCTTGGCACGTTTTTTGCTGCTGCGCAGCATCATCAGCAGTTCGTTATCAATGCAGCGGGAGGCATACGTGGCCAGCCGGATTCCCTTCCCGGCATTATACGTATCTACTGCTTTGATTAACCCGATTGTCCCAATCGAAATCAGATCCTCCATATCCCGGTCTGCATGGCTGTACTTTTTTACAATATGTGCTACCAAGCGGAGGTTTCGCTCGATCAATTCATCCCTCGCTTCCTTTGACCGGATTAACTCTGTCGCGGAAGCGTCCGGACTTACACGCATCTCTTCCAATAGTATGCTTTCTTCTTTTGCCGTCAAGGGTTTCGGAAAAGACTTCAACACAAAAACCTCCACGCCCAAATCTACTTTCATCTTATGAACGTGGGACAGTTTGCGTGCTTTTCCACCTTGAAAAATCAGGCTTTCACGCTGTATGTAGCGGCGAAAGCCCTCCTCTATCGGCTATACCGTCCTATGAGCGGACTTTGTGCAAGACGTTTTGCCCATTCGGGATAGTCCGAAGCAATCCGCCTCATACAACGGCGGCAAAATTGCTCCCGTTCCGCCCCGGATTCCCATAATATACGCTTATAGCCCCAAAGATGGGTGACAAAATCCTGCGCGTCCAAATTCTCCGCATCAAGCAAAAACTCTAATTTCCTGCCCTTTGCGGCGATGCACATCGGCAAAATCCGCTGCTCCGCAAAGCACATAGATACCGTCGGATCAAGCTCCTTCCGATCCAGTCCATCCATAAATGTCAGCGCCGAGCTTACATAATATTCCTTTAACTCCTTGTCCGGCATATACAAAAAAGCGGTATTCGCTGCCTTTTTCGTGAAATCCCATTCCTCTGGAAACGTATAGTCCTCACGCAAGGCAAACAGCGCCGGGTCTGGATAGATGTCCGGCATCAGCTCCTCCTCATGTGCGGCTATCACCTGATTGTTAAGAAGCGGCTCGATGCTTTTCCATAGAATCATATCCGTATCCAGCATGGCACAGGGACATTCCATTGTCTGGAGCGCCGCCAGCTTCCCGGCCGCCCAAAACAAAAAGGCATCCCTCTCCGGCGGAATCTCATCCAGGCTGCAGTCTAACGGCTCGCTCCAAAGCTCTGCCAGGCCCTGTTCCGTCAAAAATCTCGCCCCCTCGGAATCGGTGATCATCTTGATCGGTCCCTGGAGACTCTGCCAGGTCAGGGCAGACAGCACCATCACCAGCAGTTCAAAGTCCGGGATAACTACGGCTCCATTGTTTTTTATCCGATTTGGCTTTGACCAAAAAGAATGAAATGCTTTTATCATAGGCCTGTCCTTTCATATCAAATGCAGCCCGTATCCACCCAGCTCCAGTCCGAACGCACCATTCGCGCTTCCGCTTCCAAAGCTTCCACTTCCCCGGTAGCTCCCGCGAAGCAGACTTCCAAACCGATAGCTTCCACTCCCCCAGTAGCTTCCGCTCCCACCGTAGCTTCCGCTTCTGAGGTAATGCTGGTTATAATAAAGCCCTCTGCTGTCCTCCCCGCGAAAGCCTGCCTGCTTCCGGGGTCTTTTGACAATTTTATCCTTGGTAGAAGCCTTTGTGCAAATCCGTTTGAAGTAAGCGTCCTCTTTTCTGTTTGCCCTTCTCTGTCTGGCCACCTCTCGTTTCATACGGATGATCCGTTTATGTACCATTCGCTTCCCTCCCTTATCTGACTTGTAGCTGGTTTGACACTTTTTGTTTATTATAGCCGGAAAGCGAACTATTTTCAATCATTTTCTGCACTTTGTTTAAAATTATAATTCTATTTCCTATAATATTGCGCCTGCTTCTCCCACAGTCTGGCATATTCTCCTTCCTTATCGGCCACCAGTTCCTCATGCCCTCCATACTGCACCAGCCTTCCAGCCTGAAATACGGCAATCCGGTCGCAAAATTTACAGGAGGACAGACGGTGGCTGATATAAATCGTTGTTTTCGGACTGCCTGCCTGACGGGTAATGGTATCAAAGCTTTCATACAGATCCGCTTCTGCAAATGGATCAAGCGCTGCCGTCGGTTCGTCTAGCAGCAAAAACGGTGCATCCTTATATACCGCACGGGCAATCGCCAGCTTTTGCGCCTCTCCGCCGGACAGCTCGATGCCATCATCCGTATAGTCCTTATACAAATAGACTCCCATACCGGCCTCTCCAAGCGTCTGCAGACGTTCGCCAAAGCCTGCCGCCTCTAAGCAGGCCAGTATCTTTTTTTCCTCGTATTCCTTGGAAACAGCGATGTTTTCCGCCAGCCCCAGGCTGGTCAGTCTGTAATCCTGAAAAATAACGGAAAACAAACGGACATACTCCTCCCTGCGGAACTTTTGAATGTTCACTCCGCCAAGCAAAATCTCTCCCTCGTCCGGATCGTACAGCCTGCAAAGCAGCTTTATCAAAGTGGTTTTCCCGGAGCCGTTTCGCCCGACGATAGCCAAACGCTCTCCCACAGACAGCTTGATAGAGACTTGCCTTAAAGCATATTCCTTACTTCCCGGATAGCGAAAGGAGACGTTGCGAAACTCGATTTCATAATGATTATCCCGCCGTTTTTCTAATGGCAGAGAGCCTTTATACATTTCATCGGAAAGATTTAAAAATTCCGAAATCCCTGCCTGCTTTTTAGCCGTCAGGCAAAGCTCCTCATAACGGAATACAGTAGCCGAAAGCTCGGAAAACAGCCCGGAAAGACACCCTGCCAGCAACACGACTGACCCGACCGGCATTCCGCCGGAAAGCGCGGCAAATACTGCCAGCAAATACGCTCCTGCCTGCATGATTCCCTGCAGCCCATCGGAAAGTGCATAGCGGCCAGCCGCTCCTTTTGCCGGCAGCCAGCTAAAAATTTCTTTATTTTCCTTTTCCTGTAAGCGGTCATAGGTATAGTGCTTCAACAGCTCCTGTGCCTGGTAAATTCGGACATCCTTGCCATTTTGATACAAATAGTCTCCCCTTACCGCAAATTCCCAGGCATACATATAGAGCCGCTTTTTCTCCTCGGCAGTCGGAATATGATACATCGAATACAAGGTCATATCCTGAAACACATGGATGCCCCGGATGGCGCAAAGCATACCTCCGGCCAGCACCGCCAAAACGAAGGCGGCCGCCAGCCAAAGACTCCCCCCGCCTTCCTCTCCCAGTCCATTCCCGGAAAGAAACGGCAGAACCGCCGCCACGGCCGCTCCGACCAGGTTGGCAAATCCCTGTAAAAAGGCTCTTCCCTGCCAGAATACCGAATAGATCCCGGCTCCCCAGTTATTGTCCATACGGATACGCTCCATGATTTCCTTTAGCCTCGGACTGTCTATCAGGGAAAAATCCAGTTCCATCAGCTTTTCCTGCTGCAGCGCTTCATATCGTTCCGACAGCAGAACATACATAACCTCCAAATGCTCGTCTATCAGGTTTCCGGCTGCCCTTGCCGCACCAAGCAAAACCGTCATCGCAACAGCCGTTTGCAAAAGAGAATCCAACGATACCCC
>CASCWU010000151.1 GCA_949155905.1 uncultured Lachnospiraceae bacterium
TCCCTCCTACATAATAGTAATCCTCGGTTATTTTTCTGACACATTTCATATTGATAATTCCTTCTTTCTCTTTCTTCTTTTCTCCGAACTGCTAAAACTGCTTCCTCCGGCTCTCCTCCTCTTCCGCCTCTCCGAAAGAAAACACGGCAGGCATATTCGGTCCGTAGACAGTATACAACACTTTTTCTTTTTTTGTAAAGAATGAAATTTTGTCTTTGCTTGATCTTTTTCGGCTTTCCTGTTACAATAGTTTATCATGATTTTCTTAAACTAATACCAGTTCAATCCAAAATATGAAAGAAAACCCGCTCTTTTATCCGTTTTTGACAAAGAGCTGCGGATTTCCGACCGGCGCCTGACCTCCGTAGCCTCTACCTGCGCTCCAGCCTCAGTGCCTCCGCCAAAAACCTTACCATCCGTTCCCGATACCCTCCCACAATAATCTCTTCCTTTTGCGTATCGTATTGGTTGTTTCCGCCCTCGGTAAAATACGTCAGAGTATTTCGGTTTAACGAAAGAGAATCCAGCGGCCAGCCTGGTTTTCGCTCCTTTGAGGGCTGGTCAACCAGATAAAAGGCGCTTTCGCTGGCTGCGCCCTCCGGCTCGACAAAGGTAGAAACCTGTCCCTGATAAAAGACGGCGATTCCGTCCAGATAATAGGCCGTCACCTTTCCTCCCAGGGAACGAACCAGCTCGCTGTAATACCCAATCATTTCCTCATCGTCCAATCGTCTGCCCCCGCCCGGCGTTCGGATATGCAGCCCCGGCTGTCGCTCATCCTCTAAGGGCAGCTCTTTGATATACAAGCCGGAATCGTTGCAAATCACCGCATCAAAGTATCGGCCGTAAAAGGAAGCCTTCTGCCTGGCATTCTCCTCCGGCGTGCTGCCGTTCTCCTCTGGCTCCTCCGTAATATTCAAATCCTTTAACGTATAAAACCGGACTGCATAGCCGGACAGCATTTCCGCAAAGCGGCCTACCTTCGACGGGTTGGTCGTCCCAATTAAAATTTCTTTTTCCATCGTAACCCTCCTGATTGATTTTATCCACAAGCTTTGTTCCAGACGCCTTACTGCTCTTTTTGTCAAAAAATACAACTTTATCCTTTACATTTTATTCCAGATGTGATATACTTTTTCCAGATTCGTATTGGATTCCCGCCTAAGAAAGCGAGGAATTTCTATGTTTTTTCTAAAACGTTCTAAACTTCTGATTCTATCTGTTTGTACCCTGATTGCCGCGCTGTTCCTGTCCGGCGAATTTACGGCACACGCCAAGACAGCACCCTTTATTTTGTTAAACTGCTATTCCAAGCAGGTAAATATCGGGGATTCCTTTTATCTAATCGCTGCCAGCACCACCGGGAAGCGGCCTGCCTGGAGCAGCAGCAACTCTTCGATTGCCTCCGTCAGCTCCAGCGGAAAGGTAACGGCAAAAAAGGCCGGAATCGTAACCATCCGGGCAAAAAGCAAGGGCGCGGAGGCTTCCTGTACCGTCAAGGTCAACAAAACCAAGATCACCCTGAACCAGACCCATGTATCCTTAGAAAACGGAACGACTGCCACACTGACGGCTACGACCTCTAACGGCTCTCCGGTCAAATGGAAAAGCCAGAAAAAAAGCATCGCCGCTGTCTCGGATACCGGCCTGGTGACAGCCAAAAAGCCGGGAGAAACCACGATCACCGCTTCTGCCGACGGCAGCTCTATCACCTGCACGATCACGGTACGAAAGCCGAAGCTTACGCTTACTCCTACTCGTATCACTCTATACCGAAAGGGAAGCAAACGTCTAAGTCTTCAGTCCTCTTCTCAAATACCCCCTACCTGGAAATCCAACCGCCGTTCTGTCGCTACGGTAGACGACAAGGGAGTCGTAACCGCCATCAAGCATGGAACCGCCCTGATTACTGCCACGATAGACGGCGTTTCCAAAACCTGTGAGGTAGTGGTAGAACAGCCGAGCGTCACACTAAGCCAAACAGAGGCAAGCCTGAAAAAAGGGGAAACCCTTACCCTGACGGCAAAGGTTTCCTCCGGGAATGCTCCTGTCTGGTCTTCCAGCAACACCGCTGTCGCTACGGTCAGTTCGAAAGGCGTTATCACGGCACACCAGCCTGGAAAGGCGTATATTTATGCCGCAGAGGATGGCGTCAAATCACGCTGCACCATAAAAGTCAGCGAATAACGGAGCCATAAAGCCTGTAATATCACACGTAACATCATTTCACTTTGAAAGGGAATCCATACGAATCTTATCCTTCTTCTAAGGAAACCGGCCTTCCGCCTTCCTTTCGGGAACGCTCTGCTGCCAGTGCGACCAGATGGCTTTCTACCGATACGGCCAGAGAGGTCGTCCGTATTCCAGGCTCTCCGCCCTGAATCAAGTCCAACAATTCCTCTACCATACGGTTATCCCCTCCGGCGTGTCCGCTGAAATCCTCCGCCAGTTTTCCAACGTCAATCACCTCTGTTCCATTGGTTCCGGCAGTCTGATAAGGGCGTATCGTAATGGTATTGTCGGAAAGAGAGGCGCTGATCTCACCAAGCGTCCCGCAAATCCTGGTATCTCTCCCGCCCCGATCCGTAAAGGCCGTCATCGTCATGGAAATCGTACTGCCGTCTTCTAGCTCCATATTGACGACCTGGTGATCCACAACATCGTTGTCGCAGGCATAGACACATCTACCATAAGGTCCCGTCTTGATTGCCTGCCGGATGCTCTCTTCGGTTGGTTCCTCTGCCAATACATCACATGGCCAGCCGGTATGTCCCTCTAATACTCCTGTTGCCTTGTTGGTCAGATAGATCTTTTCTGCATCGTAAGGACAGCTCTCTTTGACCGCGCAGCCATCCATACAACGCTTTGCCGCTCCCTCCGGTGCCTGCTCCGGCCGGAATAAATGCAGCCCGCCAAAGCTTGATACCGCTCGGCAATGCTTCCCGCAAAGCCACAAGAGCAAATCCATATCGTGGCAGCATTTGGCCAGAATCATCGGACTGGTTTCTTTCTCCCTCCGCCAGTTCCCCCGGACAAAGCTATGTGCCTGATGCCAGTACTGAACGTTTTCCATATGCTGGATACTGACGATATCTCCAATCACCCTGGAAAGCAATACCTCTTTTAGCTTGCTGTAAAACGGAGTATACCGCAAAACATGACAGACTAACACAATCCGCTTCTGCTCCTTGGCGATTCGTAAAATCTCCCGGCATTCCTCTATCTCTGGAGAAATCGGCTTTTCCAATAGCAAATGATAGCCTTTTTTTAAGGCCACAATGCCCTGCGGCACATGCTGTCTGTCCTGGGTACAGATAAACATCACGTCTGCCAGTCGCTCCTTTTGCAGCATTTCCTCTGCACTGGTGTAGCACCCCTCCGGCGGAATCTGAAATTCCTTTGCCGCCCGTTCCACTCGTTCCGGCAGAATATCGGCGATTGCCACAATCTTCATTTTCTCCGGAAACAGCTTTTCACATTGGGCATATGTATGAAAGCCCCT
>CASCWU010000152.1 GCA_949155905.1 uncultured Lachnospiraceae bacterium
AAATATTGAGCGCCGAATGTTCTCCATACTTTTTCACCGGAAGGATTCCGGTCATGTAAACCAGATCCACATACTCGGTTCCTTTCAATAATGCACGCAAAAAATCCAGATATCGTTTTTGTTTCTCTTTTTCCTCTTTTGCTAAACGAAACACACAATCCCATTCGTCTATAATAAAAATAAAACCTTGTTTTTCCTGCTTCCATATTTTGTCCAGGGCGATTTTCAGACGAAAATCCGGCTCTATTCCCTTACAATCCGGAAATTCCTCCAGTAACTCTTCTACAACCGCTTTCTCCATCTCTGTAATAAAAGTATCCAAATCCTCCTTTGATTCCAGAAAATATTGTACGTCAAAGCGAATCACCGGATGCTGGTTTAAATGCAGTTCAAAGGAATGATCCTGCTCTATGCTCAAGCCTGCAAACAGCTTCCTTGAATCACAGCCCTTACTATAATAAGCCGACAGCATATTTGCCGCCATCGACTTCCCAAAACGGCGCGGACGGCTGACACAGAGAAACCTCTTTTCTGTACGATATTTTTTATTGATTTCAGGAATCAACATGCTTTTGTCTACATAGTATTCAAAATTTCGTGACATTTCAAATAAATTATTTCCCGGATTTACATAAATTCCCATTGTCAACCCTCCCTTTTTCTGTTTGCTTTCGTTTCTTTTTTCCGTTTCTTTTTTTTCCCTGTTCTTTTTATCCTTTTTATCTTTCTTATTTCCTCTTCTTATTTCCCCTTCTTCATTTCTCCGGCTTTTCCAGCTTTATCTCTTCACATGCCGCTCGATCACGCAGCTATGCCGCTTCTCCTTCGTATCGTAATTGATTCCTACCAGCAAAATTTCTCCCGTATATCCTTCTATCCAAGACGCATACTGCTTCTCCTGAATCTGCTTAATCGCTCCTTCCGCGGATTGGTTCCACTTTAGTTCAATCACCAACGCAGGATACGTTTTCTCCTCTGCCCGTTTCGGCAAATATACCACATCCGCAAATCCCTTCCCGGTCGGCAACTCCTGAATCGGAGTCAGATAGTGAGCCTTCGCACTGTAATAAGCCAGCAAAAGCGTACACGCTAATGAGTTTTCACTGTTATATTGCAGGATAGAAGCCATTTCCTGATGAATGATTTCAATCCCCTCAGCAACGGCTTCCTCCTGCAAGGCCAGGGTATTCTTTAACAACTCCTCTGACTGCTCCAAAGCCTGCACCAGTCCTTCCCAGCCTACACCCTCTATCGCATTGAGAAATTCCTCTTCAATTTCTTTATTCGGAATCCATACTTCACTTTTCTTTCTATCATAAGTCAAATAGCCCAAATGAACCAATAACGTCAAAATATCATCCTTCGCCTGAAAGGTATCCATATCATTCTGAAATTTTCGGGTATTAATCGAGCAACGGCTTTTCCCCAGCATCGCAATAATCGCCTGTTTTAAGCCATCATAATCCAAATCCATATAAACCTTTAACGCCTCATACGTCTCCGTACTCGTCCAATAGCTCTTCTGCTCTCCTCGCTGCACTGCATCGACTACCGACTTAGGATTATAAATGTGCAGCCCATCCACCAAATAGCCGTCGTACCATTCCTGCAGCCCGCTAAAATCCGCATTCTTTTCCAGGCACAGCCTTCTTACCTCTTCCTCGGTGAAGCCAAAATACTGCGAAATTCCTACTGAATCCACCATCGAATACTCGTCAAAAATATTGAGCGCCGAATGTTCTCCATACTTTTTCACCGGAAGGATTCCGGTCATATAAACCAAATCCACATACTCCGTTCCCTTAAACAATGCACGCAGAAAATCCAGATATTCCTTCTGTATCTCCTTTTGCTCCTTTGCCAGACGGAACACACAATCCCATTCGTCTATCACAAAAATAAATCGCTGCCCCGTCTTGGCATAAATCTGATTTAACACGCTTTGCAGCCCATAAGGATCGATTTCAAAGCAATCCCCATATTCCATCTGCAGCTCTTTTATGATAACCTCCTGAACTCTCTCTATAAAAATATCCACATGTGATTTATGAAATAAAAATTGCTGCAGATCAAACCGTATCACCGGATGCTGGTTTAAATGCACTTCAAAAGAACAATCCTGTTCTATGCGCAATCCGGCAAACAGCTTTCTCGAATCACAGCCCTTACTGTAATACGCCACCAGCATGTCCGCCGCCATCGACTTTCCGAAACGACGCGGACGGCTGACGCAAAGGAATCTATTTTGCGTATGGCATCTTTTATTGATCTCAGCAATCAACATACTTTTGTCTACATAGCATTCAAAGTTCCGTGCCATTTCAAATAAATTGTTTCCGGGGTTTACATAAATTCCCATATCTTCCTCCTATCGTTCCCGTTCTATCTTTCCATCCTTTACCCGGTATACGATATCACAGCCTTCAATCGTCTGCAGCCGATGCGCAATAATCACCATTGTTTTCCGTCCATGCAGGCTGTTAATCGACTCCATAATCGCAGCCTCCGTTTCATTGTCCAGGGCAGAAGTCGCCTCGTCAAAAATCAGCAATTTCGGATTCGTATACAAGGCTCTGGCGATCCCGATTCTCTGCCGCTGTCCCCCGGACAAACGCACGCCCCGCTCTCCAATCTGAGTATCCAAACCCTCTGGCAGTGAACGAACAAATTCTGCTAACTGTGCTTCCTCTAACGCATACCACACCTGTTCGTCCGTCTGATCCTCCCGCTTCATCCCAAATGCTACGTTAGCACGGATCGTATCATCAAGCATAAAAATCGTCTGCGGAATATAGCCAATATGAGACAGCCATTCTGTATAGTTTGACATCACATCCACGCCATCCGCCAGCACCCATCCCTCCTGCGGGTTCAAAAGCCCCAGCATAATATCCACCGCCGTTGTTTTACCGGCGCCAGAGGTTCCTACAATCCCCACTGATTTGCCCACCGGGACTGACATTTGCGCCTGCTTTAGCACATGCTGTTCACTGTTTGGATACGAATAGGAAATGTTTTGCAGCGAAATCTCCCGTTCCAGTGTCAACGGGGACGTTTTCTTTTCTGCAGCCTCTTCTATTGTGCTTCTTCCGTCCTCGCTTTCTAATATCTGTAAATTTTCCAACATTTTATCTAACGCCGGTTCCTGATAGGCAATCGCATTTAATGCCCCTACCACCCGGTTTGCACTCGGGAGAAGCTTGACCGCAGCCATCGCAAACGCTCCCAACGAAGTAATCAATGTCTCGATCTCTCTTCCCTTGTAAATCATAATCGCAATCAATGCCAGCATCGAGCAGACGCTGACCATTTCGATCAAAAGACGCGGAATATTCCCTAACACCGAATTCCATTTTTCCGCCTGAATGGTACGCCTCCCGCTTTTCTCATAATTTTCTTCAAAAAAAGCCTCGGTAT
>CASCWU010000153.1 GCA_949155905.1 uncultured Lachnospiraceae bacterium
CGGCAAAATTTTTTACACTTCTTTTACTTCTTTATCTCACATGAGCAAAGGGGCAAGCATTCCATCATACCTCCAAAGACTAACAGACAGCTCCCCAATGCCGGAGCCAGAATAAAAATAACCAAACCAGAAAAGCTCTGTAACCCACTAATCCTAGTATAATATTTTTTCGCACTAACATTCGGAGACAGTCTGCGAACTCCATAAAAGGTAAAAACTGCGTAATTCTTTCATTGATATGAAATTTTTCATGGCCTTGCTCCTTACACAATAATTATGATAGCTCTATGGAATGCAAGGCCTAATGCGGACGATAAACTCCCATTAGAATGGAGAAAACGCTCCGTGCAGATATCGTCCTATATTAGACCTTGCATGGAGCAAAAACATCTGCAGAAAAAGGCAATAAGTACCTCATTTCGCAACACCTCCTTGTTAGCAGTCCAAATATCCCCCTATTTGAACTCCACAATTTCATTCTTGTTTTTATAAATATGCCTCTCCGGTACATAGCCTCTCACCATCGAAAGCGGATAAATCTGGCAACCGCGCCCGACTACCGTGCCTGGGTTTAAAACACTGTTACAGCCTACCTCGACATAATCCCCCAGCATCGCCCCGACCTTTTTCAAACCTGTTTCTAGACGGATTCCCACTGCCTGTTCCTGTCTTGGCTGCTCTTTGATGGCGTTTTTTCCTTCTGCCGATAAAGCAGGCTCCGTATTGGTATTGTCCTGGCTGCCGAATCCATCGCATAAGCTGGCTGGAACCGGGATCGTAACCAACGTTTTATCCGATTTGACGTTGCTGGTAATCGAGCCTGCACCCATATGAGCTTTAAAGCCTAAAATCGAATCTCCGACGTAGTTGTAATGCGGCACCTGGACATTGTCAAATAAAATAACATTTTTCAGTTCCGTAGAATTCCCGACCACAGCGTGCGCCCCGATCAGCGCCTTTCCTCGGATAAAAGCGCAATGTCTGACCTCCGCTTCCTTTCCGACGATACACGGCCCGTTCAGGCAGGCGGTCGGCGCTACCTTTGCCGATTTGGCCACCCAGATATCCTCTCCTCGCTGCTCATATTCCTCAGTCGGCAGCAAAGCGCCTAACCGTTTGATTTCCTCTCCGATACCAGATAACGCCTCCCAGGGATACGCAAACTGCGCCAAATATTCCCCTGCCAGTGTTTTGGTTAAATCATAGAGTTGTTGGATAGTAAATTGCTTAATTACTCCTTGTTCCATAGTTTCCTCCTATTTTAAGTCCTGCCTCTTCTCTCCGAGCCAGTCTTTGACCGGCTTCGCCCCTTACTGGGGGAGTAATTTCTGTCGCAACAGAGTCACGCCCTGTCGGGCGCGCCAAAAATTACTCCCGGGAGCCGAACTTTGTTCGGCTTAGCGTTTCCACTCACGCTTCTTATTCCACAGTGACGGACTTCGCCAGGTTTCGTGGCTTATCCACGTCAAAACCTTTTCCGACTGCTACATAATAGGACAGAAGCTGGAGCGGCACGACGGCAAGTGATACGGTAAAGTAAGGATTCGTCTCCGGAATGTAAATCACCAGATCCGCGCATTTTTCTACCTCGGTATTTCCTTCGTTAGTCAAGGCCAGCAGCTTTGCCCCGCGGCTTTTTACCTCTACCATGTTGCTGATGGTCTTTTTATACAAAGCCTCCTGCGTCAGAAGCCCCGTTACCCAGGTGCCGTCCTCAATCAAAGCAATCGGCCCATGCTTTAGTTCTCCTGCTGCGTAGGCTTCGGAATGAATATAAGAAATCTCCTTTAGTTTGAGAGAGCCTTCCAGAGAGGCTGCATAATCCAGACTGCGCCCGATAAAAAAGATGTCCTTTGCCGCTACATATTGCGTAGCATAATACTGGATTTTTTCTTTGTCCTCCAAAATTACCTGTACCTGATCCGGCAAAGCAAGGAGCTGCTCGATGAACTGCGAGTATTCTGGAGTCGTAATCGTACCTCTGACCTTGGCAAACTGGATAGCCAGCATATAAAAAGCAACCAACTGTGTGCTGTACGCCTTCGTCGTCGCTACGGCGATTTCCGGCCCGGCCCACGTATACATGCAGTTATCCGCCTCTCTGGCAATGCTGCTGCCGACGACATTGACGATGCCAAGCACTCTTGCTCCCCGTTTTTTAGCCTCCCGAAGTGCTGCCAGAGAATCCGCCGTTTCCCCGGACTGACTGACAATAATGACCAACGTATCCCTGGTCAGAAGCGGATTCCGATAACGAAATTCACTGGCCAGATCTACCTCCACCGGAACCCCTGCCATCTGTTCAAACACATATTTGGCGGCGACACCCGTATGATAGGCCGAACCGCAGGCTACGATATCAATCTTTTGAATTTGTTTCATTTCCTCTTCGGAAAGCCCGTTTTCTGACAAATCCAGCACACCGTTTTTGATTCTCGGATGAATCGTATCCCGCAGCGCCTTAGGCTGTTCATAGATCTCCTTTAGCATAAAATGCTCAAAGCCGCCCTTTTCCGCTGCTGCAATGTCCCAGTCAATCGTTTCCAGTTCCTTGGTTATCTCTTCAAAGTCCTGGTTATAAAAACGAATGGTCTCCCGTCCAATCCGGGCAATCTCCCCATTCTCCATAAAATATACCTCTTTGGTATAGGCCAGAAATGCCGGCACATCCGACGCAATAAAATTCCCCTCTGGCGAAACACCTACCACCAGCGGGCTATCCTTTCTCACGGCAAAATATTCATCTGGAAAATCAGCAAATAAAACGCCCAGCGCATAGGAGCCTTCCAATCGGCTGACTGCCCGCTCTATCGCAACCAGGGGATCTCCCTCATAATAATAATCAATTAGCTGCACAATGGTTTCCGTATCTGTCTCGGTCTGAAACTGATACCCCTTTTCCGTCAAATATGCCTTTAGCTTCTGATAATTTTCAATAATTCCGTTATGGACAACGGTAATCGTCTCGTCCGCATTAAAATGAGGATGAGAATTCATATCCGACGGTGCGCCGTGCGTTGCCCAGCGCGTATGCCCTATCCCGACGGTTCCCTTGACCTGGTTTCCCTCTCCGGTCAGCTCCCGCAGCACGGAGAGTCTGCCGCGCGCCTTGGCAATCTGAATTTTTCCGCTGTCAAAAACTGCAATCCCTGCTGAATCATACCCCCGGTATTCCAGCTTTGACAACCCGTCTAATAAAATCGGAGCGGCCTGCCGCTTTCCGATATACCCAACAATTCCACACATACTACCCAAATCCTTTCTTATTTAGAGTTCCGTAAGCGCTTTCCCAGTACCCTTTTCCGGCAGAAGAATTTCCAG
>CASCWU010000154.1 GCA_949155905.1 uncultured Lachnospiraceae bacterium
CTATAATACTGTTTCCCAGCCCGGCTTTCAAGTATCCGTCTGTTTCAATAGACTTGCAGTCTAAACAGACAGACTGTCAAAAACACGCTCCAGCCAGCGTAAATACTGAGAATTTCGACGTTTTTTCTTTAAAGGATGAACAGAACGGTCAGGTATAAAAGCTTTTGAAAAGAAACTTACAACGATCCTTGCAATGCTCTTATATGCAATCATCACAATTACAGGTGTATGCACCGAAACCGCTTACGCAGCAGAAGATACGACCATCAAACTGACATTCAAGAAAAAGTCAGTTACATTTACTGCGAAGCGTATCCAGAAGATGTCAGCAAGTAAAGTAACAACATTGCACACTTGCACACAACAACAAAAACCGTTCCCTATGGCAAATACAGCCGGAGGAACGGTTTTATTTTCAATCTTTCTACATGCACAAACTGAACTAATATTGACATCCTACGAAAAAATTTACAAAAATAAATAATGCCCAAACGGGAGAATAATTAAAAAGAACACCAATAGAAGCCCGTCTGCAGCATTATCTGTCGCCGGAGAGAGACAAAGAAAAGGCAGAGGGGAGTCATGTGGAGCAGCAGCTATGTAGAGAATCCGAACGACATGCTGGCCATTCAAAAAATCGAAGAAAATACCAACCGACTATATGTCGCATTATGATGTACTTCGCAAAAGCGATGAAAAGGTATACAAGGATTCCGTTACGGATGAGGGAATTCAGGCAGAACCAACCTTTGCCGGTTTTCTGGTCAGGCAGGATTGGCTGGACGGGCTGGAGATGCCGCTTCCGGTGATGATGGAGGACTGGCATACGATGCTGAAAGGTTTTAAGGATAACTACCATTGCGAGGAGCCTCACCTGATGTTTAAGGATGGCATGGATTTTATTACAGCCTATGGAATCCAGGAGGAATTTTATCAGGAAAACGGAGTGATAAAATATGGGCCGTTAGAGGAAGCCCATACGAATGAAGAGGATATCCGGGCGATGGCAGAAGCGGGCTGGAACTGCGTGCGTGTGGTATTAGACGCTAATGCCCTGCTTTATGAAGAGCCGGGGATCCGTTTTAATGAAAAAGCGTTTGCTCATCTGGATCATCTGTTTGACTGGTGCAAAACCTATAAAATTTATGTGATTTTGGATATGCACGCTTCGGTCGGCGGAATCAATGGCTGCTGCGGAGATGCGTTATTTAACCATTATCCGAACCTTTTGATGGATGAGGAAAGCAAGGAACGCCAGATTCTTCTCTGGGAGGAATTCATGATTCTGAAAGAGGAATTGTGGCTTTTTTTTAAATAGGGCTTGTCAGTTCCGGCAAAATCAGGTATGATTAGAAAAGACGGGAAATTGTATACAATAGTACAATATACGCTTCTGGTGAGAGTTGTTTTATTACTGACTGTTCTTTTCATAAACGGATTCTTTGAAGAAGATTTTTTGAAAAGAAAGTAGGAAGGCACTCTTGCCAGGAAGAAAGGGAATGGAGGAAAATTATGTTTAAAATCAACGACAATTATTTGAAGCTGCCAGGAAGCTATTTATTTTCGACGATTGGCAGAAAGGTCAATGCGTATTCTGCTGCCCATCCGGACAAAAGTATCGTCCGCTTAGGGATCGGCGACGTGACGCTGCCGCTTGCTCCGGCAGTCATTGAGCGGCTGCACAGCGCGGTGGATGAAATGAGCCGGGCGGAGACGTTTAAGGGCTATGCGCCGGAACTGGGCTATGAGTTTTTGCGCCAGGCGATTATCGACCATGATTATACGGCCAGAGGAGCCCATATCGAATTAGATGAAATTTTTATCAGCGACGGAGCAAAGAGCGATTCCGGCAACATCGGGGACATTTTTGCGCTGGACAATAAAATCGCTGTTTGCGATCCGGTTTATCCGGTTTATGTGGATACCAATGCGATGTCTGGCAGGACAGGGGTATATTTAGAAAAGGAGGAACGCTGGTCGGATGTGATCTATATGCCATGTACGGCAGAAACGAATTTCCTGCCAGAGCTGCCGAAGGAGCGCCCGGACATCATCTACCTTTGCTTTCCAAACAATCCGACAGGTTCTGCAATTACGAAGTCGGAGTTGCAGCGCTTTGTGGATTATGCGAACCGGGAAGGCTGTGTGATTATTTACGATGCTGCCTATGAGGCTTATATTTCCGAGGCGGATGTGCCTCATTCCATTTATGAATGCGAAGGAGCAAGAACCTGTGCCATCGAGCTGCGGAGCTTTTCCAAAAATGCTGGTTTTACTGGGACACGTCTGGGCTTTACCGTGATTCCAAAGGATTTGACCTGCGGAGAGGTTTCTCTAAATAGTCTTTGGGCAAGACGCTCCGGGACGAAATTTAACGGTGCGCCATATATCATCCAGGCTGCCGGAGCCGCCGTCTATACTCCGGAGGGACAGAAGCAGACCGCAGAACAAGTTGCCTACTATATGAACAACGCTAGGACGATCCGGGAGGGGCTGGCCGAGGCCGGTTATACCGTATCGGGCGGCGTCAATGCGCCGTATGTCTGGATGCAGACGCCGAAGGGCATGACCTCCTGGGAGTTTTTTGACTACCTGTTAGAGCAGGCGAATGTCGTTGGAACCCCAGGTTCCGGCTTTGGGCCAAGCGGGGAAGGGTATTTCCGGCTGACGGCGTTTGGGACATATGAAAATACCGTAGAGGCGATTGCGCGGATTAAGAGGTTGTAAATATTTAAAAATGACAGTATGTGCCATGGAAGGATGCTATACTACTCCAAAAGAGAAAAAATAACACCTGTCAGTTGTAAAAGGTCAGAGGGATAGGAGGTCAGAATGGCAAGCAAAGAGGAAAGCACAAAAGCCAATTCCGCCCGCCGTTGTCTGGAGCTTTACGCCCGGTTTTGCCAGGGGAAGGTAGTCAACAAAGCTGCCTGTGCCAGAAGCTGGGGAATAGACGAACGTTCTGTGCAGCGGGATATCGACACGATCCGCGCGTTTTTAAGTGAGCATAAAGAACTGGGAGAGTGGGAGATTGTCTATCAAAAGCCGGAAAACGGTTTTGTCATGAAGGGCAGGAAGGCCTCCTGGATGTCCAAAAGCGAGATTCTGGCGGTCAGCAAAATTCTTCTGGCGAGCCGCGCCTTTGCCGGGAAGGAAATGGGTGAGAT
>CASCWU010000155.1 GCA_949155905.1 uncultured Lachnospiraceae bacterium
CTGCTGACGGGAAGAGGAGAGGCTTTGCTGCAGCTTAGAAAAAACGGCGGGGCAAGCGGTTTCCCTAAGCGAAAGGAGAGTCCCTGCGATGCTTTTGGTACGGGACACAGCTCTACCTCGATTTCTGCCGCCTTAGGCTTTGCAAAGGCCAGGGATCTGCTAGGGGAAAAACGGAGGATTGTCGCTGTTATTGGAGACGGCGCTCTGACGGGCGGAATGGCATTAGAGGCACTGAACAATGCGTCCGAGCTAAACAGCAATCTGACGATTGTGCTAAACGACAACGAGCGTTCCATTTCGGAAAATGTAGGCGGGATGGCAAATTATTTGGGGAAAATCCGAACCAATACCAATTATCAGGATTTAAAGAATGATGTTGAAAATGCCCTGCGGGGGATTCCGGCAGTCGGAAATGCGATTGCCAGGCGAATGAAAATTTCAAAGGATTCCCTGAAGCGTTTTTTTGTCCCGGGGATGCTATTTGAGGATATGGGGCTGACTTATATCGGGCCGATAGACGGACATGATATCGGGCAGATAGAAATGGCGCTTGCAAGTGCTGCCAGAGTAAGAGGAGCGGTGCTGATTCATGCGATTACCAAAAAAGGAAAGGGGTATCGCTCTGCCGAGCAGCATCCGGCACAGTTTCACGGGATGAATCCTTTTTTGGTAAAGACCGGAGAGTCCCGTTATCCAGAAGGGGCGGTTACATATACCGATTTGTTTTCCAAGGCGATGCTAAGGCTGGCAGAGGAAAATTCCCGGCTGGTGGCAGTGACGGCGGCAATGCCGTATGGGACAGGTCTGTATGATTTTAAAAAGAACTACCCGGAGCGTTTTTTTGACGTAGGGATTGCCGAGCAGCATGCCGTGACGTTTGCGGCGGGTCTGGCAGCGGCCGGGATGAAGCCGGTGGTGGCGATTTATTCAACCTTTTTACAGCGTGCCTATGATCAAATCCTGCACGATGTCTGCCTGCAAAGGCTTCCGGTGGTCTTTGCCATAGACCGGGCAGGGTTGGTTGGCAGCGATGGGGAAACCCATCAGGGGATTTATGATATTTCTTATTTGAATTCGATTCCCGGAATGGTGATTATGAGTCCTAAGGATGGAGTGGAGCTGACGGCGATGCTCCGTTATGCGCTGGAGCTAGAGGAACCGGTGGCCATCCGCTATCCGAGAGGAGCGGCGGAACCGGGGGATAAAAGTACCTTTACTCCGATTGTATTAGGAGAAAACGAACTATTACAGGAAGGAAGGGACGTGTTGCTTTTGGCTACAGGAGCGATGGTTTCAGTGGCTCGGGAAGCGGCGGCGCTGCTGGAGGAGCATGGAATTTATCCGACGCTCGTCAATGTCCGGTTTTTACAGGAGGCAGATGGCGCATTTCTGGAACGAATGGCTGACACGCATCAGCTCCTCGTGATGGTAGAGGAGGGAATCCGTTCCGGGAGCTATTCCCAAAAGCTTTCTGCCATACTGGCGGAGCATCGCTTGCCGTATCGCTTTCTGCCTTGTACCCTGCCGGATACCTATGTGGAGCATGGCAGCATAGCGGAGTTAAGAGAGCGGTATCATTTGGATGCAGAGGCGATAAAGGAGAGGATACTACATGAAGGAGCGGCTGGATATTCTGCTCGTTGACCGCGGCCTGGCACAGTCAAGAGAAAAGGCCAAGGCAGTGATTATGTCGGGGATGGTTTTGGTAAACGGCCAGCGAGAGGACAAGGCGGGCAGCATGTTTGATCCTGCCGCAGAGATTACCCTAAAGGGAACGCCGTTAAAATATGTAAGCCGGGGCGGCCTCAAGCTAGAAAAGGCAATCCAGACCTATGGGCTTGATCTGAGCGGAAGGGTCTGTATGGACATCGGCTCCTCTACCGGCGGCTTTACCGACTGTATGCTGCAAAACGGTGCAGAGCGGGTATATGCAATAGATGTAGGGACAAACCAGCTTGCCTGGAAGCTGCGGCAGGATTCCAGGGTAGTTTCTATGGAAAAAACCAATATCCGTTATGTAACACCGGAACAAATCGGGGAGCCGATAAGCTTTGCCTCGGTCGATGTCTCTTTTATTTCCCTGACCAAAGTGCTAGAGCCGGTACGGGCGCTTCTGGCAGAAGAGGCGCAGCTTGTCGTGCTGATTAAGCCGCAGTTTGAGGCCGGACGGGAAAAGGTAGGGAAAAAGGGAGTGGTACGGGAGCCTAAGGTACACGAGGAGGTTATCGGAACCGTAACGGACTGTGCAAGGGAGCTTGGCTTTTCCCTGTTGGCGCTGGATTATTCTCCGATTAAGGGGCCGGAGGGCAATATCGAATATCTGCTTTATTTGGGATACCAGAGAGGGAGAGAGGGGAAGCCGGAGGCAGCGCAGGCAGCCGCCCCGGAGGAAATCAAACGGGTGGTACAGGCAGCGCACGAGGCGCTTTCGGAAGGGAAACAGATTTGACAAGGAAGCAGGTCTGACTGGACAAGAGATAAGGGGGGAGGACGGGTGAAGCATTTTTGCATTATTGTAAATGCGGGCAAGGATGAAAGCATGCAGACTGCCTATCGGATCAAAGAGGAAATCGAGACGAAGGGCGGAACCGCGCAGCTTCTTCCAACGAAGCCGGAGGGCGGCCTGTGCGGGGAGGGGTTTACCGATGTCAGCAGTCTCCTTCCGGAAACCGAAGCCGCTCTGGTATTAGGCGGGGACGGGACAGTGATTCAGGCTGCCAGAGAGCTGGCGGGGTATGAGCTTCCGATCATGGGAATCAACCTGGGGACGTTGGGCTTTTTGACGGAGGTAGAGCTAGAGCATGTGCCGGAGGCGATTGGGCTGCTGCTGGCTGGGCAGTACCGGCTAGAAGAGCGGATCATGCTTTCCGGGACGGTGTATCAGGCCGGGAAGGCCGTTTATACCACAGAGGCATTGAATGATATTGTGATCAGCAGGAGCGGGTATTCGCGCATCGTTTCCATGCAGGTAGCGGTCAATGGACAGCTTTTGACGCATTACCGGGGAGACGGGGTGATTCTTTCGACGCCGACAGGCTCGACCGCCTACAACCTTTCTGCGGGAGGCCCGGTGATTTTGCCGGAAGGGCGGGCGTTCGCGATTACTCCGATTTGCGCGCATTCTCTGGAAATAC
>CASCWU010000156.1 GCA_949155905.1 uncultured Lachnospiraceae bacterium
CGAGACTTATGCGATGGCCTTCCGTAATATTTATACGTTTGGACCGACCTTCCGCGCAGAAAATTCCAATACGACGCGTCATGCGGCAGAATTCTGGATGATCGAGCCAGAGATTGCCTTTGCAGATTTAAAGGATGATATGCTGCTGGCAGAGAGTATGCTAAAATATATCATCCGCTATGTGCTGGAGTACGCGCCGGAGGAAATGAGGTTCTTTAACAGCTTTGTGGACAAGGGGCTGTTAGAGCGGCTGGAGCATGTGGCAAACGCCGATTTCGGACATGTCACCTATACCGAGGCGATTGAGATTTTAGAAAAGAACAACGATAAATTTGAATATAAGGTATCCTGGGGCTGTGATTTACAGACGGAACATGAGCGCTATCTGACCGAAGAGGTATTTCAAAAGCCAGTATTTGTCACCGATTATCCAAAGGAAATTAAGGCATTTTATATGAAACTGAATGAGGATAACAAGACAGTGGCAGCGATGGATTTGCTGGTGCCAGGAATCGGGGAAATCATCGGCGGAAGTCAGCGTGAGGACAGCTATGACAAGCTGTTAGAACGTATGAAGGAGTTAAACCTTTCCGAAGCAGATTATGATTTTTATCTGGATTTAAGAAAATACGGATCTGCCCGTCATGCAGGCTTTGGGCTGGGCTTTGAGCGCTGTGTGATGTATCTGACCGGAATGGGCAACATCCGCGACGTCATTCCGTTCCCTCGGACGGTAAATAACTGCGAGCTATAGGACATGGACAGGCAGTGATTGTGACACAGGATTGCCGTCGGTATGATCCAGAAAAGAAGCAGATTGCTTTTTGGAGGACAATACCGGCGGCTTCACTATCCTGGTTCGGATGCTTTAAGGACGGAGCAGATGATTTGGAATAGCAAAGGATTGCGGATAAGAAAAAAGGGAGGATTTGTGTATGGAGGATACACAAAAAACACGGTTATTTGAGGAGACTCCGGTTCCAAGAGCGGTGATGACGCTGGCGGTTCCGACGATTCTAAGCTCGCTGGTAATGGTATTTTACCATCTGGCAGATACTTATTTTGTAGGGATGCTAAACAATCCGGTGCAGAATGCGGCGCTGACGCTGTCCGGACCGGTGCTGCTGGCCTTTAATGCAGTCAATAACCTGTTTGGGGTAGGCTCTTCCAGTATGATGAGCCGTGCGCTAGGAAGCCGAGATTATGATACGGTATACCGTAGCTCGGCGTTTGGATTTTACGGTGCTTTGTTTTGCGGGATTTTGTTTTCTGTCTTTTATACGATATTCCGGCCTTCTCTGTTGGGCATGATAGGAACGGATGCTACCACGATGTCTGCAACGAGTGACTACCTGTTCTGGACGGTAAGCTGCGGGGCTGCTCCGGCTATTTTAAACGTTGTACTTGCTTATATGGTGCGTTCCGAGGGCTCCTCCCTTCATGCAAGCATCGGTACGATGAGCGGCTGTCTGTTGAATATCCTGCTCGATCCGTTTTTTATTTTGCCATGGGGCTTGAATATGGGGGCAGCAGGTGCAGGGCTTGCTACCTTTCTTTCTAATTGCGTGGCCTGTCTGTACTTTTTTGTTTTGCTTTATGTTAAGCGCGGGCGTACCTATGTCTGTATCAAGCCGTCCATGTTTCGCTTTCGTCAGAATATTGTGCTGGGGGTCTGCGGGGTAGGGATTCCGGCCTCGATTCAGAATCTGCTGAATGTGACAGGGCGGACAGTGTTAAATAACTTTGCCTCTGTTTATGGATCGGATATGGTGGCAGCGGTTGGGATCGCCAGCACGATTTGTAGTGTGCCGATGCAGATCTTTTTAGGGCTTTCGCAAGGAGTAATGCCGCTTATCAGCTATAATTTTGCCAGTCGGAATATCCGGCGGATGAAGCAGGCGCTGTTGTTTACGGTAAAGCTGGCAGGCGGCTTTATGGCAGTGGTGACAGTAGGATATTATATAGGAGCAGAGGGACTGACCTGGCTGTTTATGAAGGATGAGGCCGTGATCGGCCATGGTGTGCAGTTTTTACGGGCATTATGTCTGGCGCAACCGTTTTTGGGGATGGATTTTATTGCAGTCGGAGTGTTCCAGGCATGCGGGATGGGAAAGAAATCCCTGATTTTTGCGATTTTACGAAAGATTATTTTGGAAATCCCGGCGCTGTTTGTCTTGGATCGGCTTTTCCCGCCGTATGGGCTGGGCTATTCACAGCTTGTGGCAGAGGTGATTCTCTCTGTTGTGGCCGTGGTGATTTTAGTGAAGCTGTTTCAAGGGTTTGAGAAGGAGGAACGGCTGCGGGAAAAAAATGGAGAAGGGAAAAGGATTAGAGGGACAGAACTGTAAAACTAAGCCAGGCGCAGACATAAAAAATGGAAGCAAAGGGGCTCGAACCCTTGACCTCCCGCTAGTCAGGCGAGCGCTCATCCCAGCTGAGCTATGCTTCCATACGCCTAGTATATCATATTTCTACAAAAAAGCAAGAAAATATTAAGAAAATATCTCTTGTATTTCAAAATAAAATATCTTATTATGATGAAATGAGCTTGTAACAGGAGTTTGAGGATAGAAAAAGGAGTCATGAGAAAAGATGAAGGAACGATTTTTCAAAGTCTTATTATCCCAGTATATGGTTCTGCCGATTTTTCTTGTAAAGCTAGTCATTTATTATATGCTGATTGATGTAAATTTGCTGCATAACGGCTGGGTATTAGGAAGCGTCCTGATTTTTTGTGTCTTTTATTTTGCCCTTTCAGACAGTGAGTGGAGGGGGCATCGGCTGGTCTTTCTGGCCTTTTATGTGCTGTTTAGTATTGTGATGTTTGCCGATTCGATGTATTTTAATTATTATAATCAGACCGTTTCCGTCAAGCAGCTCTGGCAGGCGGCCAATGTAGCAAAGGTGCCGCAGAGCTTTATTGCTACGCTCATTCCGGCCAGCTTTATTCTGATTTTAGACATTCCGATTGTTTACTACTTTTTCCGAAAACGGGAAAAGGCTGCCAATAAGATTTTTTCTGGTATGAGAAAGGGCGCTATGGGCGGCGGATGTGCGTTGCTGGTGCTGTTTTTGGCAGTGAATCCGG
>CASCWU010000157.1 GCA_949155905.1 uncultured Lachnospiraceae bacterium
GCTTGCTGAACTGCGGAGCGCGACGGGCCGCTTTGAGGCCGTACTTCTTTCTTTCCTTCATACGAGGATCTCTTGTCAGGAAGCCAGCCTTCTTTAAAGCAGGACGGTAGTCAGCATCTGCCTGAAGGAGGGCTCTGGAGATACCATGACGGATAGCACCAGCCTGTCCGGTGAAGCCGCCTCCACGTACGGTCACTAAAACATCGAACTTATCCACCGTATCGGTTAAAACCAACGGCTGACGTACAATCAGCTTCAGGGTTCCAAGACCGAAATAGTTATCCATATCTCTCTTATTGATTGTAATCTTACCAGTACCTGGCATCAGGTATACTCTGGCAACACTGCTTTTTCTTCTTCCGGTTCCATAATATCTTGCGCTAGCCAATGTTATTTCCTCCTCTCACCTAATCAATGTGCTGCCTTCAGCTCATAAGCTTCCGGCTTCTGTGCTGCGTGCTTGTGTTCCGGTCCTGCGTAAACATGCAGCTTAGTAAGCATGCTTCTGCCCAAAGCGCCCTTTGGCAGCATACCCTTTACAGCAAGAGTAATAACATCCTCTGGCTTCTTTGCCAGCATTGCACGAAGCGTTGTCTCTTTCATTCCGCCTACATAATCGGAATGGCGGTAATACACCTTCTGATCCAGCTTCTTACCTGTCACCTTAATCTTCTCTGCGTTTACTACGATTACATTATCGCCTGTGTCCTCATGCGGTGTATAGATAGGCTTGTTTTTGCCTCTTAAAATATTTGCAATCTCTGCTGCCAGGCGTCCCAGCGTCTGCCCCTCTGCATCTACCACATACCATTTTCTTTCGATAGCTGCAGGGTTCGCCATAAATGTCTTCATGGATTTACCTCCTTGGTTCAAAAACTACAGAACTTCTTATCATCATAAAAGAACTACAACTTCCGGGGCTATACGATCCATGTGGGGTAGGATCGCTGGATGATGTACCTCTCGTAGATTCATTGTCACAATTAGGTATTATATAATAAAACAAAGGCACTGTCAAGGACAATTTTCCTTGATTTTCCGCAAAATAGTATATAACTCTCTCATAGCAAATCCGGCTCTCTCTCCTCTGGAATCAACGAGTAATACTCTCTTTTTCCCAGTTCTCTGGCAAAGCCTGCCGCAATTCGTCCTCTTAGCTCACCATCCTCAATCAGCCGTCTTGCGGCCTCTGCCAATATCCGGGCGGCCGTGTGCATTCCTTTATATGCCGCAGAGCTTTTCCCCTGTGCCGTAGCAGTCCATTTGTGCATAACGGTTCCTGCTGCGACGGAGGCAATACAAATATTTCCAGTTGGTACTACCCAGCTCACATCTCCTACATCTGTACTGGCAGAACTCATTTGAACTCTTCCCGTGATACCAGTTTCCATCCCGATCAGGCCTTCCTTGGCATTCTTTGCCGCCTCTGTTCCAAGCTCCACAGCCTGAAAACTCCTTGCATATTCCAACTCTGCCTCCGTATAGGAAATCGGCAAAAACTCCTTCATACAATCTGTCAGCAGAACGTCCATTTCCGGTACATCCAGCAGTTCCCGGTACGCATAGAGAATCTCTTCCTCTACCGTGGTTCCGGTCATCAGCGCTGCTCCCTTTGCAATATCGCCTACCCTCTTTAGCATCTCCTCTAGCTCTTCAATCCGATCCGAACGCAAAATATACAACAGCTTCGCATAGCTTGGCACTACATTTGCCGCCGTACCTCCTGCGTTTATATACGCATAGTGCATCCGGGCGGCCGGGCTGACATGCTCTCTTAAATAATTCACTCCGACATTCATCAGCTCACAGGCATCCAGGGCGCTTCTTCCCTCCTGCGGACAAGCCGCTGCATGAGCGCTTTTTCCTGAAAAAGAATAGGTTAGCTTGACATTCGCCAGCGCCTGATTCCAGATTCCATTGTCCGGGGTAGGATGCCAGGTCAATGCAATATCCACACCCTCAAAGCAGCCCGAACGAATCAAAAATGCCTTTCCTGCTCCGCCCTCCTCTGCCGGGCAGCCCATATAAACGACCGTACCAGATAGCCCTGCCGGCTCCAAGGCATGCTTTACTGCACAGGCAGCCTCTAACGAGCCTGCTGCCAGCAAATTGTGTCCGCAGCCATGTCCGGCTCCGTGGATATGGCATGGGCATTCGGACGTCTGGTCAGCCTCTTGGCTCAAGCCCGGCAGCGCGTCATACTCTCCCAAAAAAGCAATCACCGGCTTCCCGGAACCTGCCGACGCACGAAAGGCAGTAGGAATCCCGCCTATTCCTGCCTCTACCTGAAATCCCTGTTTTTCTAAAAAATCCTCCAGCAGCTTTGCCGATTGTACCTCCTGATAGTCTGTCTCCGCAAAGTCCCAGATTTGAGCCGCTATCTGCTCAAAGACTTCCTGTTTGCCTTCTATGTATTCTGTCAATCGCTTTTTCATTTTTGCTTGTTCCTTCCTGATTTGCTTTTTTATCTGACTCCTCCTTCATTATATCCAACATTCCTCCCTAATTCAAGCATTTTAGCACAGCCAGTTCTATATCCGATGCCTTTATCCGATGCTCTCTAAAAAACTTCCTCCTACTTGGCAAAGGACGCAGAAACATCCATTCCTGCGCCTTTTCAGCCTCTATCAGCCTATCTGCATGTGCTGCCGAATTATTTTATATTCTCGTCCATCTCTTTTAAAACCGGATCATATACTGTCCTTCCTCACTGGCCGAATAGTCCAAGATGTCCATATACCGCTCCTCATATGCCTGCTTCCACTGCTTTAAGCCCTTTAGCGTATCCTCGTCCGCCGGTTCCCAGCGAAAGCTTCCATCCTCCCTACGGTAAAACATGCTATCCGCTGAGGTTCCCCAGATTTCCCGGATCCTTTTCCTTGATTTGTCTTGCAAAGTCCAGGATTTCCGACATCGTATAGCTTTCCTTTATGTGAACTACCCATTGTCTAAAGCCAATAGGCTTCCTCCCTATTTATATAACACCACTTTACAACTTTATAAGTAAGAACTCTGTTTCCAGCATAGATGTTTC
>CASCWU010000158.1 GCA_949155905.1 uncultured Lachnospiraceae bacterium
TTCCGCTATTTCATAATGAGCCACAAGGCGGTTTCCTTTTTTGATAAAGTCCGGGTGAGGGGCGATTCCAGTATCTATAATGGCAATCCCCACCCCTCGGCCAAGGATTCCTTTGGAATGGACGGCGTTTGTTTCCAGCAGCCGATGTACGGCAAACATAAAATCCCCCCTTTCGCTGTGATAGGCGCTGCTATCGTAACCGTTCTCTGCTATTATTTTATGTAAAAAAAGCAGATATGGGACTGGACAGGAGGGAAGGGCAGGACGATATTATAGGAAAGGATATTTGTGTCTAGCACAAGGAAGCAAGAAGAGTACAGAAAAAAGAGTGCAGGGAAAAGATGACAGGGAAAAGAGAAGGGTGGGAGCTTGGATGAAATATTGGTATGCACTGCGTTATGGCAGCAGAGAGACGAAGCGTTATCTTTGGTCGGTGTTGCTTGGAAGTATGCTGACGGCTGCTGCTTTGATTTATTCGATTGGAAAGCGTTCCTGGATAGGTGGTCTGGCCGCTCTGTTTTTTGGGATTGTAACGCTGATTATCTGGCAGTCAAAAAGTTTGTCGGATCAGGAGCTGGAAGAGTTAGAAGAGGAAGAAGTTTCATTAGAGGAAGAAAAGGGCTCGAAGGCAGAAGAGGAGCCGGAGGAAACAGAACTGTATGTAGACTTTGATGCAGATCAAGCCTTAGGACAGGGAGAGGAACCGAGAGCCGAAGAGGAAAAGGAAAACAGAGAGGCAGAACAGCCAAAAGAAGAGGAAGCAGTGGTATCGGATTATAACACGTATTCTCCGGCTGTTTTAAAAAAGGCAATGCATCGCTATCGGGTGAAACGGGAGCATCGACCTGTGATGATCGATTCCTGTCCGTCGAAGGGGATTCGGGAGTGTCCGGCCTATTTGTGGAAGGATCGGCATAAAGCGTATTTGCTGCTACTGGAAAAGAAACCTAGAAGAATCGAGTATCCGTTGGAAAAGATGGCCTTTTTGGAATATCAAAGAGCGGTAGAGGCCAACCCGGACAAGGAATATCCGGCGTTTCAGAAAAATTCTCCGGTTACATCGGTTTTTAAAGCCTTTTTGCCGGATTATTATCAACAGCGTAAAAACGGAGTGATTTCTGATTTGAAGAATCTATATCGGATGGCCGGTGATTTGGCCTTTACGAATACATCGGTAAAAAATGTGATGGAGGTACTGAAGCCTGGTTTTCGGGTAAAGGATGCCGTAACATCCGGTAATCGTTATGGAGCCTATTTTACCGAGAGCTATCAGCAAAATATTTTATTGCGTGACCGGGTGTTAGAGGTAGACGAGTATAAGGAGCGGATGAAGGGACTGCTCCAGCAGATGGCACAGGAGGAGATAAGCCTGCGGGAGTTTCGGCACAGACTGGAGGAACTGGTAGAGTACCGTTTTATCACGGAAGACTTTGCGGACTATTTTCTGGAATACCGGGCTAAACTGGATTTAGCAAAGGCAGGGCAGAAATAAGAGCGGCATTTTTCTTGACAAATATCATTAGAATGTATACAATAATACAAGATTTCAAAAGGCAGGAGGCACAGTTTCGTGGAAGCGTATGAGAACCAAAAGGATGCAGCAGATAAATATTCCCTGCGCGGGCGAGTATTTGCGAAATTAAGAGAGGATATTTTATCTGGAACCTATCAAGAGATGGATGAATTAAAGGAAGTGGTGATCGGGCAGGAACTGGGGGTCAGCCGGACTCCGGTACGGGAAGCGCTGCGTCAGCTAGAACTGGAGGGGCTGGTGACGATTGTACCAAATAAGGGAGCTTATGTGACGGGGATCTCGGATCAGGATATTGAGGATATTTTTGTAATCCGTTCTTACCTGGAAGGGCTGTGCGCTGCCTGGGCTTGCCGGAATATCACAAAGGAGCAGCTAGACAGCCTGGAGGAGATTGTTTATCTGGCCAATTTTCATGTAGAAAAGGGAAATTTTGATCAGGTGGTAGAGTTAGATAATAAATTCCACGAGTTGCTGTACGAGGCGTGCGGAAGCCGGATTTTATCTCATGTACTTTCTGACTACCATCATTATGCCAGAAGAGCGAGGACGGTCAACCTGTCGGAAGCCGCCCGCGCCAGACATTCGATAGGAGAGCATGCGGACATCGTAAAGGCGATCCGGGAAAAGGATGAGGCTGCTGCGGAGCAATACGCACACGAGCATATAGAGGAGTCGATCCGGCGGATGCACCTGGCGGATGACGAGGCGGCCAGGGAAAGGGAAAACGAGTAAAAAAGAAAAACGGAGCAGTCGCTATATGAGGAGCTGATAGCAGATAGGACTACGGCAAGCTATGTGGAAGAAAATCCTGTGCTTTATATAGATCGGGAATTTTTTGTCTATCCGAATCTGACTGCACCTGCCTCGTATTGGTGCCTGGGAAATTTAAAAAGGGATGGGGCAGAGGCAGTTTTGGAGTGTTATAAAAAGAACCGAAGCCTGGCGCAGCGGACACGTTTGGAGGTGCCGCTGTGCGAACTGGTGAAGTCCTGCGGAGATCTGGATAGCAAACATTTGTTTCGGCATGGAGGATTATATCCTGTTTTGACTGAACCGATATTGCAGGAGTATGGGACACTAAGAAAGAAGAGAGGGAGATCGCTGGTAAAAGGAGGACTCCCTCTTTTTCTATTGGATTTTAGGAGGCGAGAATCGCTTGCTTTGCCCAAAGGGAATCTTTTAAAATAGCACGTCCTACGCCAATCAAATCTGCTTTGTTTTCTTTTAAGAGTGATTCTGCCGCTGCGGCCTCTGTAATCCCGCCAGTCAAAATGACAGGGATGGAGACCGCTTTTTTGATGGCTTCCGTCAACTCCTGGAAATATCCCTGTTCTTTTGCACCAGGGCGGGTATATCCGCAAAAG
>CASCWU010000159.1 GCA_949155905.1 uncultured Lachnospiraceae bacterium
GGCCGAATTATAGCAGCACTTGTACAAAGCCAGGCAGCGCCGGAATTCCATATTCAGTACACCGTAAAGGAGGCAGAAGAGGTAAAAAAGGAATTACTCAAAAGAGCGGTAGCCAATTCCAGAGAAAAAGCAGAGGTAATGGCAGAGGCAGCAGGAGTAGCGTTAGGAGAGCTTTTGAGCATGGATTATTTCTGGAAGGAGAAGGATCTGGCAGTGAATTGTGCCGACCGGATGGCAAAGCCGCGGCTGTTAGCCGAAGGCGCACCGGCAGCGGCCTATACGCTGGATATCGAGCCGGAGGATATCCAGGTGACAGACAGTGTGACAGCCCGGTGGGAGATAGAACAAATAGGATAAAAATTTAATTTCTGGTGGCTGCCCAGAAGGAAGCTGACAGGCTGATACATGGAATCGGGAAAAGGAGTGATAAGCATTAGCAAAAGCAGTAAAAAGAAATACTTGTTGAAGCCGGAGGAGGATTTCAGCAGGAGCGGGATAGTAATCGGGAAAGAACGAGAGATCGCGAAGCGGAGCAGCCAGGTGGTAAGTGAAGGGCTTTGCAACGAATCCACCTTGAGACGCTTGGAACAAGGAGAGATAGGCTGTGAAAAGGTTCTGGCAGATGCTCTTTTAGAGAGAATAGGAGTATCCCCTGCCCGTATGCTGTTTTATCTTAATCGGGAGGAAGAGGAATATTTTCAGACCAGAGAAAAGTGGATACAGGCGATTCATGATGGAGAGTGGAAGGAAGCAGAGACATACCAGAAGCAATATCAGGAGCAGATAGAATGCTATCATAAGCTTCATTGGCAGTTTTTCTTGTTGATAAGTACCGCAGGAAAATGGGAACAATATCATAAAGAAACCAAGCAGGAAGCCAGCCAGGATTTGGCTTCAGGATCCAGGATTTGGGAAGAATGGTTAAAGGCATTAGAAAAAGCATGGGAGATAACGAGAAAAGGCTATCGGCTGATAGAGGGGCAGGAAGAAAGGATGCCGGAACAAATGACGTTCCAGGAGGTGTTTGTCAAAAGCCTGTACCTGCGTATCCGGGAAGAGAGGATCGCCGTTCAGGAAACGATTCGCGGGTATTTCCAGGTGCTGCGCTATCTGGAACAGCAGGCGGATGCTAAAGATCAGCTGCTACTGTACCCGCAGATCACCAGCCGGGTGTTGGAATTATCCCATAAGCTTCCCTTGGCCAGCAAGGAACAGGAAACAGAGCTGCAGAAGCTTTTAGAAAACTGTCTGGAATTTTTAAAAAGGGAAGGCGGCTTTTGCCAGCTTCCAGAACTGTTTGCGGAAAAAATAAATTATCTGGAAGAGGAATATGAGGGAGAACTGCCACTTCGTATTCAAAAAAAGGTGGCCGAAATGAAGGGGATGTCAAAGCGTATTTATTGGCTTTATCAGGAATTTCAGGAACCGTATCCAAGCTGGTGCTATTCTCTTTTTTTCAGTCTGGAGGAGGTGTATTGTACCCATGCCATTATCTCTGGCAGACGAAAGGGCTACGGCTGGGATCGGGGAGAGTTGTCGGATGACGTTTGCAGCGAAAAGGAAGTAGAACGAATTGAAAAGAGACAGGCAGATCCTCGGATGAGTACTTTTCAGGGACTGGCAACGAAGCTTCGCTTTCCAAGCGGGAACGGGACACTGGCGAATCAGGTCGGCGATCCGGGGCTGTGCCATGTGATGTGGGAGATTTCCGGGCAAACGAAGTTCGGACGATATGAAGGTGTGATGGAAAAGCTGGAGATTTTGGAAGAAAAAGCGGATCGGAGCGTTTATGCCAAACAGAACCTGATCTTTTTACAGCAGACGACGTTATACGCTTTGGAGAAAATCAGCGCAGAAGAACACCAGGAAAGGGTGTGGGAAGCACTGCATATGACAATGCCGGAAAAAGGGCCGGAGGAACTAAAGGAATGGGCTTTTACCAGGCAGGAGGCGATGATTTTAAATATCTTGGCCCATAGCTATGATAAACTGGGGAGGCAGGAGGAAGGAATCGCCTGGATGGAGCTGCTGAGAGAGTATTATGAGAGCCAGCCATTTGCGATTGAGCATTACATAGATAATTATGAACTGGTATTAGAAAATCTTGGAAATATGTATGGCAATATTGGGGAGTATGAAAAAGCACTGGAGACAGGAAAGGTTGCGATTCAGTTGGCGCTGCGGCTTTGTCAAGGGGATAACTTGAAACGATTATTGTATGATTATGGATGGAATATGGAACATCTTTGGGGAAAGGATGGATATACCAAAGAAAAAAGCCGCCTGTGTATCGAGGCGGCTCTGGATTTTGCTAGATTTTATGAAATAGAGAGAAGTGTAAAACAGTTTGGACGACATCTGGCAGAAGTCTATGGAAAAGATTAATTAAGTTTTGGAGGAGGAAGTCTATCCTGATCAGAACATGGGGAATTTTCAGGCTCTTTTCCGAGATTGGTGTTTTCCTTGCCGTTCTCGTTATCTTCTGTGTTCCCGTATTCTTCCGTTTCTGGATTTGGTGGGGTAGCTGGTGGGAGTGTTACTGTCAGCGCCAGCGCCAGGACAAGAAGAGCCGTTAGTTTTTTCATGAAAGCTGTTGATTTCCTCATAGGAAGTCCTCCTTTATGTAATTTTAATGACTAGGAAAGTATAACATATTATAAGGGGAAAAATCTAGGACAAAGGCTGCACGAAATTAAAATTTTTTCGTGCGGCCTTTGTCTTGAGAAATGGATAGGGGGTGTGGTAGGATAAATTCAATAACACATCCCGGCCATGGAGGGAGCGTGGATAAAGTTTTATAGGCTCTCGGAATCTTGAGCCTGCCGACCAAGGTTCAGCGGTCGGCTGAACTT
>CASCWU010000160.1 GCA_949155905.1 uncultured Lachnospiraceae bacterium
GGGGCGGCGTTTACCGGCGGATGTTCGAGGCCCAGAAGGAGTGGTATGACGATGTGGAGGGAGAGGTGTAGGTCGTATGAGCGGGAAAGAGGAAGTGTTGCAGGGGACGGTACAACGACCCCTTATGCGGATTCATGAGGTGCTGGGGGCCTGCATGTCCATTTTGCAGGAGACGCTGTCCAGGGAGAAGTTGGCGGCGTTGCTTCTATTTTCTCTGGCGGGTTCTCTGTTGCCAGCCATCGTGGTCTATGTGAATAAGTGGATTATCGATGCGGCAGAGGGATTTTCGAGGCAGGAGATTTCCATAGAAGATGTCCTTTGGTGCATAGCTCTCTATGCGGCTACTGGCCTTATGCTGGCAGGAATTACCAATGTGCGGGATCGCTTTGCGGCGGTCTATTTCTCCTGTGTTGCGGATCAGCTTCAAGAAAATATCATGCGCAAGTCCTCCCGCATCCGGCTGGCCTATTATGATGACATTGCTTATCGGAATAAAGTCAGCTTCTCCTCCAACGACTTGCCGTTGCGCCTGAGGGAACTGATTGTGTCCTGTGTAGTGTTGGTGCAGGATATTCTGACCATTCTTTCGTTGTTGGCAACTGTGCTGGCCATAAACAGCTGGGTGGCTTTGCTTGTGCTTCTAGGCTTTCTCCCCATGGTGTGGGTCATTCTGCAGCAGGGTCGCGCCAATTTCCGCTTCATGCAGGAGATTTTTGCCCAAGATAACCAGCGATATTATCTACATACGGTCACATATCGGCGGAAGCATCTGGAAAACATGCGCTATTACGGACTGCGCCAGTTCGTGGAGGATAAATGGGAAGGGATTTCCAGGGAACTGAATCAAAAGCGGAGCCGGATTACGATAAAGTTTTTTCGCTTGCGCCTTCTAGCTAACGGAGTGCTATATCTTAGCGTGGGAATCGGAATCGTCTTAGTTCTATCCGATATTCTGAAGGGAAAGGACTCCATTGGAAGCATCGCCCTGATTCTTACTGCAATCACTTCGTTAACAGGGAGGGTGACAGTCTTTTTCGAGCGCCTAGGCATTCTGGAGGAAAATGGCCAGTATGTGGAAAGTTATAGGGAACTGATGTCCTTTGAGGATGAAATACCCGGGACGAGACCCCTGGCGCAAGATATAGAAATCCGTTTTGAACATGTCAGTTTTACCTATCCCTGCTCTGACCGTGAGGTGTTGCATGATTTGAATCTGACTATACGCCAGGGGGAGCGCATTGCCGTTGTGGGGGAGAACGGCAGCGGGAAATCAACCTTTGTGTCCCTGCTGTCCGGGTTTTATCCCATTGCGCAAGGACGCATTATGGTGAATGGGGTGCCTCTACAGGAGTGCTTAGAGGATTTTAGGGAAAAGACCTCCTGCTTACACCAGTTCAGTGAAAGCTATATCATGACGGTTCGGGAAAACATCGAAATCGGCGATACCAAAAGAGAAATTTCCCGGCAAGAATTAGAGGAATTGGGACGGAAAGTGGGTGTGGACAGCTTTATTGGCACCCTGGAAAACGGCTATGATACTCTGATTGGAAATTTAAGCAACAATAACACTTTCGATTTATCTGGAGGACAGAGACAGAAAATGTTTCTGGCTAGAGCGCTAGCCCGCAGGAATGCTAGGCTGCTCATTTTGGACGAGCCTACCAGCGCCCTAGACCCTATGTCGGAAGCGGAGCTGTACCGCAACTTTTCCGAGCTTGCCGGGGACAGGACATGCATCCTGATTTCTCATCGGCTGGGAGCCACAAAGCTGGCGAATCGAATTCTAGTGTTTCGGGATGGACAGATTATTGAGGAGGGCACCCATGACAGTCTTATTGCCCAAAACGGCTATTACAAGCAGATGTATGCTGCCCAGGCTCAATGGTATAGATAAAGAATTGCAAATCGGATATTCCGCTCCATGGTAGAGCAGTAGAGCATCTGGAATAATTGATTGTTTCATGATAGATATTGACCACCTGGCCACTTTTGCCTGGATAAAGCGGAATTTATTCCTAATGACATCTATTTCAGTACCGCAGTCCATCGGAAAGAAGGATTATTTCATCTCTGGACGGAGTGTTTTTAAAGGTTTCCTAGTTGTGTGTTGCGTCCTTGTATTATGCCATCGTCATCTGCGACAAGCCCAAAGCGAAGATAAGAATCGTACAGGAGGCTACGGACGAGCTATCCCTGCTTTTCCTATTTACTTCATTATGCATGGTATACATGTAAGTGCATCATGGACACTTTCGCCAAGAGGGTTTCTACACCATTGGTATAGAGTTCATTGCATCCAGACGCAAGGTATGCTGAATGGTTTGTATGGCAGAAAATACCTAAATTTCATTGCTGCTTTCACAAAAAGCACCAGCATAGACAGCAACCTTAAAGCCCTCGACGACCTTGTCTAGCAGATGGAAGCAGAGTTCCAAACACATTAATCCTTTTCCGTCCGTTTTTGAATGTATTGAAGTGCTGTCTTTTTCGCTTCTTGCTGGAGTGGTTTATTTAACATGTCTAGTGTCTTGACTCGGTTAGTATGCTGCCAGAACTGGCGCATGAGTTCATGTTTAGTTTTTGCCAGATGATGTCTTTTCTTTATTGAATTCTCTCTTTTTATTTGCTTTCTCTTTTTGAATAGTAGTATTACTGGAATTATAGTTCATATATAAATGAAGAGTTGAGGGTATAAAAATTGCCGTATTACATTATAATAAAAGTTTCCCAATCTGTCGGACTATAGAGATCCGACAGACTGGTTTGCATCCTTCCTTGGTCGACCACGCGGCCTCTTCGGCTTGACGGCATCCGGATTTTTG
>CASCWU010000161.1 GCA_949155905.1 uncultured Lachnospiraceae bacterium
CTTTCCCTCTGCCGTCTTCTGCCAGGTCTGCTCCTGTACCGGTGTCGGCTTAGCAAAGCCCAGCTTTTCGGCCGCCTCCGCCCATTCCCTTTTTGCAGTCAATTCTTCCCAATTCATTCGTTCGCAAACCAATATCCTTTCATATCATATTTAAACACACGATAGGTAAACGGAGCAACCTCCATAAAATACCTTGCAATCCGCTTTCCGTCTGCATTGTATTCCTCAAACACCCCTGCATTTCCCGAGCAGGTTACAATATTTCCCTTATAATGCTGAGTGCTGCTGACAATGCTGGAATACGGCAGGCCAAATTCCTGTACAAGCTGATACGTTCCGGCATTTTCATCTACCAGATAACGATAATAATAGGAATATTCTGCATCCTGTTCCGGCAATCCCACTCCTGGTATCACCGACCAATCCTGTTCCGGGTAGGAATGCTGGACACCATAGTTGTTATTAAACAAATGAATGTAATACTGTCCCTCTGCCAAGGCCGGATCCGGTGTGTAGGTCGCCGTATGCTGCCCTGCCTGAGAAGCAAAATTTCCTTCTTTTTTTAATAACAGCTTTTCATATTTTGTCCCTTTCCACACACTTTCCTCTGCGATAAACCAGGCCAGCTTAGGTTTTTTGCTGAATACATTATTTACCCGCATAATCGTCGAGGTTTCTCTGGAGCTTAGTAAAATATCTGTTTCGTTAATCGCACTGACCGTATTAAAATGAAGCCAGTCCACATATTCCTGATCCGGACAATCCTTTGTAATCCTGGCCCGTTCTCTGATATCCGGCATCAGCTTTTCAAAATCGAGAATCTTTTTTACCTTCCCGGTATACAAATCCACCGACAGTACAACGTCCTCCTTTGTCCCCTTGGAACGCTGATCGGCCAGAACAATCACCTTATCCAACGTCTCCACTACCTCAAAATCATGATGTGCTACGTATTTATCCCCTAGGTTGAAAATCTTTTCCACCTTCCCCAGATGATTTACCAGCACCAGTTTTTTATTGCTGCACAGATATAAGATACTGCTGTCTATCTGACAAAGGTTGGAATCCTGCATCCCGTCGGCAATCGGGATTTCTGCCCGGATCACACCTTCATTGTCATAAAAAAGCATATGTCCCGGCTCCTCGCCGCTTCTCCGGTCATAGCCAAACAAACAGTACAGGCCCTCTGTCAGCTGATTTTCATTCCGGCTCTGCTCCATCGCCAGCTTGATTTCCTTTACCGTACCATAATCCGGCACATCGATCTTATAGCCTTCCCGTCCTACCAGGTTATGCTCCTGATCATACAGATAAAGCAGGACATAATTCGTCTGTCCCGGCAGAAGGCCGATGATCTGTCCCTCCTGCTCCGAAAGCGGCATTCCGGTCATGTTGGTATACAGCTTGCCGGTAAAGGGCGCAATCCCTTCCTCTTTTACAGAAACCTCATATTCTACATTGACCCGTTCACTATATTCAAAGTAAATATAAAGCCCGGTTCGGTTCGTCCCATACGGATTTAAAATCAGCAGCGGCTCCTGAAGGGTGTAATAGTGCTTCTTTTTCTCTGCGTTCACCTGTTTTTGCGCCGCCTTTTGGTATTTCATCGTATAGACCGTCTTGATCTCCTTTTTTTTCAAAGCCGTTCTGACCTGCTCCTCTATCTGTTCCGCCTGAATCACCTCTGGCGTCAGCCACTGCTGCTGTCCGTCTGTCTCCGCCTGCGGTGTCAGCTTCCCGGACATACCGACCGCCCCCAAAATCAACAGGATTGCAACACTTGAGATCAGACTGAATATCATAAGCATCTTTTTCATACTCAAAAACCTCTCCTTACCCTTACTGTGGTGTGATGTTCCTTCCCGTCAACATTATAACACATTCACCACTTTCAGGCAAATACATATATTAGTATGGACAACAAAAAAGGAGCAGCTGTTATGTTTTATCAAAATACACCAAATACTTCCAGAACACAGCCACAATCAGTCTGCGGCCGTACTCCTGCTAACGGATGTGGCAACTCCAATAACACATGCCAGCCTACACAAAGCTGCAAGCCGCCTCATAGCGGCGCGCGCCCTATGCCTGCCTGCCCGCCAGCTTCCGAAATGGATTACGAATGCGGGGCAAGAGAGGGCTATCTGGATCAATATCCAATCGCTATGGCCTATGTCCCATGGCAGAGATTCGGCGAGCTTTTTCCGCTGGAGCGCGGTTTTCAGGCAGGAACTATTTTCCAGGAGCTGGATCTGCCATTTACCTGCGCCAGCCCTGCCTGCAAATCCTGTCAGTCCTGTAATCGGAGAGGAGGCAGACTATGAACCGGACACGCGAACAGTTGATGCACATTATCGAGGTATCCAGCTTTGCTCTGGATGATCTCGTTTTATTTTTAGACAGTCACCCGGACTGCACGGAAGCACTGGAGCTGTATAACCAGCAAAAGGCTATCCGTCATCAGGCAATCCGGGAATATACCGATCTGTATGGTCCGATTGACAAATATGACGTTAATACCTGCCAGGGCTGGTCCTGGACAGCTACGCCATGGCCATGGGAAGGAGAGTGTTAAGTTATGTGGAACTATGAAAAGAGACTGCAATATCCCGTCCATATCACCCAGCCGAACCCAAAAATCGCAATGGTCATTTTGTCGCAGTTCGGCGGCCCGGATGGAGAACTGGCGGCTTCCCAACGGTATCTGGCACAACGCTACAGTATGCCATACCGGAATGTGGCTGGTATTTTGACAGATATTGGAAGTGAAGCCTCAGAAATGGAGTTTTCTGAGGCTTCAGCTTTTTTTAGCGTTTCTA
>CASCWU010000162.1 GCA_949155905.1 uncultured Lachnospiraceae bacterium
CCAGAAATTTAAAGGTTTTCAGCTGGTTTGGAGTGTGGGAAGTTTGAGTTAATAATGTAACCAGGCATGGTGATTATATTGCAGCGGCTCCCGATTTTATCCAATCGGTCTTTACAGGCGAGGATGGGAAATGCAAGCGCTGCAAGGACGATCACTGTAAATTCCGCAAGGATTACGAAATCGGCGGCGTAAAGTACGAAAAATGCAATGGTATGACCTTTACGTTTTATGAGCCGACGGTGGAAAATTACCCGAATACATAAGGCTGTTTCGCGAATTTTTCTCTCAAACAAAGAAATGATTTTACCGGGGAAGGAGATAAACCGATGCCGAAACCATTATCAGAAAGAACAGGAGGTAATTTTATGGAAACAGGAACAACAGGCAATTCTGCCAGACGGGTAGCGGATTCCCTGACCGAGCAGGTACACATTTTGATGTACTCCGATATCAACGGCCAGAACCGTCTGTTTGGCGGGCAGCTATTAAAATGGATCGACGAGGTAGCAGGTGTAACCGCCAGGCGGCATTGCGGGCGGAATGTAACGACGGCCTCTATCGACCAGCTTTCCTTTAAGGATGGAGCGTACCTAAACGAAACGGTGGTTTTGGTGGGGCGTGTCACCTATGTCGGACGTACCTCGATGGAGGTACGGGTGGATACCTACCGGGAGGATGCCGCCGGGATGCGTTACCCGATCAACCGCGCCTATTTTGTTATGGTCTCGATGGGAGAGGACGGACGTCCGGCTCCGGTGCCGGAGCTGATCGTGGAGAGCGAGAGCGAAAAAATGGAATGGGAAAACGGGAAAAAGCGCCGGGAACTGCGGATGATAAGACGGAAGGAAGGGTATTAAACGAAGAAGAGACTAGACAGGGACACTTCCTCCATGATATAATAACGGTATTAAAGTTCAATGACTAAACTATAAGGAACGGCGGGCAGGAAAGGCATCCCTGTCCCGGACTGAAAAGCAAAGAATGGAGGATAAAAACATGGAGGGTTACAAAAACAAGGAACTATCGTTTCAGGAGCGTGCCGTCGATCTCGTGTCCCGGATGAGCCTGGAGGAGAAGGTAAGCCAGGTCGGGAACGTGGCAGCGGCGATTCCAAGGCTGGATGTCCCGGCTTATAATTACTGGAGCGAGGCGTCTCATGGGCTTACCGGAATTTTTAGAACACACAAAATGGATGTGACGATTTTCCCGGTATGTCTGGCGATGAGCAATACCTGGGACAAGGATCGGATCGAAGAGGTAGCGGAGACGATTTCTGATGAAATCCGGGCTTACCACAACATGGAGGGGGACGAGCTGCATTTCTGGTGTCCGACGATCAATTTGACGCGCGATCCAAGGTGGGGACGGAACGACGAAAGCTTCGGAGAGGATCCATTTTTAGCAGGGAAGCTTTCTGCACATTACATTCACGGAATCCAGGGATTCCGTGGAATCCAAGGCTCCCAAAACTCTTGTGATGCTGTCTTAAAGGACGGTGAGGGGGAACAGGAATGTTATATGGCTCCGAATGGCGAGCCGTATGTCAAAGCAGTTGCTACTCCAAAGCACTATGCCTTAAACAACAGCGAGTGCAACCGCCACACTGGTTCCTCGGATGTGGATGAGGCGACGCTGCGGGAGTATTATTGCAAGGTATTTGAATATGCCATCCGGGAGGGCTTTGCCCAGTCGATTATGACCTCCTACAACCGGGTAAACGGCGTTCCTTCCTCGGTCAATACGCAGATGCTTCAGACGTTATTGCGGGAGGAATGGGGCTTTGATGGCTTTGTCGTATCTGACTGTGGGGCAGTAGCGGACGTCTATGCTAATTCTAATTTTAACGGTGGTAAGGCAGGTCATTTTTATGCAAAGAGCATGGAGGAGGCCTCAGCAATGACGCTTACGGCCGGAACGGATATGTCCTGTGGCAGAGAGCATAAAATGGCGTTGCTGTCTGCGGTAGAGCATGGCCTGATTACAGAGGATGTGATTGACCGCGCGCTTGTCCATATCTTTACCGTGCGTTTCCGGCTGGGATTGTTGGAAGGAGAGGGGCAGGAACCGTATGCTTCTTTAGGAGCTGCCGATACGAGTGAAAATCCAAAGCACCAGGAATTGGCAGAGCGTTTGGCAGAGGAATCCATTGTTCTGCTGAAAAACGATCAGGGCATCCTTCCGTTGTCTGCGGAAAAAACAAAACGCCTTCTCGTCGTAGGCCCGAATGCGATCTACCGTCAGTTAGGCGGCTACAGCGCAGGGGAAAGCGGGATGGTTGATTCTACCGTAAATGTTTTGCCGTTGGCAGGAATCCGGGAGAGTGCGGAAAAGCTGGGTATTCAGGTAGAATATGCCAAGGGCTGGAACAAGAGCAAAAAGGGCAATCCATTCGGACAGGGCAGTGAGGAGGACGAAGAGGGTCTGCAGCCGCTTCCGGGCGCGGAAACAGGCGCAGAGGATTCCGAGGACGGAGGTTTGCAGCCGCTTCCAGGTGCAGAAACCGGAGAAATTGATTTATCCGCGATTCCAGGAATGGAAGAGGCGACGATGGATATTTCTCCGTTTATGAAGAGCGCGATGGCGGCCAAACAGTTCCAAAAACGTTTTCCGGTTGAGGATGCAGAAAAAGGCTTGAGTGAGGAAGAATTGTGGAGCCGGGCGAAAAAGCTGGCGGCAGAGGTGGATA
>CASCWU010000163.1 GCA_949155905.1 uncultured Lachnospiraceae bacterium
CGCTTCTTGCAAAGGTTCTGGTCGGTGGATTGTCCGGATCAATGTTCTTACTCAATGCAGTATAATAATGCAATAACTGCATTACGATATAAAACAGGATAGACAATACCTCCTCGCTGGCTTCTGGAAGAAGGATACCTTGTGCCGAAGGAACCGCCTTGCTACAGGCCTCGCCTAAGAAAGAAGTCGTAACAATAATGAGTTTACGCTGCATCTGGTTGGCTGACTGCATCGCCTCCAAAACCCGCTGCTTTTTCTTGCAATTATGGAAAAGAAAAACCGTATATTGCCCTGGAGAGGGTGCCACGGTTTCGATATGGGCAAATTCTTCAATCTGGTAAATATCCGAACGCCATCTTAAAATTTCTTTCGTTTTTGCCTTGGCATAATAGGCTGCCGGATAGTTGCTCCCATACCCTACAAAAGTAAAAGCTCCGGTTTCTTGGATCCCTTCCGCACAATCCTTCCATGCCTCCGATTCCTCAATTACCTTTGCCGACGTATGCGCCAATTCTTCCACTATCTCTTGGACGTACTCTTTTTTCTTGCCTGCAAGCGCGAATGCAAAAAGCAAGGAAGCCAATGCCGATAACGTAATCGCTTTGGTACGTGGTGCTTTCCATTCCCCGGCGTGAATCGGGATTACCATGTTGGAAGACTGTGCTGCCGGGCTGTCTGGAACGTTGGTGATACAGACAATCGTTGTTTTTTTCTCTTTTGCTAACTCAATAAGCTCCATAATCATCTTCGATTTGCCCTTTGCGCTGAATACCACCAGAACGTCCTGCTCTGACAGCCTGCTTCTTTCCTCGTTTACAAGATTAAACGGTTCCTCAGAAACCGCCTCCCATTCTGTCAGGCGATGGATATACTCCTTGCACAGCATGGCGTTGGAGTAGGCATCACCACATCCGGCCAGGATGATTTTGTTCGGGTGGCTCGCTACGATCTGTGCCGCAATATCCTGTATATGCTCATACTCGGACTCATACAGCATAGAAAACAGGTCTGGTTGTTGCTTGATCTCTTCTAAAAATTGATACATGGAATCTCATCCTCCTTTTTTGACTGGAATCTCATTCACTGAGATTTCATCCAGAAATGAAACATTATTTTACATTATTTTATAAAGCTTGACTAAATATAGGGACAGCTTTTTCAGAACACATAGAGCGAACAGGGCAATCCTCACACTGTTTCTCCGTGCAAAGCTGGCTTCCTATTATCCAAAGGTATTGATCTGTCACAGATGGTGAAATCGCCAAATCCTCCGATGCTTGTACCCATATCGCAGATAGCTTGCTTATGATTTTTTTATCTTTCCTTATCTCCTCTGGGGTTATATTCTTAACAACTCCCAACCAAACACATAAGTCTATATCATGCCGGTCAATCGGGATTTCCCTGATTCCATCCGAACATATTACCATGCCCTGATCGATCAGCATCCGAAGAAGTAATCCGCCTGTTTTTTGTCCCATTCCCGTAATCGAACGGATCACTTTTTTAAGCTCTTCATATTTGTTTTTTTTATAAAACATCTCTTTCGGATTATCATGATAGTTGATATGTAGATTTTCACACAACGCAATCCATCTTTTTGCAGATTCATTCGGGTAGCGGACATGAAGGGAAGTTCGTAACAGGTCAGCGAAATCCGAAGGATGATCTTTATAGGCAGTAACTACATATTCAGGAGAGAATACCTCCGGTTTCTTTTCATAAAAAGCCCGTAAATTTTCATGTAATACACTGGACTTTACACCATAATTTAACAGACAGCTTAAAAATAAATAGCAATAATGCTGCTGGCTGCCTTTTTCTATGCCTTCCGGCAAAATCACCTGGGCTTGATTCTTTCTATTTTCGTAAGCAAAATAAACATCCATACGTTTTAAACTCTCTTTTGCACGGCAGTAATCTATTGTTATTTCCATACCCATATCCTCTCGCCAATCCGTTGTTTACTCTATTCATCCGCCTTCTATATTATTTTCTGAAACTTTATTACTTTACTAGATTTTCTCTTTTTACATTTTATTTTAACATCCCATTTTTAAAAAATCTACTGAAATTTAGCAACAGTTCCTCTTTGTCATAGCGTGTTTCCTCCCTCCACTCTCGTTCCCTCCCTCAAGTTATCCTGCATTTTTTCTACCTTTGTTATCACCTTGCACCTTTTCCGCTCGCAGGCAATCCCTACCAAAATAATCTTCCCGATCCCATCCAAATCCAACGCCTCATAGTAATGCTTTTTTTCAATCTGCTCCAAGGCCTCCTTGCAGCCTGCTTCCAGATCGCCTCCGTCCGGGTATTTTACCTCTACAATGACCCCAATCTCTTCCTCCTCCATCTCTACCACAATATCGCTATAGCCGTCTCCCGCCTCGACATTCGACCGTACATACCAATCTCCCCGATGGGAAAGCAGCCCTAATAAAATTCCATGATAGAAATTCTCTTTCCTGCTTTTCCGTACCGCCGTATCCCGGATACTGATCGTCTTTTTCAAATAAGAAGTAAAATGCTGCTCGATTGCTTCGGCATCTCCCTG
>CASCWU010000164.1 GCA_949155905.1 uncultured Lachnospiraceae bacterium
GGGAACGACAGGCGGCTGCATCTGTTTGAAAACCTGTTTCCGCTGCCGTCCGGGGTTTCCTACAATTCCTATCTGCTGTTAGATGAAAAGACGGTGCTGTTTGATACCGTGGATTATGCGGTGGGACGGCAGTTTTTAGAGAATGTAGAGGCGGTTTTGGACGGACGGAAGCTGGACTATGTGATAATCAACCATATGGAGCCGGATCACTGTGCCTTGCTCGGACAGCTTATGATCAAGTACCCAGAGGTGACGTTGGTGGGCAACGCCAAAACCTTTGCGTTTTTAGGTCAGTTTTTTTCGCTTTCCGGGAAGGAGAACTGCCAGACGGTAGCCGAGGGTGATACGATAGAGACCGGAAAGCATCGTCTGACATTTGTGACGGCGCCGATGGTACATTGGCCGGAGGTTATGGTGACGTATGACGAGACAAGCCATATTTTATTTTCTGCCGATGCCTTCGGAACTTTTGGCGCTCTGGACGGTAAGCTGTTTGCTGACGAACAAAACGTAGGGCGGAGATGGATGTCAGAGGCCAGACGGTATTACAGCAATATCGTAGGCAAATACGGCGCGCAGGTGCAGATGCTGTTAAAAAAAGCGCCTAAGGATATTCAGATGATCTGTCCGCTGCATGGGCCGATTTGGCGCGAGGGCTTTGAAAAGCTGCTGACGGCCTACGATGCCTGGAGCAAGTATGAACCAGAGGAAAAGGGGATTGTCATTGCCTATGCGTCGATGTATGGAAATACCGAGCTGGCAGCAGAACGGCTGGCGTTTGAACTGACGGAGAACGGGGTGCGGAACCTAAAGGTATATGACGTGTCCGAGACTCATGTCTCACAGCTAATTAGCGAGATTTTCCGTTGCAGTCATTTGGTATTGGCGGCGCCGACCTATAATGCAGGAATTTATCCGGCAATGAAAAATCTGTTGGAGGATATGAAGGCTCTGAATGTCCAAAAACGGAGAGTAGCATTGATAGAAAATGGAAGCTGGGCGCCAATGTCCGGGAAGCTAATGCGTGCCGAGTTAGAGAGCATGAAGGGAATGGAACTTCTGGAACCGATGGTTTCTTTAAAATCAGCTGGTAAGGAGGCGCAGGAGGAAGCGATTCTTGCATTAGCCAAAGCACTGGCGGCGGAGGTTTGTTAAGATGCCTGCCTTGTATGAACAGAGCTTTGATACGGAGGATTTTCCGGTAAAGGCTGCAGAAATGACGGGCACTCGTTCGTTTTTGTATCATTGGCATAAGGAAATAGAGATCATTGCCTGTCTGGAAGGAGAGGTTTCTGCCGGAATCGAAGGACAGGCATACCATTTGACAGAGGGAGAGCTGTTGGTGATATCAGAGCGGGCAAACCACTGCCTCTTTCCGGTAGAGGCGGCTGCCAGGCGCCGTGTCGTGAAATTTGCCCCGGAATTTTTCTTTGATGCCAAGGCATTTTGGGAAAGCAGAGAACGTTTTGGGGGATTGCCCTATCATAGCCGGGAATGGCCGGAGGCGGTGACAAAAACGATGTCAGATGCTGTCGCATGTATGACAGCGGAATATTTGGCTGGGAAGAAGGGCTGGAGAGAACAGGCTGCGGCAGAGCTTTACCGGATGGCGGCCTGTATCTTAAAGGAGGTTCCGCAGACAGAGCGTCAGGGCAGAAGGATGAAACGGCTACCGCTCACAAAGGTGTTAGAATATCTGACCGAGCATTATACCGAGGACATCAGTCTGAAAAACTGTGCGGCGGCGATTGGCTTTCACGAAGGCTATTTATCCGGTTTATTTAAAAAGCAGGTTGGAGTAAGCTTTCACCAATATCTGCAAAAGCTCCGGCTGCAAAAGGCCAGGTGGCTGCTGACACAGACGGAGCAGTCTATTGAAGCCGTTTCCGAGCAGTCCGGCTTCCAGAGCGTCAAAACGTTCCACCGGGTATTCCGGGAGGAATATGGGGTTTCTCCTGGGGCATGGAGAAAGCAGGAAAGATAGAGGAACTTGAATGAAAAAAGCCCTCCGGAAGTGCGTCTTTTCCGGAGGGCTTTTTTATTAGATTAGAAAAGTGAAAAGTCTTGCCTACAGTTGTGTTTGTTTGCATCTATAGAATATCGCCGGTTCCATCAGGAAATGGTGTGGCAAACGAAGTATTTAATCTTCAAAAACTACCTGGCGTCCGGTTCTGGCGGATTCGTAAACGGCGTCCAGGATTTTTGTCACGACAAAGGCCTCCTCCGGTTTTACGACCAGCTCGCCCTTGCCTTCAACTGCATCGAGCCAGATCTTGCATTCGACGTCGTTGGCATTGACCTTCTGGCCCGGGAACAGATCGACGCCGCCTGCGGTAACGTTGGCCTCCATATTGACCATCCGGTTGCTGATAACGGAGTTTAAGTAAAGCTTTTCGTTGTCGCTGCCTCCTACTCCGGTCAACTCGGCGCCTGCCTTTGTCCCGTAGAGGGAGGTGGAGGCACAGCGTTCGTTCGTGCTGTTTAAAATCCAGGAGGCATCAATTTTAATCAGAGAACCATCCTTCATCGTCA
>CASCWU010000165.1 GCA_949155905.1 uncultured Lachnospiraceae bacterium
AAACCGAAGGCAGCATCCTCTACGTCATAGGTCGTATTGTCCCAACTTCCCATTGGATTGCCCTGCTCGCCAGGCTTTAAGCTGTTGCCCAGCTTTTCAAAGGTGACGCCGGTGACGGTAGCAGGCTCGTAGTTCTGCATAAACCAAAGCGTCAAATCCAGGGAATGGGTTCCGATATCAATTAAAGGCCCTCCCCCCTGTTGTGCCTTGTCGGTAAAAACGCCCCAGGTCGGGACACCTCTCCGCCGGATAGCATGAGCAGTCGCACAGTAAATTTCTCCTAGTTCCCCGTCCTCGCACATTTTCTTTAAGGCCATGCTGTCGGCACGGTAGCGGTTCTGATAGCCAATCGTCAACAGCTTGCCGCCTGCCTTGCTTGCCTCTAGCATTTTTCTGGCATCCGCGGTATTCGCGGCCATTGGCTTTTCGCAAAGGACATGCTTGCCGCCGGAAAGACAGGCGACCGTCAGCTCACAGTGAGAAACATTTGGTGTCAGAACGTAAGCGATCTCGATGTCTGGATCGGCGGCGATTTCCCGGTAATCGGTGCAAACCTTAGCACCTGGTACACTGTACTCCTTTGCTGCTTTTTCTGCCCGCTCTACGATCAAGTCGCAGAAGGCCACCAGTTCTACCCGGTCGGCGGCTTTTTTTAATGCCGGAAGGTGTTTTTGATTGGCAATCCCGCCGCATCCAATGATGGCTACTTTGTGTTTCATACTAAAATCCTCCTTATATTCAGAAACTTTGTTGCCGGAACCTGTTTTATTGTGAATGGCAAAAGCTTTTGTGTTTGGCTTCGGGTTATCAGGTTTACCGGACTATGTCTGATTTCTGCTTTTATTATAGCAGGACGGGCGGATGGTACAATCCTATTTCTTTGGGAGAATATCTCAAAAAGTAAGAAAAGAACAGAGGCAGCAGAAAAAGAATTGTAAAAAAAGATAGAAATATAAAAAAATGAGATAAAAAACAGGAGAAATGTCATAGTCAAAACAGATATCTATATTTATAATAGTTGTAACATATGTGAAAGAAGCCATTGGCTCGTTAAAATTGGTAATTACCAGAACAAACAAGGAGAAAAACAAGTGTCTGTTGTACGCAGGACAGACGGAAAGGGTGTTAGGAATGAAAAAGATACAATGGAAAATCTGGTCTGTTTGTCTGATTTTAGCTTTGGGCTTGTCCTTGGCAGGTTGCGGAAAAAAGCAGGGGGAAACGAAACCAGGCGATAACAAAGAAGAAAACACAGAGGCCGGGGCTTCAGAGGCTACTACGGGAGAGGATGCTTCTTCTAAGAAAGAGGATTGGAGCTGGCCCCTTGCAGAAAAAAAGGAATTTTCGATGTGGACAGCCTTTGCCGATAACTATATTGATACCCCGAATGAGTTGAAAACGATCCAGCTCTTAGAGGAGCAGACAAATGTTCATGTCAACTGGACAGTCGTATCCGGGAATGAGGCAGCGGAAAAGTTTGGGCTGATGATGGCGTCCGGCAATTATCCGGATCTGATCCGGGGTGCAGAGCAGTACTATACCGGAAGCTTGGTGCAGGCCTGTCAGGATGGGATTATTCTGGATTTGGGTGAGATTGTAGAACAATATATGCCGAATTACAACGCCCTGCGTCATCAGAGCGAAAAGGTGATGAAGGACACAACGGCAGATGACGGCAAGATAGTAGCAGCTTATGTGCTGGCCTCGAAAGACGGCGAGATGATGGGAGAAAACGTCTGGGGTGGTATGGGTTTAAGGCGGGACTGGCTGGAGGAGCAGAACCTGGAGGTGCCGGAAACGATTGCCGACTGGGAAGAGGTGCTGACGGTATTCCGGGATGTCTACCATTGTGAGGCGCCGTTGATGATTGCCTCCAAAACCGGGTATGACAGCTTCCACCATTTTATTTCCGCGTATGGAGTTCTGGGGGATTTTTACAACGATAACGGTACAGTAAAGTATGGCCCGTTAGAGGAGGGCTGTCGTCAATGGGTGGAATTGTTCCGGAAATGGTATGCGGAAGGGTTGATCGATCCAAACTTTATCAATAACGATGCCAGATTCCGTCTGCTGCCGGAATATATGGCAACCGGACGGGCAGGAGCATCTGCCACTCTTTGGGGACATACGGCGAATGCCTTAAAAACAATGGGCTATGAGTTAGAGGAGGATTTCTGGATCGTCGGTGCGCCTTCTCCGGTTTTGCAGGAGGGGGATACTCCGCAGGTCGGCCGCGCCATGAGCGAGGAAACAAAGGAAACCGTTGTGATTACCAATAACTGCAAGGACGTAGAGCTGGCCGCCCGCTGGCTGGATCAGTGGTATACGGTGGAAAATATGCGTTTGGTCAGCATCGGAATCGAAGGGGAAAGCTATGTTTCTAATGGAGACGGAACCTATTCGCTGACGGATGGCTTAAAGAAGCAGGTAGAGGATAGGGAGTATGCGTCGATTCAGGATGCTCTGACCGCCCAGTATTGTATGTCCG
>CASCWU010000166.1 GCA_949155905.1 uncultured Lachnospiraceae bacterium
GTCGTCAGTGGGCAAACGAACGGCAGAGAACGGTATGGCCTCGGAAAGCAGGGAGGAGAAGTCCTTACAGGCTGCGGCTTCTGCAAGAGGGGACAGCGCTGTCTACCCGACTGCCAGGGGAGCGGCACAGCCGGCAAAAAAGAAAAGCATGTTCAGTGTTTATAGCGGTTCCGGCAGCTCTGGAGGCGGCGGAAAGGACGGGCAGCGCCCTTACCGGCGGAAGCTGCCAGACGATCCGGATGTGTTTTATGGAAAAGCCTTTGAAGGGGAAGCAAGACCGATTTCCGAGCTGAACGACGGGAGCGGCGAGGTGATTGTCCAGGGGCAGGTATTAAAGGTAGAGGAAAAGGAAACGAGGACAGGAAAAATCCTGTTTACGTTCGCGATAACGGATTTTACGGACAGCATTGGCTCCAAGATTTTTGCCAGAGACGAGGAGGAGGCCGGGCGGGTACGGGAAAGCTTGAAAAAAGGCGCTTTTATCCGTCTAAAGGGGGTTGCCTCCTGGGACAATTATTCCAGAGAGCTTTCCCTTGGTTTTCTGGTCGGAATCAAAACCATACAGGATTTTACGGTCAAACGGATGGATACCAGTGAAAAAAAGCGGGTGGAGCTGCATCTGCACACCGTAATGAGCGATATGGATGCCGTCGTGAATGTGAAGCCGTTGTTCAACACGTTAAAAAGCTGGGGACACAAGGCGGTAGCGATTACCGATCACGGTGTGGTACAGGCCTTTACAGAAGCCTCCCATGCTCTGAGCAAGGGGGATGATTTTAAGGTTATTTATGGAATGGAAGCATATCTGGTAGACGATGTCAGTGATATTGTCCAGAACGACAAGGGGCAGCGGCTCTTGGATACCGCGGTCGTGTTCGATATTGAAACGACGGGCTTTGGACCGGGCAGCGATCACATCATTGAGATTGGCGCGGTCAAGGTACGGGAAGGAGAAATCGTGGAGCGGTTTTCTTCTTTTTTAAATCCGCAGGTGCCGATTCCGGTAGAAATCGAAAAACTGACCGGTATTACAGACGAAATGGTGCTTTCCGCACCGACGGTCGAGGTCGTATTGCCGCAGTTTTTAGAATTTTGCCAGGATGCGGTGCTGGTGGCGCATAACGCAGCCTTTGATACAAGCTTTATTCGTGCCAAGGCGTCTGCTTTGGAAATCAAAACGGACTTTACAGTAGTGGATACCGTCGGGATGGCACGAGTGCTGATGCCAGAGCTAAAGAATCATAAGCTGGATACTGTGGCGGCCGCCTGCGGAGTTTCCTTAGAAAATCATCACCGGGCAGTCGATGACGCTGGAGCAACGGCGGAAATTTATCTTTCTCTTTGCAAAAAACTGGCAGAGCAGGGAGTAGAGACCTTGCAGCAGCTAAACAAAAACAGTAAGCTTCCGAAAGAGTTAATCAAAAAGCTGCCGACCTATCATGTAATTCTGTTAGCAAAAAATGATGTCGGAAGAATCAACCTTTATAAGTTGGTGTCTCTTTCTCATCTGGAATACTTTGCCAGAAGGCCACGGATCCCAAAAAGTTTGCTTGCGGAAAACAGAGAGGGTCTGATCGTCGGTTCAGCATGTGAGGCAGGGGAGCTGTACCGGGCGATTTTAAACAAGCACGGCAAGGAGGAGATTGGCAGGCTGGCCAGGTTTTACGACTATTTTGAAATTCAGCCATTAGGAAACAACCGCTTTATGATCGAAAGCACAAAGATTCCAGACGTCAATTCCGACGAGGATTTGATTGCGATCAACAAAGAAATTGTAGCGTTGGGAGAAGAGTACGGAAAGCCGGTGGTGGCGACGTGCGACGTTCACTTTTTAAACCCGGAGGATGAGGCTTACCGGCGGATGATTATGAATTCCAAGGGATTTGAGGATGCCGACAGACAGCCTCCGCTTTATTTGCGGACGACAGAGGAAATGCTGGCGGAGTTTTCGTATCTGGGTGCGGAAAAGGCCGAGGAGGTCGTGATTACCAATACGAATAAAATTGCCGACCAGATCGAACGGATTTCCCCAGTACGCCCGGATAAATGTCCGCCGATCATCGAAAATTCCGCGGAAACCTTGCGGAAAATCTGTTATGACAAGGCGTATTCGATGTACGGGGATCCGCTTCCGGCTCCGGTTAAGGAGCGTTTGGAGCATGAGCTGAAATCGATCATCGGAAACGGCTTTGCCGTGATGTATATTATTGCACAGAAGCTGGTATGGAAATCCAACGAGGACGGTTATCTCGTTGGCTCTCGTGGTTCGGTCGGATCGTCCTTTGTAGCAGCGATGGCCGGAATCACCGAGGTCAATTCCCTGCCTGCCCATTATTACTGCGAATCCTGCCACTA
>CASCWU010000167.1 GCA_949155905.1 uncultured Lachnospiraceae bacterium
CCCTCTGAAAATTGCCACTCCGTCCCGTGTGGCGCCCATTACCTTGCCATGCGTCGTCGCTACGACCGGATATTCCTCTCTTACCGCACCGAACACCGGCTCCCCATATTGTTTCATTTTATACCCACTCCTTTTATTGCACTGCCTTCCTTGCACTCCTTTTCTTGTAGTGCCTTTACACCGATTTCCAACCAGGCCGTTTTCTGCCCTTTCTCATAAGAAGGTTCTTTTTTATTTTACAGGAAAATGATTGTTCTGAAAAGGTTCACTTTTTAACTTCTTGTCTGGATATAAAAGAATGGACATTCCAAGTTGTCTGACATTTCACTGGAATGTCCATTTTTTTGCTATGACTTATTTTTTGCTGATTTTTTGCTATTTTGTGCATCTTCCCAGGGCTTACAAGACTTCAAGACTGTTTATAAGACTATGCTGCGCTGGAAAACGCTATCTTCTCTATCTGGACGCAGCCCTTTGTCACTAAAATCCGTACCTCCCAGGCTTCTCCTTCCGGCAGGGCGGCGATCTGCACGCCCTTCGTTGCTTCCGAATACAACAGCTCTATTTCCTTTGCCTTTCCCTCGCTGTCTCCCTCCGGCCTTCTGACTGTCGCCTGAATCTGGCTGCCGTCCTCTGCCCTGCCTCTCATCCACGCTGTCACCGCACAGTACTTCTTTACCTCCCGGATCGTGTAGCTTACATATTCTCCCTCTGCCAGCTCTACCCATAGCGTCTTTAATGGATCGGGACGATCTTCCGGCCTGCCCGTCTGCGGAATAACAGGCTTTTTCGGCGGCCTTCCACCCGGACGCAGCACAAGCTTTATACGCTCCTCGGTACGAAAGGCAAACGCATTGCCGTAGTTCCATTCTCCCTTGCTGACCGCTCCCGGCACCGGATCATAGTCAAAGCCTGCCGCTGGAAGGGTAATGCCTGGCTGTCTCAGATTATAGCGCGCATCCTTCCCATGTATCTGGCAATGCTCCAGCTTCAGATTTTCTAACATAGCGTCTAAAATCCGCTGCGCCTCCTGATAGGATGGACGCGCTCCTCCCTTTGTGGCATATTCCGCGATAGCCTCCCAGCCCTCCGGCAACGAATACAGCACGGCTCCGTTTCCATGCCCCTCCTGGTCGGCAGCGGCCTTCCACGACCAAAGCGCATAGCCGATATCGAATTTTGCCGCCATCTCATAATAAATCGAATTTGACACCGGATCGGAACCGCCCTCGCCAATCCAGATCGGAACGTTCCAGCGCAGGCTTGAATCCAGGAACCGGTACAGCTCCCGCGGCTCTGGAGAAAATCCGTAATAATGCGTATGAATACACCAATTCCGGCATTTCGGATCGTAGTACTCGTCAAAAATCTCCATATCCATAGAAAAGCCTGCTCCCTCTAAGGTCAGCATATGGTTTTTATCAATCGCCCGAATCCTGGCGATCAGATCCTCATAAAAACAAGCCAAATCTGGTATCAAATGCTCCCAGCCCGGCCCGGAAAGCGGCTCGTTTAACAGATCATAGCCGCCGACAATCCATCTGTCCCGGTATCTTCTGGCAAATTCCTCCCACAGCAGCATCGTTCTTTCCCGGCTTTCCGGCTCCAAAAACAAATGCGGAACCGTATCTATTCCATCGTCGCACGGAAGAGCCGACTGTCCGCCCGGCGCGCCATGCAGATCCAAAATTGCATAAATCCGGTATTTTTCACACCAATCCAATACCTCGTCAAGCACTGCAAAGCTCTCCTCTTCAAAACGGATCTCCGGCTCCTCCGGCAAAAACAACCAGGCCGTCACCGGAAGTCTGACCGAATTGTAGCCCTGCTCTGCCATCAAACGGATATCGGCCTCGCCCAAATGGTTCCTCATCCATCGCCCCCAAAAGCTTTTTGCATATTCACTGCCGCACAGCTCCCGGATAGCGGCGTTCATGCTTCTGCCCCGTTCAAACCGGCCCGGCAGGGCGAATTTTCCAAACTCCATGCCTCCGCCAAAGCCTTGCTGAATCCCGATCATAAAGCCTTCCGGATTCGCCCAGTTCCCTGCGCCCCATCCTCGCAGCACGATGGTTTCTCCATCGCCGTTGACCATTTTCCTGCCGTCGGTATGTAAAAAGCCCTTTACCCGTTCTCTCGAAAATTTATTCATATTTATCATCCGCCCTTCTGTTTTTTATCATCCATTTTTCCTGCTTATTTCCCAGGCTTACCTCTCCTGGCGCCTTTCATAAGTGACATCCTCCCCCACCTAAAGAGGTAGGGGCTTCCTTTTGCATCCTGCAAA
>CASCWU010000168.1 GCA_949155905.1 uncultured Lachnospiraceae bacterium
GGTAGAAGCGGCGTCGATGGTGATGCGCTTTACATTGGTGTTGTACTGGTAGGTGGCCAGTACAGAGCCGTCTGCCTCGCCAACGGTAATCGTAGAGCCTTCCGGGGTAACTTCTACCGTAGAGCCGTCCGGCATTTCTACATAGACCGTTCCGACCGGTACTTTCTTTAAGGTGCCGACGCCGTTTGTCAAGGTGACACACTCGGCAACGGAGAAGACGTCCTCTAAGCCCTCGAAAATGGTAGAGCCGACGTTAGCTGCGATATAAGCGAGCCGCCATTCTGCCATTTCGATCGAAAGAGAAAGCTTCCTGCCGTATTTGTACTTATAGAGTGTTTTCCCTCCCTTGCCGCCGGTGATTTCCTGATCCTCGGTAGAGACGGAAATCGAGGTGTTTAAGGAGGTAGTGCCGGTAAAGGCCAACATACCGTCTACCAAAAAGGCAATGTCAGCAGAAGATACTAAAAAATCCTTTGAACGTTCGTCTAATACAGTTCCCATTATAATTCCTCACTTTCATAAAGTTGTTTTTATAGGAAAACAAGAGGAGCTATCCATTGATTTTTCCCCTTAGTTCGCCTTCGTCTGTTTTCAGGGCTTCCTCTCTGTCCAAAAGCCCGATGCTTGTCATCCAGGAGGACAGAGGTTCTTTGAAGGTGACAAAGCCGCTCATTTGTCCAAAGCGGCAGGCAAGGTATTCCTCATGCCGGTTCATCCGTTTGACATAACGCCAGAATTTGCGGATGGTCAGGTCGGCGATTTCGTCTGCCCGAAGTCCCAGGCCGACGGCAAGAGAGTCAATATAGTCTTCGATTTCCGCCTGCTCCTGCTTTTTTTTCGCTTCAAATTCTCTGGCTTTTTCCAGGGCATGAACCGTGTCGATGTTTTTGAATTCCTCTGGATCAAAGTCGATATCATTTTGCAGAAGGAGAATTTTGCGGATATCGTCAAAGACACGTTCCGTCAGGGCAAAGCCGTTTACGGTAATCGCCAAAGTTTGGGGCGAATAGCGGATTTTCGTCTCTTCTCCGCAAACCAGCTGCAGCAGCCCAATCAGGAAATCATAATAGAAGGGAAGGAGAGGCAGGTCATATTCCATGGCAAGGCTGGTATTACGGCAGGCGTATTGGAGGAAGGCAAGATATCCCATTTTTACATATTCCTTTTTACGGAAAATGGAATCCTTGCGTAAGGTCAAGGCAAGCTGGAATTGCTGGAAGGATAAATAGTCTTTCATACGGACTGGGTGAAGCGTGATCGCTTCGTTGTAAGGAATGGCTTTGTCAAACAGCAGAAACGGCTGTAAGGCCTGTAGATGAAGATTCATCGTTTCCCTCCCTCGTATAAATAGCTAAGATGGTTTTTGTGCTGGTTCAATGATAAACATTTTGACTTTTATCTGAAAACAGTATATACTCTAAAATGTAAATACGTTTATTAAAATGCTGGGTTGAAGTCCGGCTACTACGATTTTGAAAGGAATGGAAGCACTATGAGACTTTTCTCGAAACATCCGCGGTTTTGGGGCAGCTTGTTCATTGCGGTTGCGATGATTGGCTCCAATGTCGGGTCGGCTTGGGCTGGCGGGGAGTATCGGTTTTTAAGTACGGCACCGCCGTGGCAGAACAGTGCTCCGGCCAGTGTTGGGTTCCAGGCTTTGGCATGGACGGTGTATCCGCTGTCTATCGCCTTGCTGGTGCTGGGGGTACATCTTTGGGGCAGGTATAGGCGGTCATAAAAATGATATTTCCCGAACAGCCGTTGGTATAGCGTTTTTGATTTCGGCGGCTTCCTATAGCTCCCTTATCCAAAACTCTCCGTTTTTTGACGGAAGTTCCGAAAAAAGCCTGTGGAAAAACCGCCAAAAAAACAAAGGGTTAAATCGGTGTTTCGTAACTTTTTAGCTGTTTTCGCCCCGGAGGGTTCCCGCCCTGGAGGATTCCCGCTTTGGGCAGGCCGCTGCCTTTGAGTATTTACAGCCGTTCTTTACTCTGGTTTTTAACCCGTAGGCAATCTGGAAAGCCGGATAAATACAGAGGCTTTCCGTTCTTGTATCCTGGCCGGAAATGAGATGTCTGGCATGTTTTTCCTTGAGGAGAAAGGTTCCAAGCCGAGGCAGCTCGACGTCTTCTCCTGCAATCAGGCATTCCGCCACCAGACTGGCAGATACGGTATACAGT
>CASCWU010000169.1 GCA_949155905.1 uncultured Lachnospiraceae bacterium
TATCCGTACCGGAGTTCGGATTACGTTTGAAGAGGCAGTATTCGGCTGTGAAAAGGAGCTGGAGCTGAATTTAAAGGATGAATGTGCTACCTGTCACGGAAGCGGAGCCAAGCCTGGCACGCAGCCGGAAACCTGTTCCAAATGCGGCGGCAAGGGTCAGGTTGTCTATACGCAACAGTCTCTATTCGGGATGGTACGAAACGTACAGGCCTGTCCGGATTGCCGGGGTACCGGTAAGATTATCAAGGACAAATGTCCGGACTGCCGCGGGACCGGCTACATTACGAACCGGAAAAAGATTCAGGTGACGATTCCAGCAGGGATTGACGACGGGCAGAGCATTCGTATCCGGGATAAGGGTGAGCCAGGTGTCAACGGCGGCGGAAGAGGTGATTTATTAGTAGAGGTATCGGTCAGCCGCCATCCGATTTTCCAGAGGAACGGCTTTGATATTTATTCCTCTGCACCGATTTCTTATACGAGGGCAGCCCTGGGCGGAGACGTCCGGATCAGCACCGTGGACGGCGATGTGCTTTATACAGTTAAGCCAGGTACTCAGACGGATACAAAGGTGCGGTTGCGCGGAAAGGGCGTACCGACGCTGCGCAATAAGGAGGTACGGGGCGATCAGTACGTTACACTTGTCGTACAGGTGCCGACGCAGCTCACTGCTGAGCAGAAGGAGCTGCTAGAAAAGCTGGATGCGACGATGTCCTCGAATGAAAAGAACAGCGGAGTAGAGCATCACAAGGAAGGAAAAGGGAAAAAGAAGAAATTCATGGATAAAGTAAATGAAAAAATGAATGAATTTTTTGAATAAAAAAGACGGGAAGGAACTCGGCTAAGGGATAGTCGAGTTCTTTTTATCCTATAAGGAGGAAGGCTACCGTCATCGGGGGTATGCAGGGGAACTTTTGGCAGAGTGTGAGGCTTGGGTCAGGGAATGCGGCTGTCGGGAATTTGCCAGCGATTGTGAACTGGAAAACGAAAAGAGCATAAGCTTTCATAAGGCGATGAATTTTTCAGAGGCAAACAGAATTGTCTGCTTTACGAAAAAGCTTTAGCTAGCAATGGAAGGAAAGGTAGGATGCCGGTTTTGACATGGGAGGAAGTATGGGTATGGCTGCAGATAATCCTTAGACTGCTGTTGGCGGTAGTCTGCGGCGGCGTAATCGGAATGGAACGGGGCAGGAAGGGACGTCCGGCAGGGTTTCGGACGCATGTTTTGGTGTGCCTGGGCTCTGCCCTGACGGTGATGACCAATGAATTTATGATTCAAAAATACGGTACAGGAGACCCGACCCGGATGGCAGCGCAGGTCGTCAGCGGGATCGGCTTTTTGGGTGCGGGAACCATTTTGGTGACAGGCCGGAGAAAAATCCGCGGTTTGACGACGGCCGCGACGCTTTGGGCATCGGGCTGTCTGGGACTGGCTATCGGTGCAGGTTTTTATGTCGCCTCGCTGGCAGGAACGGCTCTGATCTGGGGCGTCAACAGCTTGCTGCAGCGTTTGGAGGAGCCTTTTATGGACAGCGCCAGAGTTATTTTCATTTATTTGGAGCTAGAGGATATTGCGGCTGTCCGTCATGTACTGGATTTTGCCAGGGAAAGAGGCATCCGGGTATCGGATATTGAGCTGATGAAGGACGAGGCAGAAAGCAGCCTGGTGGGGATGACAGCGAGCCTTAAACTGTTAAAGGCGATGGATCACCAAAAGCTTCACGAGGAATTGGAAGCAGTCGAGGGTGTGGATTTTTTGGAATTTATGTAAAACAGAAGGGGAAACAGAAGGATGAAGCTGTTGCATTTAGCAGATTTGCATTTAGGGAAAAACGTCAATGGATTTAGCATGATCGCCGACCAGGCGTATATCCTGGAGGAAATCCTTACTCTGGCCGAGCAAAAGAAGGCCGACGGCGTGCTGCTTGCAGGGGATATTTACGACCGGTCGGTGCCGAGCGAGGAGGCGGTGGCGCTGTTTGATTCCTTTTTAACGAAGCTCGCCGGATTAAAAAAACAGGTCTTTGTGATCAGTGGGAATCATGATTCAGAGGAACGGTTGCAGTTTGGCAGCAGCCTGTTTCGGGCAAAAGGGATTTATATAGCCGGAAAATACGAAGGAACGCTGACCTGCATCGATATAGC
>CASCWU010000170.1 GCA_949155905.1 uncultured Lachnospiraceae bacterium
CTCCTCCCAGCCGCGCGCACCATAATGGATGGCCGCGTATTCCTTTAAATACAGATTGGTTCTGGAAATCATCGTTTCATTCTTTTTGGAATCCTCTTCCTTTTCCGGCCATTTTACTACAAGTGCAAAGACCGGATCGGTATTGGTATAACGCTTTCCCCAGACGGGGAAACGGCCGTTTTCTCCATCCATTCCCGCCAGTATCTGCTCTCCCCATATCGTCAGTTCACTTTTTTGCTCTCTGAGCCATCCGGTGGTTTTATGAAACTGCTCCTTTGAAAGCAGAACAGAAGCCAAAAAAAGAAGAACAAAGAAAATCAACATTGCCCCGGCATATCGGTATTCCGGCCTTCCGATCCGTTTTTGTGCAAGCTCTTGTTTAAAAGAGGTCTTAGCAGGAGAGGCTATCATCGCCAATACGAGGATAAGCAGACAAAAAAAGTTCCAAAAGGACGGAATCTCCCGAAATAAAAAGGGAAGGCTTAACAGCACGATATGAAGCAGCACCCAGATATCCGAAAGCACTCGTTTCCCATAGACGATCCAAAACAAAAGACTGCACAGAAGAACACTGCCTCCCAATAAAAAAGGAAAGGTTTCTGTCATCGGCAGGGTGGTAATATAGGGAAGCAGCTCCCGATCCATGGCATAGGAAAGACGAGCAATCACCAGATTTTCCAGATGATAAAAGGAATTTGCTATCTGCTCCGGGGAACGGAGAAACTGAATCAGATAAGGGCCATGAGCGTTAGAACCAAAGAAAAGCCTCCACCAGCCCGCTTCCCAGCGGATATGCAGTGTTTCACAGCAATAGCGCAAGAGAAAAGCACCATAAACCCAGGTTAAAAAAAGCCGCAGCAAAAAGGGCAGCGCCTTTTGATGAAAAAATGCTGCAAACGAATTCTCCCTTAAAACGGTCAGTCTTTCTGTTTCTATCGGCTGTGGCTGTACTTCCTTCTTTTTCAACCAGGCTCCCCTCCCTTCGTCTGATACGTAATCCCCTTCTCATCGATCCAGGCAATCATTTGATAAGCGTTTGAATATACTGGTTCTGCCTCTTCTTTACCGGTAAGAGCGGTCGCTAACAGGTGATAAAAGCAAATCTCCCGTTCTGCCTGGTTTCCTACTGGAAGGACTCCTCCCTCCGGCAGACAGACCTCTGCCCTGATATGGGCGTTTAGACATTCCTCTGTCAAGGCGGCCAAAAACTCCAGACAACGGTCATTGGCTTCGGGGGTGTCCTGGCAAAGTTTCGGGATCAACAACAATCCCGGCAATTCCTCTGTTTCCAGTACCCGTACCATTGGCTTTTCCAGCTTTGCACTCAGCCGCTGATGAATCCGGTTTTGCCGATCTCCCGGCCGAAATTCCCGGATTTCTTTCAGCTCCGGCTCTTCCTCTCCCTTGTTTGATTCAACAACGGCTTCCTGTATCAGATCTGTTATCGTAGAATATAACGTCTCCGGCAGCAGGTTAAGACTCCCCTCTAACGGAGTGCAGAGAAACAACTCCAGCACCGGAAGCCTTTTCCTGACCCAAAGCAGCCCAAACATGTCCGACAGCCGGAGGCGGCCTTTTCCCAGGGTATAAAGACCATAATGCGCTGGCAGCACAGATAGCTTTCGGACAAATCTGCCATAGGACTCCAGATCGGTATTCAACTGCTTTTCTAAACGCTGCCCTGTCATCTGGTTAAGAAGCTGGTAGTTCTCTCGTAGCTGCCAGACTGGAAGGAGGCTTTTGTTGGAAATCTGAAAGAAAACAGGCAGAGAAACTGCTTTTTCGGCCTTGACGATAGAACTGCTTTGTTCTTCTATAGCCGGATATTCGACCTTTTGAACCGATAGAAATATCCGGTGCAGCATCAGCTCTGCCCATGCCACTGCCGGATAAAACAGGACTCCTACAAACAAAAGTGCAGACAAATAGTCAGGGTATAAGACAGCAAGAAGAGCCGTTATTGCCGCTACCACCAAATACATCAGCCAACGTACCACCATGGTGTTCCCCTGCCTTTCTAGCGAATCGCCGGAGCCTTTACGGATGCCAATATTTCCTGCAGCACAGCTTCCTCTGCGGAAGCGAACAGACTGTGTGAGGAATCCGCGGAGGCTGAAGCAGTAC
>CASCWU010000171.1 GCA_949155905.1 uncultured Lachnospiraceae bacterium
ATTTAAGGCCCCTGCCAGAGTCAAACATGGAGTATCCTCCCTGGCGGTATCCGTGATAAAAGATCTGGACGGCATGATTCCCCAAAAGGAGTATGACAGTGTCCTGGATGATGCCTACTATCTGTACAGCGGCTGCAATTCCCTGACAGAACTCTTTGCCATCTCCCTGCGGCTTTTGGAGCGGGCTGCGGCATATTTTACCCAGGAAAGCGGCCAATACGACACTGCGGAGGATGTGATTGCCTACCTCAAAAAGCATTTCACAGAAGATCTTTCCCTGCAGCAGCTTGCGGACAAGGTTCATTTTTCCGCCAGCTATCTCTCCGCCCAGATCCTGAAAAAAACAGGTATGGCCTACAGCAGTTATCTTGGCTATCTGCGCACTGAAAAAGCCCGTCAGCTTCTCCTGGAGACGGATCTTAAGATTATGGACATTGCCGCTGCCTGCGGCTACAAAGACAATGGCTACTTTAACCGCATCTTCCGCAGAAAATACGGTTCCTCCCCGGAACAATACAGAAAGGCACACAAAAAATGCTAAAGAAATTACTGGAAAAATTCCATGACCTGTACTTTGGCCAGAAGCTGATTCTTATTCTGCTTTTGTTTGCCCTCATCCCTCTTTTGTGCCTCCAGCAGATCATGATGCATTTCTACGAAAAGCAGATCATCACGGATGCTTCCCAGAGCACTTTATCCGTGGTCAGAGCCAACAATAACGTGCTCTCCACTCTCCTTGACGGAGTAGAGAACACTTCTAATATGATGCTGAACAACGAATTTTATTATGACATTTTCACCCGGATCGAAACCTTTAGCGTAGGCGACTGTCTGCGCTTCGACCGGCTGCTTTCGTCAAAAATGGCCAAAGAGTTTTCTACGCAGAAGGAAGTTTTTAAGGCTTGCTTCTACACCAGCAAGTGGATTTTCAACAGTAATACCAGTCTGATTCCCCTCACCGGAGAGGATGTCCGCAGGGCCGGTTATGACCGGATTGCCCGGGAGGCCAGGGAGGAGCCCTGCTGGATCACCGGCTACGACTACGGCGAACGTATCGGCTCCGAATTCCTGCAGAAAAAGGAAAGCTACGACTATCAATATCCATTAACCATGGTAAGAAGCATGGATTTTCAGCTCCATTCCATGAATGCCTATCAGAAACTGCCTTCCGATGTGGAAAAACCGGTTCTGATCGTGCAGATTCTGGAAAAAGATGTCCGAAAGCTTTACCAGGACAGCATTACCTATGGGGAAAGCATCTATATGATCGCCAATGATCAGGGCACGGTTGTCTCCTCGGACAATGATACCTTTCCCGTCAATTCCCTGCTTCCCCAGCCTTTTTTATCCTGCCGCGGCTCCGGGTACCTCACCTGTCATCTGGACAACAGGGCTTTTCTTTTATGCTATGATTCCCTTACGGACAAGGGGCTTACCTCCCTGGCCCTTGTGCCCAGAGACGTGCTTCTCAAAAGCGCTGTCTCCGCTATCCGCAAGATCCAGTTTTTCAGCGTCCTTGCTTTGATCGCCCTTTCCTTTGGGGTGGCCTTTGGTCTCTCCCGTACCATCACGTCCCCCATCCAGCAACTGATCAGCGCATCGCTGCGGGTAGCCGGAGGCGACTTTTCCGCCAGCACACCGGTTCCCAAAGGCGGCGATTTTAGGCTCCTTACAGAGAGTTTTAACCATATGGAACGTGAGATCGACCGGCTCATTCACGAAAACTATGAGATTTCCCTGCGGGAAAAGGAGAGTCAGCTTGCCGCCCTGTCCATGCAGATTAACCCTCATTTTCTCTACAATACCTTAAATACCATCAACCTGTTAGCCATCCAGAATAACGACGAAGAGACCTCCGATCTCATCGTAGATCTCTC
>CASCWU010000172.1 GCA_949155905.1 uncultured Lachnospiraceae bacterium
ATGGAAAGCTGGTCAACAGCAGAGTGTTTATTCCGGAGATGCATCATGAATAAAGGAGAGAGGGAAATATGGAGAAACAGAGCATCAATAAGAGTAAAATCGTAAAATTTGTTCGGGGGGGGGTATTTTTCGCTTCTGTTGCTGTTTCAGATCGGAATGATTTTTTATTTTAATTTTTCCGATGTACGTAATTCATTGGACAGCGATTTTGCCAATACGATTTATCATTTTCAGGAGGTAATCAGAAACGGTACGTTAAATCTTGAAAACTGGAATCACACCACCTCCATGGAGCTTGACGCAACCTTCCTGTTTGCGGTACCGGTCTATTATTTGATACATAATATATATACCGCTGTGGGAATTGCCAATATGATCTATGTTGTGCTGTATATCGTGACGATTTGCGGTATTTTCAGAGGGCTGCAAGTAAAGAAGCGTTATCTGTTTTTTACTCTGTGTCTGGTTTTGACTCCCTATTCCTTCGGAATGCTGGAATATTTTAATATGATGTTTTACGGAGGAGCCTGTTACTCCCTGAAAACATTAGTCCCCTTGCTTTTTATTTGGCTCTTTATGCTTTTTGAAAGGCAGGGGGAAAGGAAAAGAGAAAAAGGTTTAAAAGCGATAGTTTTATTGTTATACTTTTTCCTTTTGTTTGTCACTTCATTTTCAACCGGATTTTATGTGATGCTTTGCGGTATCCTTCCTCTATTTGGCTGTATGATACTGGATATTTTGAAAACGGGTGCATGGTCAGGCAGATACCGGCGCTCACAGATAGGACTTGCTGCCGGAAGTGTTATTGTTTTTGTGACAGGCTATTTGCTCCACCAAAAATTTTATGGTCTTATTTCAAGAAACGGGATGATGCTGACCAAGATAGAGAATTATGCCGTTAATTTCAGGGCCTGTGTCAGAGGAATATTCGACGTATTCGGCGCAACATTCTCAGAGGATATCAGAGCCTTGTCGCCTGAGGGGCTCTGGTATTGTCTGAAAATGGGGTTTGTCGTACTGCTTTTGATTGTCCTGGGAGTTCGCATGTTCCGCCTGTTTCAGAAGAGGCAGAGACCGGATGTGAGAGATTTCCTTACAGTCCTGCCCCTGTTTAACTTCCTGGTGTTATTGATAGCAGATTCCAGGTATTCTGCCAATACACACATTGAATACCGTTATTATCTGATAGGCGCAGTCCCTCTTCTTTTGCTCCTGGGAATACAACTGGACGAGTGGGAGGAAAAATGGAACGGGTTTCAGAAGAATATCCTGCTGCTTCTGTCAGGCGCTGCTTTAGCACTTTTGATGGCTGGAAACAACGTGGAGGTGATCAGGCGATGGGATCGAACCTCTTACGCGGTGGAGCTGTGCAATTACTTTAACACCTTAGATGTGGAATCTGTATTTTTTGTAAATGATCCGGATACGGCGCATATTTGTAAAGGGATTGATGCAAACCATAAATTCGGAACGTTTTTGTCAGATACCCAATCCCTGGAACTGAGTATTTGCAGCTACTATGAATCGGAGTACGGCAGCTTTTATGGCGGCAAAAATGCGCTGGCCGTGTTTATCTACACCGTCCCCGAAGATTATATGCCGGAGGAAATTGCTTCTCATTATAGAAAGGTAGGAACCGTAAGATGGTTTGAAATCTATGTGGGCGATGAGGTTTTATTCCCGTAGCCTTTCTCTTGTCTTGAGGGGAGGAACTGATAGTTGCCTTATGCCGGCATTGCAGGATAGCTAAAAAGAAAGTTTAAAAAAAGGATACAAACTATGCTGAATAAAGAATATACGATTATTTTGGCCTCCGCCTCCCCAAGACGCAGGGAGCT
>CASCWU010000173.1 GCA_949155905.1 uncultured Lachnospiraceae bacterium
CGCTACCTGTACAAGCTCCTGGGCAAAACAGATATTTCTGCAATCGGGGATGGAACTGTGACAGGGATTTTAAGCCAAAATCTAGCATATAAAGATTTTTCATCCGAGATTACCAAATTAAATGCCTCCGCCCCTGATCCCGTCTGCTATGTTGAAAACGGCACAGTGTATATTCTTGGAGGATTTATAGTCAAAACCGCCACATTGGCAGGCAATTTGTTTCAGGTGCCGAAAAAGTATGCTCCGCGTGCAGAAGTGGTCGGTTCCGCTTCGTATCCGTCTTCCGCGGTGGATGCCGGAAAAATTCTGAGCATTAGTATCAATGCAGCCGGCATTGTCAGCTATTACCAGAAAGAGCAGCTGAGTTATTCCCAACGGTTTACCATACAATATCCCTTAAAAACTTCATAATAGAAAAATTCAGAGCCAAAGAGCCAGTAAAGAAATGAATCTTTACCGGCTCTTTTCATAGGAAGGAGGCGAAACATGGACACACCAATCACAAGAGCGGAGCACGAGGAATTCCGCAGGGCGATGGAGGCGGAAAACCAAAGGCTGGCAGACGAAGACAGGCGCCAGAACCGCCGCATAGAGCTTGTGGAGGAAAACATACGCCAGATCAGCGCGCTGACGACCTCTGTCGAGAAGCTTGCGGCCAACATGGAGGGCATGGTCAAAGAGCTGGAAAAGCAGGGCGAGCGTCTGGACGTTCTCGAGAACAGGGACGGCGAGATGTGGCGCAAAGTGACCGGGCACGTCATAACCGTAATCATCGGGGCCGTTATCGGGTATTTATTCACGCAGATAGGAATGTAGTTAAAAAGAAGGAGGAAACACTATGAAAAGAAAAATTGAAACAGGAACAATTGTAAGGACGGCAGCTCTGGGATTTGCATTGCTTAACCAGATATTGGTTATTAGTGGGAAAAGCCCTCTTCCATTCAGCAATGAAGAAGTGGGGCAGGCTGTATCAACGGCAGTCACAGCCGCAGCGTCCCTGTGGGCATGGTGGAAGAACAACAGTTTCACACAGACGGCGATTGCGGCGGATGAGCAGTTAAGAAAGCCGTGGAAGTAAGGTTTGAAATTTGAGGAGGATAAATATGGATTTTAAAAAAGCATTAGAAGCATTAAAGGCAGGAAACAAAGTAAAGTTGCCGTCATGGGCAGGATACTGGCAGAAAGACGGAGACACCGTAAAAATGCATTGCAAGGACGGGAGGGTTCTTGATATCAGAGAAACGGAAGATGTGTTTTATACCCTTGCAAACATCGCTTCTGACGAATGGGAAGTTGTCGGCGGGTGCAACATTGATTTAAATATCCATACTGTTAGATTTGGCGAAGCGTTACGGCTGATGAAGCAGGGAAAAAGCATGAAGCGTGAGGGCATTGAGGGCGTTATTTGCTGTCAAAATCCAAACTTTGATGGGCCGCATAGAGGGGCAGGAATGACGGCTCCATATCTTTATAAATCTGATAGGCTTGGATATGTTCCTTGGCTTCCGTCACAGAGAGATTTGTTTGCTGATGACTGGGAAATTGTGGAGTAGTCTATGCCAGAAGAAAGTAAAGGAGGAGAAACGGTACATATGAAAACATCACAAAACGGAATCAATTTAATCAAACAGTTTGAAGGCTGCCGCCTGGCAGCATACAAATGCGCGGCCGGAGTCTGGACGATCGGCTACGGCCATACCGCAGGCGTGAAAGCAGGGCAGAAGATCACGCAGGCGCAGGCGGAAAGCTTTTTAAAAGATGATCTGGCCAAATATGAGAAGGCAGTGATGAAATACGATT
>CASCWU010000174.1 GCA_949155905.1 uncultured Lachnospiraceae bacterium
TTTGCAGCAAGATTTCTCTCCCCTACAAGGGGCGATGAAGTGAAGAGGCGGAACTCAAAACAGCCTCGGAACGGAATCGCCCCGGGAGGAAATCTTGATGCGTCTCTTTGCAGCAAGATTTCTCTCCCCTACAAGGGGCGATGAAGTGAAGAGGCGGAACTTAAATAGGAGGAACTTGTTTGCCAGGGAAGAAGAGAAAGAAGATAGCGCGTTACCGAAAGCCGATTCGGATCAATATCGGAATGATTATTTTTTTGTTTATTTTTGTTTATATTGCGGCTCAGATTTTGCTCTCCTTGAACAAGGGGCATATTTCGATTTATGAAGTTATCAGTGATTCGATGTCCGATAACAATACAATCACGGGCTTGATTTTACGGGAAGAGGAAACTCTTTTGGCGGAGCATTCCGGCTATGTCAATTTTTATCTAAACGACGGCGGCAGAGCAGCCAAACGGGATGTCGTATATACACTGGATGAAACCGGAAATATTTATACCCAGTTGGCCGATTCGGAACAGAAATCCGATTCCAGAGAGCCATCTGAGACAGAGTCAGCCATCCAGGATCTTCTGCTTCGCTACCGGAAGGAGGGGGATGTACGCTTCCAGGCCGTGTATCCGCTGCGAGACTCTATTTTGGCGGAAATTTTGCAGACCTCGAGTGCCTCGATGCTTTCCGGCTTAAAGACTGTGTTAGAAACCTATGGCGACAACAGCGGCTTTCATGTGGTTCGTGCCGATACAAGCGGAATTGTCACCTTTTATACCGACGGCTATGAAACAAAAACAAAGGAAAACATCAGCTATGCGGATTTTGATACCGAAGCCTCCGGATATCAGCGGACGCTTATTGGAAATGCCTCTCTGATCGAAGAGGGTAGCGCCGTTTGTAAGCTGCTTCCTTCCGAGGCATGGAGCATTCTTCTTCCAATCGACGAGGAGCAGTACAAAAAATTAGCCGAACGGGAGTATATTGATATCATCATTCGCCGGGACGGTGTAAAAGCAACGGCTGCCGTATCGGTCTATCAAAAAAACGGGGAGTTTTTCGCAGAGCTGATATTAAACCGGTATATGGTTCGTTATGCCAATCAGCGCTTTTTGGATGTCAGTCTGTCGTTAAACAGTGTATCTGGCTTAAAGATTCCGCAAAGCGCTATTGTACAGAAACCCTTTTTTAAGGTTCCGCTGGAATTTTTTACAGAAGGCGGAGACAGCAGCAGCGACGGTCTGGTAAAAGAGCATTATACGGAAAAGGGAGAGATCGAATATCAATATACGGCGACAGAGATTTATTATAAGGATGAGGAATGTGCTTATATTGCAGCGGATGAAGTCTTGCAGGCCGGAGATCGGATACGGAAAACCGATTCGGAGGATAGTTATATTCTTTCGGAAACAGCAACGCTAGAAGGAGTATACAACGCCAATAAAGGTTATGCAGTATTCCGGCGAATTGAAATTTTATACGAAAATGAAGAATATTGTATCGTGGCAGATAATACGTCTTATGGGCTTTCCGAGTATGATCATATTATTTTACAAGGAGAAATGGCCAAGAATCAGACGATTTTACGATAAGAGCAGGAAGGTGGTAGAAAATGAATGACCCAAAAGCAGCAAGTGAGATCCAGAAAAATCTGGAGGAGGTAGAACGCCGGATTTGTCTGGCCTGCGAGCGTGCCGGACACCGCCGAGAAGATGTCACCTTGATTGC
>CASCWU010000175.1 GCA_949155905.1 uncultured Lachnospiraceae bacterium
CTGCGTAAAATTTGAAGTTGTGTCTGCAAACAGGTGTGTGCGTATATGTAAGCGATTGATCAGGATCTGCAATTCACGGATTCGTTCTTTTTCCTCAGCAGGAACAAATAAGCCCTGCTCTGCCATTTGGTACAGCTCTGTGTCTGGGAAAAGCGTAAGTGAATCCACGGAAATAAAGTATGGATTAAGCTGGCTGAAGAGCTCTGCACTGTTCCTTGCATTTCGATATCCACATCCTTTTCCTCCAAGACCTGTCATATAAACAAAATAGTATTCTATACCAGCTTCGTCTAATTTTCTGCATTGCTCCAGAATATCCGCAGTTGTATATCCTTTATTTGCAAGGGCAAGAGTTTCCTCATCGCCGCTTTCCACTCCGATGCTCAGTCCGTTAATGCCCATTGCCCGAAGCTTTCTAAGCTGCCATATTTCTTTATTTTTAATATCACGGATGCTTGCAAACATTGCCATTGTCTGGCATTTAATCAGATAATCTCTTACCGTCAGGGCTCTGAGTTTCAGATTCTCATAGCTCATGGCAAAGGGATTTGCCCCTGTCCAAAAGATTCTTCTTGCATATGGCTGGCAGCTTTTTATTTCCCCTAAATCCTCCTCAAATTCTTCAATCGGCGATAGGCGGAAGCCCTGGTTTTTATATAGGCTGCAAAACCTGCATTTATTATAGGTGCAGCCAGAAGCAGCCTGTATAATGACGGAATGAGCTTCATATGGCGGCCGCCAGGTTCTGCCTGTAAAGTGCATGACTGCTCCTCCTTTCGCCTACAGATGATGAACGCTTTTTCTATACCGCTGTAATTCTTCCTCGCTGACAGTTCCTGTGATTTCATCGAGAAATGCCAGCAGCTTTTCTTTGTCTTTGGGCAGCTGTCCGTGAAACTGGTACGCATTGGAAGCTCCCATCGCCGCAAAGATGACGGGTATCTGCAAATGTTCAATGAGTGTCCGTACCTCTTTGTATTTTTCGAGTTCGCTTTCCTCCTTCCAGTTTCCGCGCTGTATTTCAGCATAGAGTTCAGAATCGGGATAAATCGTAAGCATATTTGCTCCGATCAGCGTCGGTTGTGTCTGGCTGCATATGGCAGCCGTCAGTTTTGCCCCGATTTCTCCGCGGCCTGCGCCGGAAATGCCCACCAGGTAGAAGAAGCTGTAATGAATGCCTGCCGCGTCTAATCTCTGGCATTGCTCTATAATGTCCGCCGGGGTATATCCCTTGTTCATAAACCGCAGGGCCTCATCATCGCCTGTTTCTATCCCGATGGTCAGGCCGTCATAGCCCAGATCCCGCAGCATGGCAAGCTCCTCATCGGTCTTTAAAGTCACATCTGTAACCCTTGCAAACGAGCCGATCGATTTGACGGACGGGAGATATTTGTGAATCAGTTCTGCAATCGCAGTTAATTTTCCATAAGACAACACAAAGGGATTGGCTCCCGTCAAAAATACCCGGCGGATACGCCCGCTGTTCCAACCACTTACTGCCCTTTTAACCTCCCGTAAATCATCCTCAATATCCTCCAGAGCGGACATTC